>RPQJ01000025.1 GCA_003819815.1 Lysobacterales bacterium
CGAGTACATGGACGTCGGCAACCGAAACCACTGGCGCATGGACGACGTCGTGCCCTCGGCGGAAGTGCTCAAGGGAATCCACGGCCGCTGGCCCGTGAGCGCCGTGCCGGGTGCGTATCACGGCGAGGTGGCCGAGAGGTATCGCTACGACGACGGCGCCGGCGAGCTCGGCTTCGTCTCGTCGGTCACCGCGCCGTTCTGCGGCGACTGCACGCGCGCCCGCCTGTCGTCCGACGGGATGTTCTACACGTGCCTCTTTGCAACGCGCGGCACCGACCTGCGTGCCGCGCTGCGGGAGGGCGCCCCGGACGAGGAGCTCGCGGCGCTGATGCGCTCGGCCTGGACTGCCCGCAGCGACCGCTACAGCGAGCAGCGCGCCGAGTGGCAGCGGCTCGAGCGCCAGCCCGGCAAGATCGAGATGCACTACATCGGCGGATGACGCGGACAGCGATGGGCCAGGAATTCACGCACGTGGACGAGCGCCGGCAACCCTCGATGGTCGACGTCGGCGGAAAGGCCGTCACGCACCGCGTGGCCGTCGCCGAGGCGCGCATCCGCTTTCCCGCCTCCGTGGCCGAGGCCCTGCGCGAATCCGGTTTCGAAACGAGCAAGGGCCCCGTCTTCCAGACCGCGATCATCGCGGGCGTCATGGCCGCGAAGCGCGCCCACGAGCTGATCCCGTTCTGCCACCCGCTCGGGCTCGAGAACTGCATGGTCGAGATCGGGATGAGCGACCACGACGAGGCGCTCGTTCGTTGCACCGCGAGCGTGCACCACAGGACCGGCGTAGAGATGGAGGCGCTCACGGGCGCCTCGATCGCGGCGCTCACCGTCTATGACATGTGCAAGGCGTTGTCGCACGAGATCGTCGTGAGCGAACTCAGGCTCGTCGAGAAGCGTGGCGGAAAGCGCGAGGTGGGCGGACCGTGATCGTGGAAGTTCGCTATTTCGCGGTGCTGCGCGAGCGTGCCGGCCTCGCCGCCGAATCGGTCGAGACCGCCGTCGGGACGGCCGCCGAACTATACGACGAACTCGCGGCGCGCCACGCCTTCGACCTGCCACGCACCCTGCTCCGTGTCGCCGTGAACGAAGAGTTCGCCGACTGGTCGCACCGGCTGTCGCCCGGCGACCGAATCGTCTTCATCCCGCCGGTAGCGGGCGGCTGATGCAGCCGTTCTCCCTGAGCCCGGCGCCGCTCACGCCGGAAACGTACCGCTCGGCTCTGGCGGACCGCGCCGCGGGCGGCTATGCGAGCTTCGAAGGCCGGGTGCGTGACCACAACGAGGGTCGGCGCGTGGTCCGCCTCGAGTACGAGGCGTTCGAGGAACTCGCGGTCAAGGAAGGCGAGCGCATCGTGGCGGAGGCGATGGCGCGGTATGGCGTGCGGCGCGCCGCGTGCGTGCATCGCGTGGGTGGGCTCGACGTCGGCGAACTCGCGGTCTGGGTCGGCGTCGCCGGCACGCATCGTGACGAGGCGTTCGCGGCATGCCGCTACATCATCGACGAAGTGAAGCACCGTGTTCCCGTCTGGAAGCTCGAGCATTACTCGGACGGCGACTCGGGCTGGGTCGCATGCGAGCGCTGCGCGGCGCACGAACCGGGATCGCCGCATGCGCACGAGGGTGACGGCAGCCAGTCGCGGCACGAGGTGCCCGATCGCGCCGCGTTCGTGCACGACTATTCGCGGCAGGTGGTGCTGCCCGAGGTCGGTCCCGGCGGCCAGGCACGACTCGCCGCGGCGGCCGTGCTCGTCGTCGGTGCAGGCGGGCTGGGCGTGCCGGTGCTGCAGTACCTCGCAGCGGCCGGCGTCGGGCGCCTCGTCATCGTCGACGGCGACCGGGTCGAGCCGAGCAACCTGCACCGCCAGCCGCTCTACGGCGTGGCGGACGTCGGCCGCCCGAAGGTCGAGGTCGCGGCGGAGCGACTCGAGGCCCTCAACGTCGACGTCACGGTCGAGCCCCGTGCGGTGCACGCGACTCCCGACAACGTCGATGCACTGGTCCGCTCCTGCGACCTCGTCGTCGAGTGCACCGACAATTTCCGCGCGAAGTTCCTGGTCAGCGACGCCGTCGTACGCGCCGGGAAGCCGGCGGTGTTCGCGAGCGTGCACCAGTACGAAGGACAGCTGCAGGTCTATCGTCCCCTGCCCCACTGGCCGTGCCTGCGCTGCCTCTGGCCCGAAGCGCCGCGCGACGGGATGGTCGGAAACTGCGCCGAGGCCGGCGTGCTCGGACCCGTGCCGGCGACGCTGGGTGCGCTCGAGGCGATGGCGGCCTTGAGGCGCCTGCTGGGCCTCGACGCCGGCGACGCGCCTTCACTCGTAATGGTGGACCTGTCGTCGCTCGAGACCCGGCGTATCGGCGCCCGTCGGGACCCCCGGTGCGATCACGACCGGCCCGGCGGCGCGCCGGGACTCGAGGCGGACGAAATGGATCTGGAGCTCGAGTTCGCGACGTTGACGCAGGCTCTCGAGTCGGGCCTCGAGCTCGTCGACATCCGCGAGTCGTGGGAACGAGCCCACGACCCGCCCGGACTCCAGATCCCGACGCACGTTCCGTTGTCCGAGCTGGTGAAGGGACACGTCGAGTTCCCTGCCGACGGGCGCTACCTGATCGTGTGTGCGCACGGCGTGCGCAGCCTTTCGCTGGTCGAGCACCTGCGCACGCAGGGCCGCACCGGCGTCCACTCGCTGCGCGGCGGCCTCGCCGTCCTCAGGTCCTGAGCTGGCCGCTGCCCCGCACGACGTACTTGTAGCTCGTCAGCTGCTCGACGCCCACGGGCCCGCGAGCGTGGAATCGGTCCGTCGAGATGCCGATCTCCGCGCCCATGCCGAACTCGCCGCCGTCCGCGAACTGCGTCGACGCGTTGTGCAGCACGATCGCGCTGTCGACGCGCGACAGGAAACGCTCGGCGACCGACGCGTCCCCGGCGACGATCGACTCGGTGTGGGCCGAGCCGTAGCGCGCGATGTGCGCGATCGCGTCGTCGACTCCCCGCACGACCTTTGCCGCGATGATCGCGTCGAGGTACTCCGTGTGCCAGTCCTCCTCGGTCGCCGGCCGCACGCGGGCATCGACGCGACGCACGGCTTCGTCGCCGCGCACCTCGCAGCCGGCGTCGAGCAGGTCGCGCACCAGGGGCGCGAGGTGGGTGTCGGCGCAGGCAGCGTCGACCAGCAGCGTCTCCGCGGCACCGCAGATGCCCGTGCGGCGGAGCTTGGCGTTCAGCACGATCTCGCGCGCCATGCGCAGGTCCGCGGAGCCATCGACGTATACGTGGCAGTTGCCCTCGAGGTGACCGATGACGGGCACCCTTGCATCCTGCTGCACGCGCGCGATGAGGCTCTTGCCGCCGCGCGGCACGATCACGTCGATAAAGTCCGTCATGGAGGCGAGCATGTAGCCCACGGCCGCGCGGTCGGCCGTCGGGACGACCTGGATGCACGCGGCGGGCAGCCCGGCGGCCCGCAGCCCCTCGACCAGGCATGCGTGGATCGCGGCGCTCGAGTGCCGGCTTTCGCTGCCGCCGCGCAGGATCGCGGCGTTGCCGGACTTGAGGCACAGCGCGCCCGCGTCGCACGTCACGTTGGGACGGCTCTCGTAGATGATCCCGATCACGCCGAGCGGGACGCGCACGCGCTGGATCCGCAACCCGTTCGGCCGCTGCCACTCCGCGATGACGGTGCCGACCGGATCGGGCAACTGTTCGATCTGCTCGACGCCGGCGGCCATCGCCTCGATGCGGGCGTCGTCGAGCCGCAGGCGATCGAGCATCGCGGCCGAGAGCTGCGCCGCCTCGCCTGCACGAACGTCGAGGGCGTTCGCCTCGAGGATCATGGCCTTCCGATCCCGCAGTGCCCGCGCCATGTCGCGCAGCGCCGCATTCTTGTCGGCGGTGGACGCCCGTGCCAGCACCTGTGCGGCGTCGACGGCGGCTCGACCGATCGGCGCCATGATCTCGGGCATGGTGGGTCCGCCCGCCGTGTCGGTCTGCGCCAGGCTCATACGAGCACCAGGTCGTCGCGGTGGATCATCTCGTCGCGGCCGCGGTAGCCGAGCAGCGCCTCGAGCTCGCTGCTGCGGCGGCCGCAGATGCGCGTGGCATCGGCACTCGAATAGGCGCTCAGTCCGCGCGCCACCTCGACCTCGCCGGGCGCGAGCACGACGACCGCGTCGCCACGATCGAACCGGCCCCGCACCTTGAGGACGCCCGCCGGCAGCAGGCTGCGCCCCTCGCGCAGCGCATGCACCGCACCCTGGTCGACGTGCAGTTCGCCGGCCGGCTTCAGCATGCCGGCGATCCACTGCTTGCGGGTGGTCACGGGCGTCGCCTCGGCGACGAACCACGTGCAGCGCGCGCCCTCGGCGATGCGCCGCAGCGGGTGCTGCTCGCGGCCCGCCGCGATGCACAGGCTGCAGCCCGCGGAAACCGCGATCTTCGCGGCCATCACTTTCGTGGCCATGCCGCCCGAGCCCACGTCGGACGCGGAACCGCCCGCCATCGCCTCGATCTCGGGGGTGATGCGCGAGACCTCGGGGATGAACCGCGCGTCCGGCGACCGTGTCGGATCCGCCGTGTACAGGCCATCGACGTCCGACAGCAGCACGAGGCAGTCCGCGCTCACCATCTGCGCGACGCGCGCCGCGAGCCGGTCGTTGTCGCCGTAGCGGATCTCGGCGGTGGCAACCGTGTCGTTCTCGTTGATGACGGGCACGGCCCCGAGCCGGATCAGGGTCGTGAGCGTGTTGCGCGCATTGAGGTAGCGGCGCCGCTCCTCGGTGTCGCCGAGCGTGAGGAGCACCTGGGCGACGGTACCGCCGTGGTGGCCGAGCACTTCCTTCCACGCGTGCGCGAGCCGGATCTGGCCGACGGCCGCGGCCGCCTGGCTTTCCTCGAGCCTGAGCTTGCCGGGGGCAAGGCCGAGTTCGCGGCGCCCGAGCGCGATCGCGCCGGACGAGACGAGCACGACCTCCTGGCCGCGCGCGCGCAACTCGGCCACGTCGGCCGCCAGCGACTCGAGCCACGCGCGATGGACGTGCCCCGTCGATCGCTCGACGAGCAGCGCCGAGCCGACCTTGACCACGACGCGCCGGGCCGCGGCGAGGCGCGACGCGCCGGCCGCGGCGACCGCGCCGGTCATGCGAACGCGAAGTGCTCGGCCGGCAGCGTCATGAGACCGGCCGCACCCGCCCGCGCCGCCGCCGCGTGGGAGTCGATGCGCGGCAGGATGCGGTCGAAGTAGTGCCTCGCCGTCACGAGCTTGGCCCGGTAGAAGTCGGCCTCGGCGTCGCCCGCCGCGATCTTCTTCGCCGCGACGCCCGCCGCCGCGAGCCAGCACCAGCCAAGCGTCACGTAGCCCGAAACCTGCAGATAGTCGCTCGCCGCGGCACCCACTTCCTCCGGGTTCTTCATCGCCGCTGCGCCGAGCTCCATCGTGAGCTTGCCCCACTGATCGAGCCGCTTGCCGAGCTCGGCCGCGAGCGGCGCCACCTCCGGGAGGCTGCCGAACTTCGTGATCGCCTCGCGGATGCGGTCGCTCATCATCATCACGCTCTTGCCGCCGGTCCCGAACACCTTGCGGCCGAGCAGGTCGAGCGCCTGGATGCCGTTCGTGCCTTCGTAGATGGGCGTGATGCGCGCGTCGCGCATGAGCTGCTCGACGCCCGTCTCGCGGATGAAGCCGTGGCCGCCGTGCACCTGCACGGCGAGGCTCGTCACCTCGAGCGACGCGTCGGTCAGGAAAGCCTTGACGATGGGCGTCAGGAACGCGACCAGGTCGACCGAGCGCTTGCGGGCGTCCGGGTCGGGGTTCAGGTGCGAGCTGTCGATTTCGCGCGCCGTGAGGAAGCAGAGCACGCGGCCGCCCTCGACGATCGCCTTCTGCGTGAGCAGCATGCGGCGCACGTCAGGGTGGACGATGATCGGGTCGGCCGGCTTGCCGGGCAGCTTGGCGCCCGTGATCGCGCGGCCCTGCAGCCGGTCATTGGCGTAGGCGATCGACGCCTGCCACGCGAGTTCCGAAAGGCCCTGGCCCTGCAGGCCGACGCCGAGGCGTGCGTGGTTCATCATGGTGAACATGCAAGCGAGCCCTTCGTTCGGCTTGCCGAGCATCCAGCCCTGCGAGTCGTTGAAGTGCATCACGCACGTGGGTGAGGCGTGGATCCCCATCTTGTGCTCGATCGACCCGCAGCGCACCCCGTTCCCGGCGCCTGCGTGGCCCTCGCCATCCGGCAGGCGCTTCGGCACGACGAACAGGCTGATGCCCTTGGTGCCTGCCGGCGCGTCCGGAAGGCGCGCGAGCACGAGGTGGACGATGTTGTCGGTCAGGTCGTGCTCCCCGGCGCTGATGAAGATCTTGGTGCCGGTGATCGAGTAGGAGCCGTCGCCGCGCGGCTCGGCCTTCGTGCGGAGGATGCCGAGGTCGGTGCCGGAGTGCGCCTCGGTGAGGCACATCGTGCCGGACCACTCGCCGGAGACCATCTTCGGCAGGTAGCGCTGCTTCAGGTCCTCGCTGCCGTGAGCCGCGATCGTGAGCGACGCGCTTTCGGTGAGGCCCGAATACATCTTCCAGGCCATGTTGCCGGAGACCAGCATCTCGCTGAAGGCGAGCGCGAACCCGCCGGGCAGGCCCTGGCCGCCCCACTCGGGGTCCGCCGTCATCGTGATCCAGCCGTCCTCGCAGTAGCGGTCGTAGGCTTCCTTGAAGCCCGGCGGGGTGAGGACCTGGCCGTCCTCGAAACGCAGGCCGTGCTCGTCGCCGATGCGGTTCGTGGGCGCGAGCACGTCCTCGGCGAAGCGGGCGCCTTCCTCGAGGATGCCCTCCAGCAGGTCGCGATTGAGTTCCTCGCGCCCGAACGAGCGGTAGTGCTGCTCGAAATCGAGCACTTCATGGACCACGAAACGGATGTCACGGAGGGGTGCGCGATAGGAGTACACGGTGAATCCTGCCTGGTGGACTGATGAGTCCGATTTTACGCGACGACGACCCCCATCACCCTAGGTGAGTTCCGGTTGCCTGTCATCGGGAGCGCGGTATAGTGGCCCCACAACATCGTTCGCACACCCCCCGTGCTACAGATTCCGGATTTCTCCACGAGGAACCCGACGTGAGCCGTGATTTCGACCCGGAACCGGGCCAATGGTACGAAGACCTCGAGCGTGACGGCACTTTCAAGGTGGTGAGCGTCGACCCCGACGAGGCGCTCGTCCGTATCCAGTGGCTCGACGGCGAGTTCGAGGAACTGGACGTCGAGGCCTGGAGCGAGCTCGATCTCGAACTCACGCAGGAGCCGGAGGGCTGGGTCGACGACGACGAGGAGGACGACGAGGAGGACGACCTCGACGAAGAGGACTGGGAAGACGACGACGAGGACTGGGACGACGAGGACGACGAGGATTACGACGACGAGGACGACGAGTACCGCGACCGCGAGTGAGCGACTCCTCCAGCCCGTCCGCCCCGCCCCCGCCTCCGGGCTACCCGGCCGGCCTCGAACGAATCTGGCAGGCCGCCGACGGCACCCCGGTCCGCATCCGCGCGCTGCGTCCCGACGACGTCGAGCGTGAGATCCGGTTCATCGAGGGACTGTCGCCCGAGACCCTCTACCAGCGCACCCACTATATCGTGCGCGCCGTCAGCCGGTCCGATGCGAACCGGCTGCTCGACCTCGACTACCGCGACACGATGGCCGTCGGGGCCTTCGCCGCGGACCCCGACGAGCGGCTGATCGGCGTGAGCCGCTATGCCCGGATCGAGGACACGGACCGCGCCGAGTGCGCGATCGTCGTCGCGGACGAGTGGCACGGCCGCGGCGTCGGCACCGAGCTGATGCGGAGCCTCTCGCTCGCTGCGCGCGAAGGTGGTTACGTGGCGCTCGAGGGCTCGAGCCTGGCGGCGAACGACCGGATCCAGGCCTGGGCCCGGCGTTTCGGGTTCGAAGTGGACGTCGAGCCGAATTCGGGCGGCCAGGTGCGGATCACGATCGACCTTTCGAGCCTGCACGCCTGACGGGCCCCGTCGCCCGCCGCCACGCTTTCCAGGCGGGAAGCAGCGCGGCGCTCTTGCGCCGCGCCTTGCGTCGCAGCTTGCGCTCCCTCCCGGCCAGCTCTTCCGTGAGCCGTTCCACGAGGGAACGGCCGAGGGTGCGTTCGTTCGACCGCACCCAGTGGTCGGCGAGCAGGCAGTCGCGATGCTCGCCGATCGAGTCCTGCGCGGCCCGCAGTGCCCTGGCCAGCCGGGCGGCCGGCTCGGGCGCGACGTCCGCGAGCGGCTCCAACGCGTAGCGACAGTGCTTGAGCGCGAGGCGGAGATCGTGCAGTTCGGTCACGGAGGTCGGATGCCGCTCGAGCAGGCGGACCGGACGCTTCCAGGCCGCGATCGCAAGCTCCAGCACGTCGCCGAGCGTCGCATTCCTGACCACGACCGCGCCGCTCCGCGAGACGTGGCGTTCGAGTGCCTTCATCAGCGCGCCCCAGGACGGCTCCCGGAGGTGGCGCCGCAGCGACTCGCGCGCGTCGACGCGCTGATCGTCGAGCAGCGCGTCCAGCCGTTCGAGATCGTCCGCCGCCAGGCCGCCTGACCGGCCGACGTCGACGAGCAGCTTGTGGCGCACGTCGGCCTCGCGGGCCAGCGTGAGGGCGTGGGCCAGCCGCCGCAGGTCCATGCGATAGAGTTGTGCCCGCCGCGGCTCGAGGAGCGCCCCGAAGGTCTTCAGCATCGACCGCAGGCGCCGGGCGGTCACGCGGCCCTGGTGGACGTCCTCGACCGTCGCCGTGCCGAGCCTGCGGATCACCCGCGCGAGCAGGCGCTGCTGCTCACGGATCGCCGCGTCGACGCGCCGGCTGCCCTCGCCCAGGCCCTTCCGCGACGATTCGTCGTCGTTCTTCTGCGCCGCCATCGCGGTGTGTATACCATGTGACCTGCGGCCGAAGTCACCTCGGCGGGCGTCGGGGAACCTTGGGGTCCCGCCTCGGTCTCAGGGGACCAGCGGACGTCCGGGTGTGCCCCGGCACGGCGCATGACCCGTTGAAATCCGGTCGGTCATCCCAACCGAACGGGCTCGTGACGAAATCCTCCTCCGGAGACACAAGTCGATGAAACGCATCCTGCTCTTCCTTGCCACGAACCTTGCCATCGTCGTACTGCTTGGCATCGTCCTGCGGCTGATCGGCTTCGAGGGCATCCTCGACGCGCAGGGTGTGGACCTGAACCTGGGCGCGCTGCTGGTGTTCGCCGCCATCGTCGGCTTCATGGGCTCGTTCATCTCGCTCGCGATGTCGAAGTGGTCCGCAAAGCGGATGATGGGCGTGCGCGTGATCACGCAGCCCGCGAACTCGACCGAGAGCTGGCTCGTCAACACGGTGCGCCAGCAGGCCCAGCTCGCCGGCATCGGCATGCCCGAGGTCGGCATCTTCGACTCGCCGCAGCCGAACGCCTTCGCGACCGGCGCGCGCCGCGACGCGTCGCTCGTCGCGGTGAGCACCGGCCTGCTGCAGTCGATGAGCCAGAAGGAAGCCGAGGCCGTGCTCGCGCACGAGGTGAGCCACGTTGCGAACGGCGACATGGTCACGCTCGCGCTGATCCAGGGCGTGGTGAACACGTTCGTCATCTTCCTTGCGCGCGTCGTCGGCCACACGGTCGACCGCGTCGTGTTCAGGAACGAGGAAGGCCACGGGCCGGCGTTCTGGGTCACGACGATCATCGCGGAGATCGTGCTCGGCCTCCTCGCGACCATCATCGTCATGTGGTTCTCGCGCCGGCGCGAGTTCCGCGCCGATGCGGGCGGTGCGCGGCTCGCCGGCCGCGAGCACATGATCGGCGCGCTCGAGAAGCTCCGCCAGCGTCACGCGGGCCCGCTGCCCGAGAAGATGGCGGCGTTCGGCATCTCGGGCGGCATCCCCTCGGGCGTGAAGAAGTTCTTCATGACCCACCCGCCGATCGAGGACCGCATCGCGGCGCTCAAGGCAGGCGGCGTCTGACCCAGGCGCGCCTGCGCCACCTGGTCGTCGTCCTCGGCGACCAGCTCGACCCGACGAGCCGGGCGTTCGACGAGTTCGACGCCCGGCTCGATCGCATCTGGATGGCCGAAGTCCCGGCCGAGAGCACGCACGTGCGCTCACACCGGGCCCGGACGGCGCTGTTCCTCGCTGCGATGCGCCACTACCGCGACGCGGCGCGGGAGGCGGGCCGGACCTTCGTCTATCGCGAACTCGGGACGCACGCGGAACCGACGCTCGAGGCGGCGCTTGCAGCCGATCTGGAGCGATTGCGCCCCGTGCGGGTCATCGTCGTACAGCCGGGCGAGTACCGCGTCGCGCGCGAGCTGGAGGCTGCGGCGATGGCGGCCGGCGTCGCACTCGAGATCCGGCGCGACAGCCATTTCTTCCTGACGGCCGAGGAGTTCGCCGGCTGGGCGCGCGGGCGGCGCGAGCTGCGCATGGAGCATTTCTACCGCTGGATGCGCCGACGCACCGGTTTCCTGATGGACGGCGACGAGCCCGCCGGCGGCCGCTGGAACCACGACGCCGCCAATCGCGGGGCGTTCGGCTCGGAGGGACCGGGATACATCGCACCGCCGAGGTCGTTCGCGCCGGACGCGACCACGCAGGCCGTGCTCGAGCTGGTGACCCGCCGGTTCGATGACCATCCAGGCCAGATCGACTCGTTCGACTGGCCGGTGACCCGGGCGCAGGCGCTCGAGGCACTCGACGACTTCGTGGGCCACCGCCTGCCGGCATTCGGCCGCTGGCAGGACGCGCTGTGGACCGGCGAGCCGTACCTCTACCACTCCCGGCTGTCCGCGGCCCTCAACCTGAAGCTGCTCGATCCGCGCGAGGTCTGCGCCGCCGCCGAGGCCGAGTACCGTGCCGGCCGCGCCGGCATCGAGGCGGTCGAGGGCTTCGTGCGCCAGATCCTCGGCTGGCGTGAATTCGTGCGTGGGATCTACTGGCGGGAGATGCCGGGCTACCTCGAACGCAACGTGCTCGGCGCCGACCGCCAGCTCCCGGCCTTCTACTGGACCGGCGAAACCGACCTCGCGTGCCTGCGCGAAACGATCGGCCAGACGCTCGACCTCGGCTACGCGCACCATATCCAACGGCTGATGATCACCGGGCTCTTCGCGCTCCTCTGGGGCGTCCGGCCCCGCGAGGTTCACGAGTGGTACCTGTCCGTCTACGTCGACGCCGTCGAGTGGGTCGAGCTGCCGAACACGCTCGGCATGTCGCAGTACGCGGACGGCGGGCTGCTCGCCTCGAAACCGTACGTGGCCACCGGCAAGTACATCTCGCGGATGAGCAACTACTGCTCGGGCTGTCGCTACCGGCCGGACCTCGCCGTCGGCGAGCGGGCGTGCCCGTACACGACGCTGTACTGGGACTTCCTCGCGCGGCATCGGGAACGGCTCGCCTGCCACCCGCGCCTCGGCCTGCAGGTGAAGAATCTCGACCGGCTCACGACCGACGAGCGCTCGCGCATCGCAGCCCGCGCCGGAGAATTGCGGCGCACGCTGGGCGCCGGCGGAGCGGCTGTGCCATGAGCCCGAGGTGCGCCCCGTGAGCGGTCACGGCACGGCAATCGTGTGGTTCCGACGCGACCTGAGGCTCGCGGACAACCCGGCACTCGCCGCCGCGTGCGAGCGGTCGGAGCGCGTCGCTGCGCTGTACGTCCACGCGCCTCAGGAGGACGACGAGTGGGCGCCGGGCGCGGCCAGCCGCTGGTGGCTGCATCGCAGTCTCGCCTCGCTCGACGCATCGCTGCGGGCCCGCGGAGTATCGCTGTGCATCCGTGCCGGCGGCTCGCTCGATGCGCTGCTCGCCGTCGCGCGGGAATCGGGCGCCGACTCCGTGTACTGGAACCGGCTTTACGAGCCCGCGCGCATCGCACACGACGCGCGGATCAAGGTGGCCCTGCGCGAGGCCGGCCTGCTCTGCGAAAGCTTCAACTCGGCGCTCTTCCTCGAGCCGTGGCAGGTGGAGACCACGACGGGACAGCCTTACCGGGTGTACACCCCGTTCTGGCGGGCGTGCGCCGCGCGCCTGTCGACGGTGCCGCCGCCGCTGCCCGCGCCGGCGACGCTCGAGGGGGCTGGACGACCGGTCGCGAGTCTCGCGCTCGAGCAGCTCGGGCTGCTGCCGTCGATACGGTGGGACGCCGGCCTCGAGGCGGCGTGGACCCCGGGCGAAGCGGGTGCGCTCGACCGTCTCGAAGGCTTCGTCGAGGACGGAGTCGCGCGCTATGGCGAGGGTCGAAATCGGCCGGACCTTCGCGACACCTCGCGACTGTCGCCGCACCTGCACTTCGGCGAGATCGGCCCGCGGCAGTGCCACGCCGTCGTGCAGTCGATGCTGGCCGAGCAGCCCGGCGTGCGTGCGTCCGCCGAGGGCTTCGTGCGCCAGCTCGGCTGGCGCGAGTTCGCGCACCACCTTCTGTATCACTATCCGCAGACGCCGACGGCGTCGCTGGACGCGCGGTTCGAGAGGTTTCCCTGGGTAGAGGACGAGGCGTGGCTCGAGGCCTGGCGGCGCGGCCGCACCGGCTATCCGATCGTCGACGCCGGCATGCGGGAACTGTGGACCACCGGATGGATGCACAACCGCGTGCGGATGGTCGCCGCTTCGCTGCTCACGAAGAACCTGCGCCAGCCGTGGCTCGAGGGCGCCCGGTGGTTCTGGGACACGCTGGTCGACGCGGACCTCGCGAACAACACCCTGGGCTGGCAGTGGACGGCGGGTTGCGGCGCCGACGCCGCGCCGTACTTTCGAATCTTAAACCCGGCACTGCAGGCCGAGCGGTTCGATCCGGAGCGGAGGTACCTCCGCCGCTGGCTGCCCGAGCTGGCGAGGCTGCCGGACGCGTGGCTCCATCGGCCGTGGGAGGCGCCGGAGCACGTGCTTCGCGCCGCGGGAGTCAAGCTGGGTCGGTCGTATCCCCGGCCGGTCGTCGATTTCCGGGAGAGCCGAGCCGCGGCACTCGCGGCACATGCCGCGATCAAGGGGCCCGCCGGCTGAATCCGCAGCGGTTCCCCGGCCGAAGGGGCTGCCATGCGCCGCGTCCTCTCCCTGCTCGCCCTGGTCGGGTGCCTTTCGGGCCCCTGGGACGGCACTGCCGCCGCGGAATTGCCCACGCCGGTTCAGCAGCAGGCCTATGGCCTCCGGCCGGTCGGGTCGGGAGAGCTGCGCTGGCTCGGCTTCGCCATCTACGATGCAGGCCTCTGGACAACGAGCGGCCAGTACGCCGGATTCGGGCCCCGGGAGACGGTGGCGCTCAGCCTCGACTACCAGCGCGCGTTCTCGCGCGAAGAACTGCTCAAGATCACGGAAACCGCGTGGCGCAAGCTCGGCCAGCCGGAAGCCGAGCGCCGCGCAGCGTGGCTCGCGGAGCTCGAACGCATCTGGTCGGACGTCGCCCCGGGCGACAATGTCACGACCGTCGTGGTTCCCGGCGGACCCACTCGGTTCTATGATCGGCACCGCCGGTTCGGAGAAGTGGGCGACCCGGCGTTCGGACCGGCCTTCCTGGCGATCTGGCTCGACCCGCGCAGCGTCGTGCGGGACCTGCGCGCCCAGTTGCTCGGCACGCCCAAGTCCGCCCAGGCGGCAAAGAACTGAGGACGGCGAGACCAGATGGATCGTGGGAACGAGAGCCCGGCTGACCGCGCTGCGTCGCCGGCGCCCCGGCCGTTGAGGTCGGTGGCGCGCTGGTTCGACGCAAGCGCGGCCGCGGGTGACGGGAAGGCGGCAGAGTCGCCCGACGCCGTCGACTGGGCGCGCATCGTGCCGTTCATCGGCATGCACCTCGCCTGCCTCGGAGTGATCTGGGTCGGCGTCAGCGCGGTCGCCGTGGGCGTCGCCGTCGCGCTTTACGTGCTGCGGATGTTCGCGATCACGGGCTTCTACCACCGCTATTTCTCGCACCGTACGTTCAAGACGTCGCGCCCGGCGCAGTTCGCGTTCGCGGTGCTCGGGGCATCCGCCGTGCAGCGCGGGCCGATCTGGTGGGCGGCGCACCACCGCCAGCATCACGCCCATTCGGACCAGCCCGGCGACGTCCACTCGCCGAGCCAGCGCGGCTTCATCTGGTCGCACATGGGCTGGTTCCTGACACGCGGCCATTTCGCACCGGACCTTGGGCGCGTCCGCGACCTGCTTCGCTATCCCGAGCTCCGCTGGCTCGACCGCTATGACATCCTCGTGCCCTTCGTGCTCGCCCTCGGGCTGCTCGCGCTCGGCGCCCTGCTCCATCGCTATGCTCCCGGGCTCGGCACGACCGGTCCGCAGATGCTCGTCTGGGGTTTCTTCGTCTCGACGGTCGCCTGCTACCACGGCACCTACACGATCAACTCCCTCTGCCATGTGTGGGGTCGCCGCCGCTACGCCACGGGCGACGAGAGCCGCAACAACTTCCTGCTCGCCCTCATCACGCTCGGCGAGGGCTGGCACAACAACCACCACCGCTATCCCATGTCGACCCGGCAGGGCTTCTACTGGTGGGAGATCGACGTCACCTACTACCTGCTGCGGCTACTGGCGTTCATCGGGGTCATCTGGGACCTGAAGCCCGTGCCGCGCGAAGTGCGCGAGTCTCACACAGCGGTGACGACGTGAGGGTTGCGGTCGTCGGTTCGGGCGTCGCGGGGCTCTACGCGGCGTGGCGCCTCTCGCGTGCTCACGACGTGACGGTCTACGAGGCGGGCGACCATGCGGGCGGCCACACGGCGACCGTCGACGTCGAGCGCGCCGGGCGGACCTGGGCCATCGACACCGGCTTCATCGTCTTCAACGACTGGACCTACCCGAACTTCATCGCGATGCTCGAGGAGCTCGGCGTCGGCTGGCAGCCGTCGAACATGAGCTTCAGCCTGCGCTGCGACCGCACCGGGCTCGAGTACAACGGGACGTCCGTCAATTCGCTCTTCGCCCAGCGGCTGAACGCGCTGCGTCCCTCGTTCCTGAGGATGATCGCCGACATCCTGCGCTTCAATGCGCGAGCCAAGGCCGACCTGCCCTCGCTCGACGGCGCGCTCACGCTCGGTGAGTACATCGATCGTGGCGCGTACTCGCGCCAGTTCGTCGAGCACTACGTCGTGCCGATGGGCCGCGCCATCTGGTCGGCCGAGGCGGCGTCGATGCTCGCCTTCCCGGCGCGGTTCTTCATCGACTTCTTCGACCGCCACGGGTTCCTCTCCGTCGACGAGCGGCCCGTCTGGCAGGCCGTGCGTGGCGGCTCGCGGGAGTACGTGCGCGCGCTGCTCGCGGCGGCGCGCCTGGACCTGCGGCTCTCGACGCCGGTCGAATCGATCCGGCGCCTGCCGAACGAGGTGCGGGTGCGTACGCGCCGCGGCGGGGTCGAGGCCTACGACCACGTCTTCCTGGCGTGCCACTCCGACGAGGCCCTCGCCCTGCTCGAGTCGCCGAGTGCCGCCGAGATGGAGGTGCTGCAGGCGTTCCCCTATGCGCCGAACGAGGTGATCCTGCACACGGACGAGTCGCTGCTGCCGCGGCGTCCGCTCGCGAGGGCAGCATGGAACTATCATCTCCTCGCCGATCCCCAGGAGCCGGTGGCGGTCACCTACGACATGAACGTCTTGCAGTCGCTCGACTCGCCGACGCGCTTCCTCGTTACGCTCAACAACCGTGCCGCGATCGCCGAGGACCGCATCCTGCGGACGTTCCAGTACAGCCACCCGGTGTACTCGCCGGCCGCGGTCGCGGCGCAGGCACGGCACCGCGAGCTCGACGGCGCGCGCCGGACATACTTCTGCGGCGCTTACTGGCGCTGCGGGTTCCACGAGGACGGAGTCGTAAGCGCGCAGTCCGCGCTCGCGCACTTCACCGAGGATCTCGAACGTGCAGAGCTGCCTCTACCACGGGTGGGTTAGACACCGGCGGAGCACGCCGGCGCCGCACTCGTTCCGGTACCGGCTTTCCCTGCTCTACCTCGATCTCGCCGAGATCCCGCAGGCGCTCGAGGGGCGCTGGCTGTGGTCGGCGCGGCGCCCGGCACTGGCCCGCTGGCACCGCGAGGACCACTACGGCGATCGCTCGGTCGACCTCGACGCCGAGATCCGCGGCCTGGTCGAGAGCCGCACGGGCCGGCGCCCCGAGGGGCCGATCCGGCTGCTCACGAATCCCCGGTATTTCGGCTACGGGTTCAACCCCGTGAGCTTCTATTACTGCTTCGACACCGAGGACCGCCAGCTCGAGGCCGTGGTCGCCGAGATCAACAACACGCCGTGGGGCGAACGCCACTGCTACGTGCTGCCGGCCTCCGCGAGCGAGGGCACGCCCTCGAAGCTGCGGTTCCGCTTCGGCAAGGACTTCCACGTGTCGCCGTTCCTGCCGATGGACATGGACTACGACTGGCGGTTCACGCATCCCGACGGACGGCTGCTCGTCCACATGGAGAACTGGCGCGACGGCGAGCACGTGTTCGACGCGACGATGACGCTCGAGCGCGCGCCGATCACGGGGCCTGCTCTCGCGGGCGCGCTCGTGCGCTACCCGCTCATGACGTTCAAGGTCACGGGCGCGATCTACTGGCAGGCGCTGCGCCTGTGGCTCAAGCGGGTGCCTTTCCACACCCACCCCGACCAGACCGGCGCCGGCCACCGCACTCGGGCCGGCCGCGTCGAGAGGCTCGCTCCATGAAACCCAGCATCGTACCGGCCGAAGCCGAATCCGGCGCCGCGCACGGCAGCGCGCTGCAGCGGCTCGGGCGAAGCCTGTTCCTCGCCAAGCTCGCGTCGCTGCGCGAGGGCGAGCTGACGGTCGTCGAGGGCGGCGAGCGCCGCACCTACGGCCGGCGCACCGAGGCGTGCCCGCTGCGGGCGACGATCGAGATCCTGCATCCCCAGACCTACGCGGACGCGGCCTTCGGCGGCACTGTGGGCGGCGGCGAAGCCTACATCCGTGGGCTGTGGCGCGTGGACGACCTCACCGCGCTGATCCGGATCTTCATCGTCAACCGCGACGTCATGCAGTCGCTCGAGGGGGGCGCCGCGATCGCGACCGCGCCGCTGCGCCGCCTGCTGCACTGGGTCAACCGCAACAGCCCGGACGGCAGCCGTCGCAACATCGCCGCGCACTACGACCTCGGGAACGACCTGTTCGCGCTGATGCTCGACGAGACGATGGCGTACTCCTGCGGCGTGTTCGAGCGTCCGGATGCAACGCTGTACGAGGCGCAGGTCGCGAAGTTCGAGCGCATCTGCCGCAGGCTGCGGCTGTCTCCCGCGGACCACCTGCTCGAGATCGGCACGGGCTGGGGCGGCTTCGCGATGCACGCCGCGAGCCGCTACGGCTGCCGCGTCACGACCACGACGATCTCCCGCGAGCAGCACGACTGGGCGAAGGACAAGATCGCCGCGGCGGGCCTCGAGGACCGCGTCACGCTGCTGCTCGACGACTACCGGGACCTGGGCGGCCGCTACGACAAGCTGGTCTCGATCGAGATGATCGAGGCGGTGGGAGCGCGTTATCTCGACACCTATACGGCGAAGTGCGCGCAGCTCCTCGAGCCGCACGGCGCGATGCTGCTGCAGGCGATCACGATCCAGGACCAGGTCTACGAGGAGGCGCTCGAGTCGGTCGACTTCATCCAGCGCTTCGTCTTCCCCGGCAGCTTCATCCCCTCGGTCGCCGCCATCGTCGACTCGGTCCGCCGCTCGACCGACCTCAAGGTCTTCCACCTCGAGGACATCGGGCCGCACTACGCCACGACGCTGCGCCGCTGGCGCGAGAACTTCCACGCGAAGCTGCCGGAGGTCCGCCGCCTCGGCTACCCGGACGCCTTCGTGCGGCTGTGGGACTACTACCTCTGCTACTGCGAGGGCGGTTTCCTCGAGCGGCAGCTCGGCGACGTGCAGATGCTGCTCACGAAGCCCCGCTGCCGGCTACCGCCCTCGCCCTAGCGGGATCTACCGACTACCCGGCCGCCCCCGGTGACGCCAGAATCCGCACGGGAAACTGTATCCGCCCGGAGCGACCCCATGACCGACGCCGCGATCCTCGAAGGCCTGTCCCAGTCCAAGCTGGCCGTGGAACTCAAGGACGCCGAGCGGCGGGTGCTCGCCGGGGCGATGCAGCTGCGCGACCTGAAGCACGGCGAGGTGCTGGTTCGCGAGGGCTCGGCGGACGACCACCTCTACGTCGTCGTGAGCGGCGTCCTCGGGGTCGTCAAGGGCGCGGGCACCGAGGCCGAGGTGACGCTGAACGCCATCCGCCCCGGCGACGTCGTGGGCGAGCTCTCGTTCCTCGACGGGGCGACGCGCTACGCCTCGCTCGTGGCGCTCAGCGACAGCCGGGTGCTGGGCCTGAGCCGCGCGTCGCTCGAGGCGCTGCTCGACACCGACCCGAAGGTCGTCTACCACGTCATGCGCGCGATCGTGCGCGTCGTGCACGACATCCAGAAGCGGCTGTCGATGCAGACGGCCGAACTCACGAACTACCTGTACAAGACGCACGGCCGGTACTGACGGCGCACCGCGGCGCCCCATGCCGGATGGCGCGCCGCCCTGAAATGGTGCAGCGGCTGCCTCCCGCCCCGTGCCGGTGCGGCGCCCGGGCCGTCTCCCGCGCGATGGCATGATTTTCGCTTGCCTGCGGCGGAAGGAAACGCCATGGACCACCCCGCGCCCCCCTACGACGAGATGTACACCGCCGATGGCCAGGTGCGGCCGCACTACGCCGTGTACTCCGACTGGCTGCTGCGGCAGCCCGACGACGCGCTGCGCCAGAAGCGCGTCGAGGCCGACAGCCTGTTCCACCGCGTCGGCATCACCTTCGCGGTCTATGGCGAGCAGGAAGGCAGCGAGCGGCTGATCCCGTTCGACATCGTGCCCAGGGTCCTGTCGGCTGCCGAATGGAGCAAGCTCGCGGATGGACTGCGCCAGCGCGTGCGCGCGCTGAACGCATTCATCGGCGACATCTACCACGGGCAGGAGATTCTCAAGGCCGGCCTGCTGCTGCCCGAGCAGGTGTTCTGCAACCCGCAGTACCGCCCGGAAATGCACGGCATGGACGTGCCGGGCGGCATCTACGCACATATCGCGGGCATCGACGTCGTGCGCGCGGGCCCCGGCGAGTTCTTCGTGCTCGAGGACAACCTCCGCGTGCCCTCCGGCGTGTCGTACATGCTCGAGGACCGCAAGATGATGATGCGGCTCTTCCCCGAGCTCTTCTCGCTGAACCGCGTCGCGCCCGTCGAGCACTATCCGGACCAGCTGTTCCAGAACCTCGTGAGCGTCGCGCCGCTCGGCGTCGCGGAGCCCGTCGTCGTCGTGCTGACGCCCGGCGCGAGCAACAGCGCGTACTTCGAGCACGCCTTCCTCGCGCAGCAGATGGGCGTCGAGCTCGTCGAGGGCCAGGACCTCTTCGTGCGCGACGGTTTCGTCTACATGCGCACGACGCAGGGCCCGCGGCGGGTGGACGTCGTCTACCGCCGCATCGACGACGACTTCCTCGACCCGCTCGTGTTCCGTCCGGACTCGGTGCTCGGCGTGCCGGGACTCATGGCCGCCTACCGCGCGGGACGCGTGACCGTCGCGAACGCGATCGGGACGGGCATCGCCGACGACAAGTCGATCTACCCGTGCGTACCCGACATGATCCGCTTCTACCTGGGAGAGGAGCCGTTGCTCGCGAACGTGCCGACCCGGATTCTGCGCAGGCCGGACGATCTCGCCTACACGCTCGCGCACCTCGACGAACTCGTCGTGAAGGAGGTCCACGGCTCGGGCGGCTATGGCATGCTGGTCGGACCCGCCGCCTCCGAGGCGGAGCGGGAGGATTTCCGACTCAAGATCCTCGCCGCGCCGGAGAACTACATCGCGCAGCCGACGCTCGCGCTCTCCACCTGTCCGACCTTCGTCGAGCAGGGCATCGCGCCTCGCCACATCGACCTGCGGCCGTTCGTGCTCTCCGGACGCGACATCACGATCGTGCCGGGCGGCCTCACGCGCGTCGCGCTGCGCGCAGGCTCGCTCGTCGTGAACTCCTCGCAGGGAGGCGGCACCAAGGACACCTGGGTGCTGGAGGGCTGATGCTGAGCCGCACCGCGGACCACGTCTACTGGCTCGGGCGTTACGCGGAGCGCGCCGAGAACCTCGCGCGCACGCTGGACGTGCAGTACCGCCTTTCGCTGCTGCCGCGCGCGGTGCGCACGGACGGCGCGGGGTGGGGCCTGATGCTGAGGACGCTCGGGCTCGAATCCGCCTACCGCGAGCGCTATTCGGACCTCGAACTGCACAAGGTCGTCGACTTCCTGGCCTTCGACCTCGGCAATCCCTCGAGCATCCTGAGCTGCCTGCGCGCGGCGCGCGAGAACGCCCGCGCGGTGCGCGGGTCGATCTCGTCCGAGATGTGGGAGACGTTCAACTCGACCTGGCTCGAGGCCCGCTCGCAGGCACCGACGCGCTTCACGGCGCTCAACATCGCCGAGTTCATCGACTGGGTGCGCTTCCGCGCCCACCTCGCCCGCGGCGTCGTTCTGGGGTCGATGCTGCGGGACGAGGGCTACCACTTCATGCAGATCGGCACCTTCCTCGAGCGCGCGGACGGCGTGGCACGGCTGCTGCTCGTGCGCCTCGCGTGCGAGGCCGGCGGCGCGGACGGCCGTCCGGCGGAGCACGACTACTACCCGTGGAGCGTGCTGCTGCGCGGCCTGTCCGCATTCGAGATCTTCCGCCGCGTGACGCGCGGCGCGGTGACGCCGGACCACGTCGTCGAGTTCATCGTCTTCCGCACCGACGTGCCGCGCTCGATCTACCGCTCCGCGGACCTCGTCTACGAGAACCTCCGCGCGGTCGCGAACGCCCAGTCCGGCGAGACCGAGCGCCGCGCGGGCCGGCTTCACGCGGAACTCCGGTTCGGCGCGCTCGACAACCTCGCCACCCAGGGCATCGAGCCGTTCCTTGCCGGGCTGCTGGTGAGGACTGCAGATCTCAACGACCGGATCGGCCGCGACTTCCTCGGGCGCGTGGCCTGACACGGGAACCAGCGCATGCACCTGCACATACGTCACGAGACCCGATACGTCTACGAGGAGCCCGTGAGCTACAGCATCCAGGCGCTGAAGCTCACGCCCCGCACCGACGCGGGCCAACGCGTGCTCAACTGGAGGGTCGCCGCTCCCGGCGAGCGGCTCGAGCAGGTCGATCCCTACGGCAACCTGACCCACTTCGTGACGCTCGAGTCGCCGCATCGCGAACTGCGCATCGTCGTCGAAGGCACGGCCGACATCGGTCTCGGCGACGCGCCGACGGAGCCGGGAGGCCCCGCACTGCCCGCGCTCGCGTACCTCGCGAGCACCCGCCTCACCCGCCCGGACGCGACGCTGCGCGAGTTCGCCCGCCGGCATCTCGGCCGTCATCCACCGTCGCGGGCGACGCTGATGGACCTCGTGGCGGGTGTCCGATCGGCCGTCGCGTACGAGCCCGGCATCACGAACGTGACGCATACCGCGGCCGAGGCCGTGGATCTCGGCGTGGGCGTGTGTCAGGATCAGGCGCACGTGTTCGTCGCCTGCTGTCGCGCTGCGGGCGTGCCCGCGCGCTACGTGAGCGGCTACTTCCACGGCGGAGACGAGGGCGAGGTCGCGAGCCACGCCTGGGCGGACGCGTGGCTGGGCGACGGGACGGGATGGCTGAGCCTCGACGTCACTCACGGCGAGGTGGCCGGGTCGCGTCATTGCCGGCTCGCCGTGGGGCGCGACTACCTCGATGCCGCGCCGGTGCGCGGCGTGCGGCGAGGCGGCGGCGAGGAGACGATGACTGTGACTGTTTCGGTTTCGGGCGGCCAGGGCCAGCAACAATGACGTACTGCGTGTCGATGCTGCTCGACTCGGGGCTCGTATTCCTGGCGGACTCGCGCACCAACGCCGGCGTCGACCAGATCAACACGTTCCGCAAGACGACGGTCTACGAGCGCCCGGGCGACCGCGTCATCGTGATGCTCACGGCCGGCAACCTGGCGATCACCCAGGGCGTGCTGAACCTCCTTGCGGAGAAACTCGCCTCTCACGACCCGCACACGGTCAACCTCGCCAACTGCGCGAACCTCTTCGAGGGCGCCCGCTGCGTGGGCGAGGCGGTGCGCGAGATGCACACGCGCGACGGCGAGGCGATGCGCGCCCAGGGAGTCGACTTCAACGCGACGTTCATCGTCGGCGGCCAGATCAGGGGAGAGATTCCGCGGCTGTTCCAGGTCTATTCCGCGGGCAACTTCGTCGAGGCGACGCCCGACACGACGTACTTCCAGATCGGCGAGTCGAAGTACGGCAAGCCCATCATCGACCGCGTGACCCGCCGCAGCATGGCGCTCTCGGAAGCGGCGAAGTGCGCGCTGATCTCCATGGATTCGACGATCCGCTCGAACCTCACCGTCGGCCTGCCGCTCGACCTCGTCATCGTGCGGCGCGACGAGTACAAGGTCGCGAGCCACGTCGACATCGGCCCGGACAACAAGTACTTCCAGATGATCCGCGAGGCCTGGGGCGAGGCGCTCCGCGAAGCCTTCAGCGAGCTGCCGAACCCCGACTGGCTCGCCGTCCGCTAGGCTTCTTCCGCGAGCCGGCGGGCCCCACGCGCCAGGCGCGCCACGAACCGGCTCACGGTCGAGCAGTCCTCGCACCATGGCTTCCGCGAGCGCGGCGAGTCGTCCCACCAGACCGAGAGACCGGCCGCCTGGAAGGCATCGGCGTAGCGGCGCGCCGCTTCCGGGACTCGCCGCGCCCGCGGGGTATCATGGAACCCATGAACCGCCTCCTCGTCGGCCTCGGGCTCCTGATCGCCGTCGTCGGGCTACTGTGGCCCTGGTTCTCGAAGCTTCCGCTCGGGCGGCTGCCCGGCGATATCGTGGTCGACCGGCCGGGTTTCCGGTTCTTTGCGCCCTTCACGACGATGATCATCGTGAGCGTGGTCGTGAGCCTGCTGCTCTGGCTGTTCCGACGCTGAACCCCGCCAGGGCCGACCCGGGGATTCCATCTGTAAAAGCCGGCATGCGCTTCCGGGCGCGCCCGCTATCATTCGCGCGTTTGTCCACGCCGCGGGATCCTGCATGCCCCTGCTCCGTCTGCTCGCCGTGCTCGCGCTCCTGCTCTCGTCGATTGCCGTCCGCGCCGCGCCGGACCCGTCCTCGGACGAGTTCTGGTACGGCACCGCGGCCGACGGGTCGCCGGTCGTGCGGCTCTATTACTTCTACTCGCCGACCTGCCCGCACTGCCAGGTTGCAGCGCCGTTCCTCGAGGCATACGCCGCGAAGTCCCCGTGGCTCGAGCTGCAGAAGTTCGCGGTCAAGGACAACCGCAAGAACGCCCGCTTCTACTACGAGACCGCGCTGTCGCTCGGCACGCAGGCGCTCTCGGTGCCGGGCTTCATCTTCTGCCGGCAGGTGCTGATCGGGTTCGACACGGCCGAGACGACCGGCGCCGAACTCACGGCGGCGCTCGAGCGCTGCCGGGACGAGCGGCTCGCGAACCCCACGCCGGCGGCCGTCGCGCCGGCGGCTGCGGCATCGGGCCCCGGCGCGCCGGGCGCTTCCGGGGAGCAGGTCGGCACGACCGTCAACCTTCCGTTCTTCGGCCAGGTCGACGCGGCGGCGCTGTCGCTGCCGATCCTGACCGTCGTGCTCGCGGGCATGGACGCATTCAACCCCTGCGCGTTCTTCGTGCTGCTGTTCCTCCTGAGCCTGCTCGTGCACGCCCGGAGCCGCGCGCGCATGGCGATTATCGGCGGCACGTTCGTGCTGTTCTCGGGGCTCGTGTACTTCGTCTTCATGGCGGCGTGGCTCAACGTGTTCCTGATCGCCGGGGAGCTCCGCATCATCACCGTGATCGCGGCGCTGCTCGCCCTCACGGTTGCCGCGCTCAACATCAAGGACTACTTCTGGTTCAAGGCCGGACCGAGCCTCTCGATCCCGGAGTCCGCGAAGCCGGGCCTGTACAAGCGCATGCGCGAGATCGTGACGTCGGGCAGCCTCGGGCCCATGCTCGCGAGCACGGTGCTGCTCGCGATCGTCGCGAACTCGTACGAGCTCCTCTGCACGGCCGGGTTCCCGATGGTCTACACGCGCGCACTCACGCTCGCCGGCCTCGAGACCTGGCAGCACTACGCGTGGCTGGCCGCCTACAACGTGATCTACGTGCTGCCGCTGCTAGCGATCGTGATCGTGTTCGTGAAGACGATGGGCGCCCGCAAGCTCACGGAGTCCGAGGGCCGGATCCTGAAGCTGATCTCGGGCTTCATGATGCTCGGCTTCGGCCTGATGCTGCTCGTGGCACCGCAGCTGCTCACGAATCCGTTCGCCTCGATCGGGGTGCTCGTGGGCGCGGTGGGCTCCGCTCTCCTGCTCGCGAAGGTGGCTGCGCCGCGGCCCGCCTGAACGCTGCACGACGGCGGGATTCCACGGTATAAGGGCCCATGCCCGTCGACGCCGCCACGCGCGCCCCGCCCGGCATGGCCGAAGCCGTCGCCCGCATCCGTCGGGTGCTCGGCCCGTCGGGCTGCCTCGAGGCGCCAGCGGACGTCGAGCCCTACCTCGTCGACTTCCGCGGGCTCTACCGCGGCGCCACGCCCCTGGTCGCGAGCCCGGCGTCGACGCACGAGGTATCGCAGGTGCTCGCGATCTGCCACGAGCTCGGCGTCGCCGTCGTGCCCCACGGCGGCAACACCAGTTACTGCGGGGGCGCGACCCCGCACGAGCACGGCACCGAGATCGTGCTCGCGCTGCGGCGGATGAAGCGGATCCGCGAGGTCGACGCGGCCAACTACTCGCTCGTCGCAGAGGCGGGCTGCCTGCTCGCCGAGGTGCAGGCGGCCGCGGAGGCCGCGGACCGCTGCTTCCCCCTGTCGCTCGGCTCGGAAGGCAGCTGCCAGATCGGCGGCAACCTATCGACCAACGCCGGCGGACTCAACGCCCTGCGCTACGGCGTGGCGCGAAATCTCGTGCTCGGCCTCGAGGTCGTGCTCGCGGACGGCCGCGTGATCAACGGACTCTCGAGCCTGCGCAAGGACAACACGGGCTACGACCTCCGCGACCTGTTCGTGGGCGCGGAAGGAACGCTCGGGATCATCACGGCCGCGAGCCTGGCGCTGCACCCGCGGCCTCGCACCGTCGAGACGGCGTTCGTCGCGGTGGCGGGGCTCGACGCGGCAGTAGAGCTGCTTTCGCGCCTGCGCACGGTCACCGGCGACTGTGTCACGAGCTTCGAGTACCTGCCCCGCATCGCCGTGGAGCTCACCGTGCGCCACATTCCGGGCGTGACGGATCCTTTCGACCGGCCGCATCCGGCATACGTCCTCTGCGAGGCGTCGACCGCGCGTCGGGATCCGGCACTGCGCGGCCTGCTCGAGCAGACGCTCGCCGCTGCGCTCGAGGAGGGGCTCGCGCTCGATGCCATCGTGGCCGAGTCGCTGGCGCAGCGCGAGTCGCTCTGGCGGCTGCGGGAGTCGGTGCCCGAGGCCCAGAAGGTCGAAGGCGCCAGCATCAAGCACGACGTGTCGGTTCCGGTCTCATCGCTGCCGGGGTTCGCCGCAGACGCGACGGCGGCGGTGCTCGAGATCGCGCCGCGCGGACGCCTCGTCGCGTACGGCCACGTGGGCGACGGCAATCTGCACTTCAACGTGAGCGTCCCGGAGGGCGGCTCGGCCGGCGAGTTCCTGGCGAAGGCGCCCGCGATCCACGCGGCCGTCCATGCGATCGTGCGGCGCCACGGCGGCAGCATCAGCGCCGAGCACGGGATCGGGCGACTCAAGCGCGAGGCACTTGCCGAGCACAAGGCGCTCGTGGACCTCGACGTGATGCGGGCCATCAAGCATGCACTCGACCCCAAGGGCATCCTGAACCCCGGCAAGCTGCTGCCCCCCGGAGACGCGAAATGAGAACTGGCGCCGCATCAGCCGTCGTCGTCGCCTGCGGCCTGTTGGTCGCCTGCGGGGACGCGCCCCCGCCGCCGTCTCCCGCGAGCGAGCCGGGGCAGCCTGCGGCGCAGGCCGCACCCCTGCCGTCCCCGCCACCGCCGCAGGCCTCGGCTCGCGAGGCACGCGTCCGCTCGCTCGCGGAGGACCGCAGCGAGATCCGGTACCGCGTCTACGGCAGCGGCGAGCCGGCTGTCGTCTTCGTGCACGGGTGGTCGTGCGATTCGGGCTACTGGGATGCACAGCTGAACCCGTTCGCGTCCCGGGGCACCGTCGTCACGCTCGATCTCGCAGGCCACGGCGCCTCCGCCGTGAAGCAGCGCAAGGACTGGTCGATGGCGAACTTCGGAGCCGACGTGGCGGCCGTGGTCGAGGACGCAGGGCTGGAGCGGGTCATCCTGGTCGGCAGTTCGATGGGCGGCACGGTGGCGCTCGAGGCGGCGCGCCGGCTGCCGGGCCGGGTCGTGGGCGTCGTCGGCGTCGACACCTTCCGCGACATCGCGACGCCGATGCCTGAGGAGCAGACCCGCCCGATCCTCGAAAGCATGCGCAAGGATTTTGCCAGGGCAACCGGCGAACTGGTCGGCGGCCGTTTCTTCACGGACCGGTCCGACCCGGTCCTGAAGCGCTGGATCGTCGAGGACATGGCTGCGGCCCCGCCGCGCGTCGCCATCCCGGCGATCGAGGCGTATCTCGCCATGGACTATGGCAGCCTGCTCGCGCAGCTCGACGTGCCGGTCCTGGCGATCAACTCGGGAGGCACCCCGACCGACGAGGCAGCGACACGGCGCCTCGAGCCGCGGTTCCGCGTCATCGAGCTTCCGGACGCCGGGCATTTCCCGATGCTCGAGGATCCGCAGACGTTCAACGCGGTGCTCGCGCGGATCGTCTCCGAGTGGGCACGTCTCGAGCCCGCGCGCAAGCCCTTGTCCCGGTCCGCTCCCGGCCAGTAGCATCCCGGCAAGGGGGACTCGCTCCAGACGATTCCCGGGAGGAATTCATGACTCTTGCCAAGAAGCTCACCGCCGAGTTCATCGGTACGTTCTGGCTCGTGCTCGGCGGCTGTGGCAGCGCGGTGCTCGCGGCCGCGTACCCCGAGCTCGGCATCGGCTTTGCGGGGGTCGCGCTCGCGTTCGGCCTCACCGTCCTCACCATGGCCTTCGCAATCGGCCACATCTCGGGCTGCCACCTCAACCCGGCGGTCACGGTCGGGGTGTGGGCCGCCGGGCGTCATCCGACGGGCGAAGTGCTGCCCTACATCGTGGCGCAGGTGATAGGCGCCATCGCGGGCGCCCTCGTGCTGATCGTGATCGCGTCGGGCAAGGCGGGGTTCGAGGTGTCCGCCGGCCTGGCCGCGAACGGATTCGGCGAGCACTCCCCCGGCGGCTACTCGCTCGCCTCGGGCTTCGTGGCCGAGTTCGTGATGACGCTGATGTTCCTGCTCGTGATCCTCGGCTCCACGGATCGCCGTGCGCCGGCCGGTTTCGCGCCGATCGCGATCGGCCTCGCCTTGACCCTCATCCACCTGATCACGATCCCGGTCACCAACACGTCGGTGAACCCCGCGCGCAGCACGGGTCCCGCCGTATTCGTCGGCGACTGGGCGCTCGGCCAGCTGTGGCTGTTCTGGTTGGCGCCGATCCTCGGCGCGCTGGTCGCGGGCTACGTCTACCGCTGGCTCGGCAGCGAGAAATAGCGCGACCGTAGCGAGGCCGCCGGGGTTCGCCCCGGCGGCCCGGAGACGCCGATGAGCGCCGGAACGCTGTTCCGCTCCAAGATCTTCTGGCTCGTCGCCGTCCCGCTGCTGCTCGTGGGCGGATACGCGCTCGCGGGCTTCAAGCTGGCGCCGAAGCTCGTGCGCGACCAGGCGGTCGCGTTCGTGCGCGAGAACTACGGGCGCGAACTCGCGATCGGGTCGGTCTCGATCCACCCGTTCAAGCTCCAGCTCGAGGTCCGCGACGTGGCGCTCCCCGACTCGGACGGCGCGACCATGGTGGGGTTCGAGCGCCTGTTCGCCGATTTTGAGATCGCCTCGCTGTGGGAACGCGCGTTCGTGTTCCGCACGATCGAAGTGGACGGGCCCCTGGTGCGCGCGGTGCTGCGCAAGGACGGGTCGCTCAACCTGGGCGACCTCGCTTTGCCCGGGGACCCGGACGAACCGCCGTCCCCGCCGCCCAACCTCTGGATCCACGCCTTCCGGGTCGACCGCGGCACCGTCGATTTCGTCGATGCGACGCGTGCCCGGCCGTTCGAGCGCCAGTTCGCGCCGGTCACGTTCGCGCTCGAGGACTTCCGGACGACGCCGGAAGGCGGCGATTTCCGGCTCTCGGCGCGCAGCAAGGCCGACGAGACGTTCGACTGGAAAGGCCGCTTCGCGCTCGCTCCGGTCGTCTCGTCCAAGGGTGACTTCGTCATCGGCGACCTGCAGGCAACGGGCGTCGCGGAGTTCCTCGGCGACGCACTGCCGTTCCAGCTTTCGGGCGGAACGATCGACCTCGCGGGCACCTACGAGGCCACGGTCGGCGAACCGCTCGCCGTCGAGGTCAAGCTTCCGGCGATCAACGTAGCGGGACTCGGGCTGCGGGCTCGCGGCGTCGACGCCGACTGGGTGACGCTGCCGACGCTTGCGCTCGAGAATACGAACGTGTCGGTCGCAGCCCGGCAACTTACGATTGGCAGGATCGCGCTCGCGGGCCCGCGCGTCGAGGCCTGGCTCGAGCCCGACGGTTCCGTGAACGTCGAGCGACTGTTCACGCATGACGCCGCAGGCACCGCAGAGCCTGCGTCGACCCCGCCCCCAGCGCCCGAACCCGCCCCGGCCCCCACCCCTGCCCCTGTTCCTGAACCCGCCCCGGCATCGACCCGCGCCTCGGGCGACGACTGGTCCGTCACGATCGCCGGGATCGAAGTCTCCGACGCCGCGATCGCCTTCGAGGACCGCTCGACCGAGCCGTTCAAGCAGTTCGCGTTTGCGCCGGTGGACCTGAAGGTCGCGGGCGCGAGCCTCGATCTCGCGAAGCCGCTGCCCGTGACCCTCGACGCGACGATCAACGATCACGCGAGCTTCCACGCCGAAGGCACGGTCACTCCCGAACCGCTCGCCGCCGCGCTCGACATCCGGCTCGCGGACGCGCGGATGCAGATCCTGCAACCCTACATCCTGCCGCTCGCGGACCTGTCGATCACCGCGGGCGAGCTCGACGTCACGGGCCGGGCGAAGCTGGCCCCGCCCGGCGGCAAGACGCCGGAGATGTCGTTCGACGGCAGCGTGGTCGTGGACGGCTTCGCGTCCGTCGACAACGCGCTCAAGCAGGATCTCGTGAACTTCCGCCGCATCGCACTCGACGAGGTCCGGTTCGGCCTGGCCCCGGACTCGCTGTCGATAGACCGCATTACCGTCACGCAGCCCTACGCGCGAGTCATCATCAGCGAGGAGCAGGTCCTCAACATCGCCGCCGTCCTCGACCCGCAGGGCACCGAGGCCGCACTGGCGGAGCGTCGCGCGGCGGCTGCGGCCGAGGCCGCGCGCTCCCCCGCGGAAAAGCGTCGGCTCGCGAAGGAGCAGCAGGCACGGGAGAAGGCCGAGGCGAAGGCCCGCAAGTCGGGGACGGCGCCTGCACCGCCGCCCGCCGCAGCGCCTTCGCCGGACACTTTCCCGGTCCGCATCCGCGAGATCCGCGTCGCGGACGGCCGGATGAACTTTTCCGACTACTCCGTGCAGCCGAACTTCTCGGCCGAGATCGAGCAGCTCGCGGGCTCCGTCACGGGCCTTTCTTCGGCCTGGGAATCGCGGGCCAAGGTCGATTTCAAGGGCAGCGTGGGCGAATTCTCGCCGGTGACGATCGCCGGGCAGTTGCAGCCCTTCGCGTTCGACCGCTACACCGACATCGGGATGCGCTTCGAGAATATCCCGCTGCCGATCTTCAATCCGTACTCGGGTCCGCTCGCGGGCTACAACATCGCGAAGGGCAAGCTCACGACCGATCTCCACTACCTGATCGAGGCGCGCAGGCTGGACGCGCAGCACAAGATCCGCATCGATCAGCTCGAGTGGGGCGAAGCTTCCGACACGCAAGGCGAGGCGACGCTGCCCGTGAAGCTCGCGACGTCGCTGCTCAAGGACCGCGACGGGGTGATCACGCTGGACGTGCCGGTCGGAGGCACGCTCGACGACCCGACGTTCCGGATCGGGCCAATCGTCTGGCAGATCGTCAAGAACCTCATCGTCAAGGCGGTCACGGCGCCGTTTGCGCTGCTCGGCTCGCTGTTCGAGGGTGCCGAGGACGCGCAGTTCGTGGAGTTCGCGCCGGGCGACGCGACGCTCGCGCCCGCGACGGCCGAGCAGCTCGCTGCCCTCGCGCGCAGCCTCGTCGAGCGGCCGCAGCTCAACCTCGAGGTGCCGATCGGCGCGATCGCCGAGACCGACCGCCCTGCCCTCGTCGAGCGGGCCTACGCTGCAGCTCTCGCGGCAGCGACGACTTCGGTCGTCGGCAAGGGCAAGCCAGAGGCGCCACCGTTCGGACAGCTCGACGCGAAACAGCAGATCGCGGTATTGAAAGCCGTCATCGAGCAGCAGACCGGCGCCGAGCCGGAGCTGCCCGAGCCCCCGAAGCCACCCGAGGGCACGTCGAAGGACGAGGCGCGGGCGCTGCGTGACCAGGCGGCCCTCGCCTACCTGGAGCAGACCGCCCGCGCGGGCGTCACCGTCCCCGACACCGAGCTCGAGCGCCTCGCGGAGGAGCGTGCGGCGGCAGTCGAGCGGGCGCTGCTCGCGAATGCCGAACTGCAGCCGACCCGCGTGTTCAAGGTGCGCGAGGGCAAGGTGAGCACGCAGGACGGCCAGGTGCGGCTCGAGCTCGGGCTGCAGTAGTCAGCCTTGCTGGCGGGACCCGGGCTTCCGGTCGCCCGCCGGTTCGTGGTCATTCGCCGGCTCTGGATTTCCCGGCGGCTTGCGCGGCCGCGGCAGGTGCATCCGGGCCATGTACTTGAGCGGCAGCAGCGCGCCCACGAGGATCAGCACGACCAGCACGAAGACACTCAACGCTTCGAGGACCACGACGACTCCCGCGGCGAGCGCGGCGGCAGGCCCGCGGCCGGGTCAGGGCCGCTCGCGCATCAGCCCTTCCTGCGCCGTGCTCGCGACGAGCCGGCCCGCGCGATCGAAGATGCGACCGAAGGCGAGGCCGCGCGATCCCGAGCTGCTCGGGCTCACGAGCGCATAGAGCAGCCATTCGTCGACGCGGACCGGCCGGTGGAACCACATCGCGTGGTCGATACTCGCGAGCAGCACCTCGCCCGAACGGTACGACAGGCCGTGCGGCAGCGTCGCGGTCTCGAGCAGGTGATAGTCCGACATGTACGCGAGCAGGCCGCTGTGCACGACCGGATCGTCGGGGCACTGGTCGATCAGCCGGAACCACAGGTGACGCACGCCCGGCCGCGGCCCGCCAGCCTCGACTGGCTCGACGGACCGGTACTCGAACGGTCGCTCGAGCGACCAGAACTTGCGCCGCTCGGCCGGCATGCCATCGAGCGACTTGCGCACTTCGGCTGTCATGTCCGGCAGCTGCTCGGGGGGCGGCACCTCGGGCATCGGCACCTGGTGGTCGGGTCCCTGCTCCTCGAGCTGGAACGAGGCCGCCATGTGGAAGATCTGCTGGCCGTGCTGGATCGCGACCACGCGACGGCTCGAGAAGCTCGCGCCGTCGCGGCTGCGGTCGACTTCGTAGACGATCGGCGACTTGAAGTCGCCGCGCCGCAGGAAATAGGCGTGCAGAGAGTGGACTTGGCGTCCGTCGACCGTGGCGCTCGCCGCGATCAACGCCTGGCCGAGCACCTGTCCCCCGAAGACCTGCGGACTGCCGATGTCGCGGCTTTCGCCGCGGAACAGGTCGTGCTCGAGCCGCTCGAGCTCGAGCAGCCTGAGCAGGTCGGCAAGCGACTTGTTCATCCGCGGTGCCGCGCGGGCTTCAAGTGCCGACGCCCAGCCGCTTCTGCATGATGGGGCTCGTCGTCGTGTACTGCAGGTGCACCTTCTTCGCCGGGTTCAGGTGCTCGGCGATCGCGAACGCCGCGAGCGCCGCCTCGTGGAAGCCGCTCAGGATCAGCTTCTTCTTGCCCGGATAGGTATTGATGTCGCCGATCGCGAAGATCCCGGGCACGCTGGTCTGGAACTTCGCCGTGTCGACCTTGATCGCCTTGCGCTCGAGATCGAAGCCCCACTCCGCGATCGGCCCGAGCTTCGGGTGCAGGCCGAAGAACGCGAGCACGTGGTCGGCCGGCACGTCCTGCAGGACGCCGTCGGTGCGCTTGACGGTCACGCCCGTGAGGCGGCCGCCCTCGCTGCGGACGCCCGCGGCGATGCCCTCGACATAGCTCATGCGGCCCTCGGCGACGAGCTGCTGCATGCGCGCAACCGAGGCGGGCGCAGCGCGGAACTCAGGGCGCCGGTGCACGTGCACGAGACTCGTGGCCTTGCCCGTAAGGTCGATCACCCAGTCGAGGGCCGAGTCGCCGCCGCCGAAGATCACGAGGCGCTTGCCGTGGAACTCCGCGGCGTTGCGGACGCGATAGTGGATCTGGCGGTCCTCGAACGCATCGGCTCCCTCGACGCCGAGCCGCCGGGGCTGGAACGAGCCCAGCCCCGCGGCGACGACGATCGCCCTCGCGACGAAGCGCGTGCCCGCCGAGGTCTCGAGATCGAAGCGGCCGTCGTCCCGGCGCCCGAGCGCTACGACCTCCTCGCCGAAGTGAAACTGGGGCTCGAACGGCTGGATCTGCTGCATCAGGCGGTCGACCAGCTCCTGCGCGCCGCAGACCGGCAGCGCCGGAATGTCGTAGATCGGCTTGTCCGGGTAGAGCTCGGCGCACTGTCCGCCCGGGTGCTTCAGGGTGTCGACGACGTGCGCCTTGATGCCGAGGAGCCCTAGTTCGAAGACCTGGAACAGCCCTGCGGGGCCCGCACCGATGATGACCGCGTCGGCTTCGATCGACCCCGCGGCGGCAGCGGCGGCGTCTGGAGTGTCAGGCACAGGCAGTCTCCTCAAGGGTCAGCCTTGGAATTCTAGAAGGGACGAGGGGAAGGGGACAGTGGCAGACCGGCGCCAGCACCTCGCGCCGCCCTTTATTCCCTGTCGCCGGCCCAGTGTCCCCTGTCCCCTGCCCTCGGTCCCCACTATCCTTACGGCATGTACCCATTGCCCCGGGTCCGGCCCTGCCCATCCTTGACGCACGTCAAGGCAGCGGGGTCCGACCCGTCGCACCCTGTGCCACAGCCGAGCTTCCAGGACCATCGATGAACTCGCACCAGATCCGCTTCGATGCCGATCTCATCCGCCGCTACGACCGCTCGGGGCCGCGCTACACGTCGTACCCGACGGCCGTGCAGTTCACCGACCGGTACGGGCTCGCCGAGTATCGCGCCGCCGCCATCGCGAGCAACCACGACCCGATCCCGCGGCCGCTGTCGCTGTACGTGCACATCCCGTTCTGCTCGAGCCCCTGCTTCTACTGCGGCTGCACGAAGGTCATCACGCGCAACCACGAGAAGGCCGAGGCCTACCTGCTGCGCCTGCACCGCGAGATCGAACTGCAGGGCGAGCTCTTCGACCGCGACCGCGAGGTCGAGCAGCTGCACTTCGGCGGCGGCACGCCGACCTTCCTCACCTCGCTCGAGATCGACCGGCTGATCGAGAAGCTCGCGCGGCACTTCAAGCTCTCGCGCGACCCGGGACGCGAGTACTCGATCGAGCTCGACCCGCGCACGATCACGCGCGATACGCTCCGCGACCTCGCGAAGGTCGGTTTCAACCGCTGCAGCCTCGGCATCCAGGACTTCGACCCGCTGGTCCAGGAAGCCGTGAACCGCATCCAGTCGGTGCCGGACACCCTGCGGCTCATCCGCGAGGCGCGCGAGTTCGGCTTCGGCTCGGTGAGCGTCGACCTGATCTACGGCCTGCCGAAGCAGAACCTCGAGGGCTTCTCGCGCACGCTCGATACGGTGCTCTCGGCCCGGCCGGACCGCTTCGCCGTCTACGCCTACGCGCACCTGCCGCAGATGTTCAAGGCGCAGCGGCAGCTGAACGCCGCGGATCTCCCGGCGCCTGAGACGCGCCTCGCGCTCCTCGGCCTCACGATCGAGAAGCTCTCGTCCGCGGGCTACGTCTACATCGGCATGGATCACTTCGCGCTGCCGGACGACGAACTCGTGCTCGCGCAGGAGAACGGCACGCTGCAGCGCAATTTCCAGGGCTACTCGACGCGTGGCTACTGCGACCTGATCGGGCTCGGCGTGAGCTCGATCGGCAAGATCGGCGATACCTTTGCGCAGAACCGCAAGACGCTGCCCGACTACTACGGCTCGCTCGACCGCGGGGAGCTCGCGGTGCACCGTGGCCTCGAGCTCACGCGAGACGACGTGATCCGCCGCGACGTGATCCAGCAGATCATGTGCTACGGCGTGCTCGACTTCGACGCCACCGCGGCCCGCTGGGGCATCGATTTCCGCGGGTATTTCGCGAGCGAGCTCAAGGCGCTCGAACCAATGGTCGCGGACGGGCTCGCGGAGTTCGCGGCCCCGGGTCTCCGGGTGCTGCCGGCGGGCCGGCTGCTGCTCCGTCACCTCGGCATGGCGTTCGACGCGTATCTCGCCTCCGCGCAGGCCGCGCAGCAGAGGTTCTCGAAGGCGATCTGACCGGCCGCCTGGGCGCGTCCGACGGCACCCGCGCCGGTTCCCCGCCCGGTCGAACGCGACGCCGGAAGCGACGGAACGGGTTCTTTTTCCAGTCGACCTCCTCGAGCCCGGCATTCCCGGGGCCGCGACGGCTCCGGCCGGGCCGCCCAGGCGTTCGGGCTCATTACCCCCATCCGGACCGCGAATTGCGCTCGATCAGCAACGGGCAGCTGAGCGTGAGGCGCGGTCGCACGTTAGAAATTGGTTAGAAGAACTGGAATCGAGGGCTTCGGGTGGTATCCAGAAGCCTGCCCATCGCGAACTGACTCCGTAAACCCGCGATTTTTTTGGAGCAAGTGATGTTCAAGTCATCCACGATGCAAGCGTTCCTCGGCGCATGCGCAATGGCCGCGATGATCGCTCCCGCAACCGCGGAAGAGCGGGTGTGCCGCGAGTCGCTGGGCGCCATCACCGTCGACAACCTTCGCGTCCCGGCCGACGCAACTTGCACGCTGGCGAGCACCAACGTAAAGGGCACGATCCAGGTCGAGAGCAATGCGACGCTCAACGCCCGCGGCATCACGGTCGTCGGCAACGTACAGGCAGAGAATGCCCGGCAGGTCAATGTCCTCGAGGGCTCCCGGGTTGGCGGTTCGGTGCAGGTGAAGCAGGGCGGAGGCGCCACCGTCAACGACAGCTTCGTCAACGGCGACATCCAGTACGACAGCAACGCCACGCAGCTGAAGGCGCTGCGCAACGAGGTGGGTGGCAGCATCCAGGCGTTCCAGAACGTCGGCGGGGTCGAACTGCGCAGCAACGTCATCGACGGGAACCTGCAGTGCAAGGGGAACCAGCCGGCGCCGGTCGGCGGCGCGAACGTCGTCGGCGGCAGCGCCGAGGACCAGTGCGCGAGCCTCGAGGGCAGTGGAACCGGGGGCGCCCTCACGATCAAGAGCCTCGGCCTCAGGGCGTCCGAGGTCGCCGGCTGCCGCAGCGTGACCGGCACGGTCACGTTGTCGGGCCCCGCACCGGCGGGGGGGATCGTCGTGGCTCTCGGCGACAGCCTCGCGGCTGCGAGCACTCCCGCGAGCCTGCGTTTCGCCGAGGGCGCGACCTCCAGGACTTTCGCGGTCAAGACGGTTCCCGTAGCGACGAGCCAGAGCGGCAAGGTGAACGCGACGCTCGGCGGCACGACGTTGAGCCAGACCCTGAAGGTCCGCCCGATGGGCGTGGCCTCGGTGTCGCTCAGCCCGACCACGGTCGTCGGCAGCCAGACTGCGGCCGGCATCGCGCGGCTCGAATGCGCCGCGGGTCCGGGACCGGTCACGGTCGAACTCTCGAGCAGCAACGGAGCCGTCGCCTACCCGGTCGCCTCCAGCATCGTCGTGCCGCAGGGATTGCAGTCGGCCCCGTTCGACGTCGCGACGGCCGTGGTGAGGAGCCGCACGTCCGCGACGATTTCCGCGACGGCCAACGGAATCGGCAAGTCGAGATCGCTGGTCGTGAGTCCGGCGGCTGCCGTCAGCCCGGCGAGCCTCAGGTTCGGCGGCCATCCCGTCGGCAGCACGAGCAATGCCCTCACTGCGACCCTCACCAACAAAGGTGCGGTCGCCTTCTCGGTGGGCAGCATCGGCGTCACCGGAACGTACTCCGCCTGGTTCACGCAGACCAACAACTGCCCGGGTACGCTGGCCGCGGGTGCATCCTGCACGATCGGCGTGAAGTTCAAGCCGACCGCCGCAGCCAGCCGGTCGGCCCGGCTGAGCATCTCGACCAGCGCAACCGCCGTACCCCTCAGCGTGGCGCTGTCCGGGACGGGCCTGTAGCGGCGGGCGGGCCGGTGGCAAGATGAGCGCCGGCCCGCCGATCCCGGCGGGCGCGGAAGGCATCGATGTCCATAGGGCGCCGCATCCTCGCTCTGCAGGCTGTCGTCGGGCTGGCGCTCGTCCTGATTGCAGGCCTCGCATATCTCGGCGTCGCCGCGATCTCGGCGAAACTCGAGCGGGTGCAATGGAGCCACCGCCAGGTGGCCGCGGCACTGCAGCTCGCGCAAGCGTCGAACGACTATTCCGAGCAGGTCGCGGAGATCCTGCTGCTCGGGGAGTCTGAGCGGGCGGACCTGGACGACGCGCGGGGATCCGTCGCGCGCCTGGTCAACGAATCCTACGACCTGGTGTTGCGTGAGACCCAACACCTCTCCAGTGCGACCGAGCGCAGCGCACAGCAAGAGGAGATCGCGCGCATCGAGCAGATGCAGGCCATCCTGCAGGACGGCGACCGTGCCGTGGAGAGGATGCTGCTGCTCGACGGCGAAGGGCGCCGCGAGGAAGCGATCGCGCTGTTCCGGACGCAGATCGAGGACCGGCTCGATGCGGATCTCGGGCAACTCGTCGACGCGGCCCTCGCCGACGAGCGGGCGGAAGCCGTGCAGGTGAACGAAGAGGCAGCACTGCTCGCACGCCGCCTCGTGTGGCTCACGGTCGCCGCGCTGCTCGCGACGCTCGCCGTC
>RPQJ01000026.1 GCA_003819815.1 Lysobacterales bacterium
AAGCTGCCGCGCACGTACATCCGGTCGCCGAAATCGGCCGCGGGATCGAGCGACGACGCGGGCGGCTGGCAACTGCTGCCGGGTGAGTACAGCGTGCGCTGCGCACCGCGCCGCAGGGCCGGCTGCGCCTGCCGCAGCGCCGCGAGCGCCGCGAGCCGTTCGTCGAAGCGCGAGCCCGCAAGGCGCGTGAAGTCCATGCTCTCGCGGCTCGAGGCCCCGATCGGCTTGTCGTAGGAGTCGCCCTGACCGCGCGCCGCGATCTCCGTGCCGTAGTACACGACCGGGATGCCGCGCGCCGTGTAGAGCAGCGTGAGCGCGAGATCGAGCCGGCGATCGGTCTCGGTCGCCGACGCGCCGGCGGCTTCCGCTTCCGAAGTGAAGCGCCACACGTCGTGGTTGTCGAGGAAGGTCGAGAGCCGCGTCGCGTCGTCGTACGTCGAGTCGGCGGCGAAAACGTCGGCGATGCGGCGCAAGCTGGCGCCGCGCGCGAGGCTGTCCGTGATCGCGAACTTGAGCGGGAAGTCGAACACCGACGGCGAGCCGACGTCGTCGAGGTAGTGCGCGATGCGGGCGACGCTGCCGTCGAACACCTCGCCCACCGTCCACAGCCGCGTCGGCGCGGCGGGGCTGCCGGCTGCGAAGAAGGTCGCCCAGAACGGGTCGCCGACGTGCTTCATCGTGTCCATGCGCAGCCCGTCGATCGACGGCACGTTGTCCGTGAGGAAGTCGATCGTGCCGAGCAGGAACTCCGGCACGCCGTTCACTTCCTGGCGGAAGTCCGGGAGCCCCGCGAGGCACAGCGTCACGTCGTCCGAGCCGCACTGGCTGCCCGTGCGGAACCAGGTCGGGTTCGAGCGCAGCAGGCCGGAGCCGGGGCCCACGTGGTTCACCACGACGTCGACGACGAGCTCGATGTCCGCTGCGTCGGCCGCGGCCGCGAGCGCGCGCAGCTCGTCGATCGTGCCGAAGTGCGGCTCGATCGCGTCGAAGCGCTCGGCCCAGTAGCCGTGGAAGCCGGCGAACGGCTTCGTCGAATTGACGCCGCCGCCGTTGCCGGGCGCCGGCACCTGCAGCACGACCGGCGAGATCCAGATCGCGGTGAAGCCGAGGCGCTGGAAATACCCTTCCTCGATCTTCTGCCGGATGCCCGCGAAGTCGCCGCCGTGCCAGCCCACGGGATTCGTGGGATCCCCGGCGTCGCCGCGGCGGCTGCCATCGCCGTCGTCGTTGGCCGGGTTGCCGTTCGAGAAGCGGTCCGTCAGCAACTGATAGACGATGTCGTCGCGGAAATCGACCGCCTGCGAAGGCGGCGGAGGCGGTGGGGGTGGCGGAGGGGGTGGCGGCTCGGTGCCGCCGCCGGACCCGCCGGAATCCCCTCCTCCGCACGATGCGAGCAACGCGGCGGCGAGGACGAGGGCGCACCGACGCTTCGGGTGCGAACGGCGAACGGCACGCAGGGCTTCGAGCATCGGCATGGCGGTCACGAGGGCGACGCAAAGGGCACTCATCGTACCAGCCCGCGGCGACGATTCTGCAGGCACCGCCCGGGTGTACAGTCCGGTCGTGCACCGCCCCGACGCGGCAAGGAGCCACCATGAACCCGACGAATCTCGTCCTCGAACTCGATCGCCGCTCCCTCGGCACCGGCCGGCTCGTCGAGGAACCGCTGCCGCCGCTCCCGGCCGGCCAGGTCCGCCTGCGCATCGAGCGCGTCGCGCTGACGGCCAACACCGTCACCTACGCCGTGACGGGCGACGTGCTCGGCTACTGGGGGTTCTTTCCCGGCGCGAACCCCGGCTGGGGACGCGTGCCCGCGATGGGCTGGGCGACGGTGGTCGAATCGCGCGTCGACGGCGTCGAGCCGGGCCAGCGCTGCTACGGCTGGTATCCGCTGGCCCGTTACGTGGACTTCACGGCCACCGCGACGGCCGAGGGATTCCGTGACGACGGCGCGCACCGGCAGGCGCATGCACCGGTGTACCGGGCCTATTCCGACACGCGACGCGATCCGCTCTACCAGCCGGGCGAGGATGCCGAGGATCGCCACGCGCTGCTGCGCGGTCTCTACGTCACCGGCTGGCTCGCCGACGACTTCCTGCACGGCAACGGGTACTACGGTGCGCGGCGCGCGCTGGTCCTGTCCGCCTCGAGCAAGACCGCTCTCGGTTACGCGCACTGCGCGTCGCAGCGCGACGGCCTCGAGATCGTCGGCCTCACGTCGCCGCGCAACCACGCGTTCGTCGAGCACGTCGGCTGCTACGACGAGGCGCTCGCGTACGACGAGGTGAGCCGCATTCCACGGGACGCGCCCATCGTCTCGATCGACATGTCGGGCAGCGGGCCGCTGCTCGCTGCCGTGCACGGGCACTTCGGCGACTCGCTCAAGCACTCGATGGCCATCGGCCGCAGCCACCACGACTCGCCGCCGCGGGCCGACGGCCTGCCGGGACCGAAACCGGAGTTTTTCTTCGCGCCAACGCAGGTCAAGCGTCGCGTGCAGGAGTGGGGGCTCGCGGGCTACCAGGCGCGCATCGGCACGGCACTGCACGGGTTCGTCGACTGGAGCCGCGCGTGGCTCACGGTGCAGCGGGTGGCGGGCGGCGAAGCGGCCGTCGCTGCCTGGGGCGAAGCGCACGCGGGCCGGACGGCACCGGACCGCGGCTGCATCGTCACGCTGTGGGAGCGGTGACCCGGGCGAGTTCGGGCAGGTGTCGCCCCCACGCCCGGACGTCGTCCCAGTCCGTGTAGTCGATCACCGCCTTCGGGTCGGTCGGCCCGTGCGTCATCTTCATGATCAGCCGGATCATGATGCGGTCCCACCAGGGCCAGGACGGGTAGTCGACCTTGCCCGCGATCACCTTGAGCTCCTGCGGCTTCCACGGCGAGAGCTCCAGGAACTTCTGCATGTAGCGGTTGCCCGCCACGGTCGCCTTCTCCGGCGTGCGTGCGACGACCGACACGTTGAAGAACGCGTTCGGCCTCGCGGCCAGCGCATCCTTGTGCCGCTCGATGAAGCGCATGACGCTCTTGTCGTAGTTGCCGTATAGCACCGGCGCGCCGACCACGACGACGTCGTGGCGGGCCCAGTCGATGCCCGTCTTTTCGGCATCGCGCACGTCGAGCGCGGTCGCCTGCCCTCCCGCGGCCTCGACGCCCTCGCACAGGCAGCGGGCGATGCGGGCGGTGTGCCCGCCGCGCGTCATGTACACCACCAGAACGGAAGTCATCGAGGGCGTCCTCCACGCGCAGGCGCCGGATCGACCGCGGGATCCGGCTCGCACAGCCCGAGCGTCGCCTCGGCGGAGCACTCGCGACACGCCGTCCCCGCATCGTGCTGGCGTTCGATCACGCAGTCGACGAAGTCGCGCGCCTCGCGCTGGTCGATGCGGTAGTACGGGTCGCGCGAGCCCTGGCACCAGAGCGTCGCGCCCGAGAGCACGCCGGAGATCACGGGCTCGACCGCGCCGTCGAGCTCGAGGAACAGCGGCGACCCCGAGTCGCCGAAGCAGACGGTGTCGTCGCCCTTCTGCACGCTCTGCCGCGGCACCAGTGCGTTCGCGTACACGTTCGTCACGGGCCCGACGGACGCGACACGCTTCACGCCGTTGCCGCCGCCGAGATCGGTCATCGGCCCGAGGCCCGGCGTGGGCGGCGTCGCAACCTGCTTCTCCCAGTTGAGGCCGTAGCCGACGCTCACGACCGGCGTGCCGACGAGCCCCGGGATCGCGTCGAGCTCGCCCACCGCGCGCATCGGCAGCGGCTCGACGTCGAGCACCGGCTGTTCGAGCAGGATCGCGCCGACGTCGGGCGCCAACTGCAGGTTCTGGATCGCGCGGGTCGCCCGGCCGTCGCGACGCAAATCCGGCCGCAGGTAGCCGGGATGCGTGAGGCCGTGCGCCACGGCGACGCCGTCCTTGCGGCCGGTCACCGCGGCCGGCCGGAACTGCGGCTGCGGCACGGTACGTCGCGCCGGATCGCACGCGTACTCGCCCACGAGGTACTCGGCGTACTCGACTCCCGCTTCGGCGAGGAAGCAGCGGAAGTCGTTGGCCGTTGCCGTCACGTCGAACGTGACCCACACACGGCTGCTGTAACCCTCGATGCCGACGTCCTCGGTGTAGTTGAACGCCGTGCAGTGCGAGGCCGTGAGGACGACCTGCTCCGACACCAGCGCGCCCGAGCAGTTGAGTTCCGCGTAGGCGACCTCGGGCGGGCCGGCCGCGGGCAGGTAGACGAAGAACTCGTAGTACCCGGCCACCGCCGGGTAGCGCCCCACGGTGTCGGGAACGCCGTTGCTCCCGGACGCTTGTATGGATGCGAGAAGCGTCAGGGCGCAGGCAATGGCTGGCAAGCGACGGCGTGACACGTTTCAGTTCCTCCCCGACTCAGGCCGAGCATCGCATTCGCGGCCGCACTGCGCCACCGCCCCCGGCGCGCCGATGCGCCGTATCTGTGCCACGAGGGCGTCGGGCGACGGCGGGCGCCCGAGCAGGTCCCGCATCAGCTCGCGGGTGTCGCGTTCCGCGCCGTAGCGCAGCAGCCGCTCGCTCGCCCAGTGGTACCACCCGGCGGCGCCCGTCTCGAACGGCCCGACGGCCTGCGCCGCGGCAGCCCGCATCTCCGCGGTCAGCATCGCACCGAGCGCGTAGTTGACCATGTAGCCCGGATCGGTGACGAGCTGCACGCGCATTGCCCACCACGGCAGTTCCGGATGCGGGCGGACGTGGAGGTAGCGGCTCGTGATGTCGGTCCAGACCGCCGAAGGATCCGAGGCCGGGTCACGCAGCAGCCGCAATTCGAAGAGTCCCCACGCGACGTCGAGCATGACGCCCGAATACAGCGCCCGCAGCGATTCGCGCTCGCCCGCCGCGGCGCCGAGGTACCGCTGCTGCCAAGCGGGCTCGAAGTTGCTCCAGGACGGCACGTCGGCAAACGCCTCGGTGAGGAGCGTGTCGGGCCAGTCGAGCCAGGCGGGCCGCGTGCGGATCGCGCTCACGTGCACGGCGTGCCCGAGCTCGTGCACCAGCTCGTTCAGCGCGAAGAGCCCGCCCTCGGGATAGTTCGCGACGACGAGCGCGGTCGAGGGTTGCCAGCCGTGCCCGGTCGGACGGCCGCGCTGCAGGAAATCGGCATACGCGGCGGGCGCCTTGCCCGGCCGCGGCTCGACGTCGTAGACGACGCCGAGCGCGCGCGGGTCCGCGCCGAGGTCGCGGAAATAGCGCTCGCTCACCGGCAGCAGCGCAGCCTGCGGGACGTGCGGCTCCAGCCGTCGATGGGCGGCGCCGTGGACGTAGCGGTAGTCCCACGGCTCGACCGTCGCCGGGCCCGACGCGTCGCGCCACGCCTCGAGCACCTCGACGAGCCAGCGCTCGACGTCGGCGACCTCGACGCCGAGCGCGCGCGCCGCCTCGTCGACGGGCGTGCCGCCGCGTTCGGCCGCGTTCGCGGCCGTGAGGCGGATCAGCCGTCGATAGGGGCTTTGGTCCGTGCCGTCGCCGTGCACGGCGTTCCAGAGAGGACCGAACGCGGCGAACAGCGCCCGCCGGCGCGCGGGGTCGTCGAGCAGGTGAAGGCGCTGGAGCGCCATGCCGCGGTCGATCGTGCGGCCCTCGAACTGCATCGAGCCGCCTAGCTCGACGAAGCACGCCTCGAGGCTCGCCCGCAGCGTCGCCTCGTCGGAATCCGGGCGTTGCGCGTCGCTGCAATCGGACGCACGGACGGGAGCGGTCGGCACGGTGCCAGCGTCGTAGAGCTCGAGCGACCGGCGCATCGCCGCCACCGCACGGGCGTCCGCGTCGGGCGCGACGACGGCCGGCAGACGGTGGAGCAGATCCACGAGCCGTGCGCGTCGTTCCCGTGCCAGCGTCTCCCACGCGGCGAGGTCCAGCCCGGCCCGGCGCTGCAGCGCGCCGGCGCCAAGCGCGCTCGTCGCGTCACGGGCGTCGAGCCAGTCGACATAGGCCGCTTCGACGACCGTGACGGACACCGGCTCGACGGCAGCAGGCGGCGATTGCGCGGGGCCGGCCGGCGCTCCGCCCGCGAACGCCGTTGCCAGCCCGCCGACAAAGGCCCACCGCAGCCACCACCGTGACGTCCGCTTCATGCGGCAATCATAATGACACCCCGCCCCCGATAAGATGGCGGCGCCACCCCTGAGGACGAGAGCACCCCGATGAGCCTGTCCCTGCGCGACCAACTCCTGAAAGCCGGCCTCGTGAGCGAGAAGCAGGCCCGCCAGGCCGAGCGAGACGCGCACCAGCGCAACCGCCCGAAGGGCGGGAAGGCGTCGCCGCCGCCCGCGCCGGCGCCGGCGCGCGAAGCCCAGGCCCGCAAGGCCGCCCGGGACCAGGCGCTGAACCGCGCGCAGCAGGAGAAGGCGGCCGCCCGCGCGGCGACGGCGCAGCTCCGCCAGCTCATCGAGCAGCACCGGGTGCCGCGCGTCGAGTCCGACGACTGGTACAACTTCGTGCACGCGGGCAAGGTGCGCCGGCTGCCCGTGACGCCCGCGCTGCGTGCGCAGCTCGTGCGCGGCGCCCTCGTCGTCGTGGTGTGCGAAGGCCGCTACGACTGCGTGCCGCCCGAGGCGGCTACCCGCATTGCCGAGCGCGATCCGGCCGCCATCGTGCCGCTGCCCGCCGCGGCCACCGCGGCCGAGCCGCCCCGCGACGACGATCCGTACAAGGACTACGTCGTTCCCGACGACCTCGTCTGGTGACGATCGCGTGACGCCCTACTCCGACGTGCTCGACTCCATCGAGCCGGTCGACGACGGGTGGTCGACGACCGTGCCCGACGACTGGGCGCAGGGCCGCACGGTGTTCGGCGGAATGCAGGTGGCGCTCATGGTGCGGGCGATGCGGGCCGCCGGCGGCACCGCGCCGCTGCCGCCGCTGCGCAGCCTGCAGGCGACGTTCGTGGGCCCGCTGCCGACCGGACGACCGGTGCTCATGCGCGCGGAAACCCTGCGCACCGGCCGCTCCGCCACCCATGTCCGCTGCGACCTCGTGCACTCCGGATCGCTCGCCTGCACGGCCGTGGCGATCTTCGGCGCGGCGCGGCCCTCGCGCGTGGCCGTCGACATCGCGAAGCCCGTACCGCCCGTGGGGCCCGACGCCATCACGGATCCTTCGGGCCTCGCGCCTGAGTTCGCGCGGCACATGCAGCTCCGGTGGGCCGCCGGCTCACCGCCCTACTCCGGCCAGGATCACGCGTCGTCGCTGATCTACGCGCGCCTTGCGGACCCGCGCTGCAGCGCCGAGGACGCGCTGATTGCCCTCGCCGACGCGCCACCCACGCCGTCGCTCTCGATGCTCACGACACCCGCACCCGCAAGCTCGGTCAACTGGATGCTCGAGTTCATCGGCGACCCGCGCCTGCTCGACCGCGCGCGGTGGGCGCTGATCGGGACCGAGGTGCGGGCCGGCGCCGACGGCTACCTGAGCCAGACGTCGGTGCTGTGGGGACCGGACGGCCACGCCTTCACGGTAAGCCACCAGACCGTCGCGATCTACGGCTGATTCTCCGGGGCGGCGCACGCGCACGATGGCGCGGCCCGATTGTGGCTAAAAAAATACAAATGGACCGTTCGCGCCCATCACTTGCCATTTTGACACGTTGGCGGCATGGGCAGATTATGTCTCCTGTTCACAACAACTACTTCTGGGGGCATTGCATGAAGACCCGATCTTCGAACATCGCCACCGCCGTGCGTTTCGCCCTCGCGAGCGCAGTCGGCCTCTCCGCCGCGCTCGGCGCGGCAGCGTCGCACGCGCAGACCGCGGGCGACCAGAAGCTCGAGGAGGTGTACGTCACCGGTTCGCGCATCGCGCGCGGCTCCGACTTCGAGAGCCCGTCGCCGGTCGCGACCTTCGACCGCGCAGCGCTCGAGAAATCGGGCTACACCACGCTGCAGCAGCTGCTCGAGAAGCAGCCTTTCGCGGGCAACGGCACCTTCTCGACGCGCGGCAACAACCAGGACTCGACCGCGAACGGCGCAGCGTCCATCAGCCTCCGCGGCCTCGGCGCGGATGCGACGCTCGTGCTCGTGAACGGCCGCCGCGTCGCGATCAGCGCGTTCGCTGAAGGCATCACCACGAACTTCGTCGACATCAACACGATCCCGGTTGCCGCGATCGAGCGCATCGAGGTCCTGAAGGACGGCGCTTCGGCGGTCTACGGCTCCGACGCGGTCGCGGGCGTCGTCAACATCATCCTGCGCAAGGACTTCGACGGCTACGAGGTCTCGGCGGGCTACGGCGCCGCGGACAGCTACGACGAGCAGCACGTTTCGGGCATGTGGGGCATCGCCGGCGAGGACTCGAACGTCACGATGATCGCCGACTACTTCACGAACGACACGCTGTTCAACAAGGACCGCGGGTCGCTCGGCTCGGCCGACCAGTCGCGGCGAGGCGGCGAGGACTTCCGCTCGTCGCGTGGATTCCCGGGCAGCTTCGTGGTCGACGGCGTCGCCACGCGCGATCCGGCCTGCCCGCCGGACCGCTCGGCCGGCGCGAACTGCGTGTTCGACTACGGCCCGTACAACCTGCTGATCCCCGAGGCCGAGCGCACCGGCTTCATGCTGCTCGCGCGGAACGGCGTCGGCAACGGCATGGAGCTCTTCGCCGAGGTCGGCTTCCAGCACAACAACTCGATCGCCCAGGGCGCACCGACGCCACTCGACGGCGAGGCGGGACTCACGGTGCCGGCGGACCATCCGGGCAACCCGTTCGCGACGACGAACACGATCGAGATCCGCCGCTTCCGCACCGTCGATGCCGGGGCGCGGCAGTGGGACATCTCGACCGACAATCTGCGGGGCCTCCTCGGCCTGCGCGGCGAGTGGAACGACTGGGACTGGGAGGTCGCGGCACAGCGCGCCCGCAGCGAGTCGGACCAGACGGGCAGCCGCAGGCAGGGCTGGGTCCGCACCGATTACCTGCAGCAGCAGATCGACGCCGGCCGGTACAACCCGTTCGGCGGCACGTTCAACTCCGCCGACGTGATCGACGACATCACGACGAGCCTCGTGCGCAGGGGCAAGTCCGACCTCACCGCGTTCGACGGCTCGATCTCCGGCGAGATCTACGAGCTGCCGGCCGGCAACATCGGCCTCGCGGCAGGCCTCGAGTACCGCGACGAGTCGATCAGCGACGTGCCGGACGAGCAGTTCCAGCGCGGCCTGATCTTCGGCACGGAGTCGATCGCGGCGAGAGCGGAGCGCGACATCACCTCCGCCTACGTCGAGGTCTCCGTGCCGATCATCGAGTCGCTCGACGCGGACTTCGCGGTCCGCTACGACGACTACAGCGACTTCGGCGACACCTTCAACCCGAAGATCGCCGTGCGCTGGGCGCCGCTCGACTCGCTCGCCGCGCGCGCCTCGTGGGGCACGGGCTTCCGCGCACCGTCGCTCGCGCAGATCGGCCTGGGCCCCTCCGACGAGTCGCAGTTCTTCACGGACACGTTCGGGTGCAACGACAACCCGATCTACTGCGCCGCGACGGACTACACGATCCGCTTCTCCGGCAATCCGGACCTGCAGCCAGAGACGTCTGATTCCTGGAACATCGGCGTGCAGTGGCAGCCGCTGGCCGACCTGCGCTTCTCGGTCGACTACTGGGACATCACCCAGGACGACAAGATCGACGAAGTGCCCTTCGGCCTGATCTACCAGGCGAACTGCAACGAGCAGGGCAACCCGCTCTGCGAGCGTGGCGCACCGCTGCCCGGCGACACGCTCGGTCCCCTGATCCGCGTGTATTCGACGTTCGGCAACATCGGCGAGCAGTCGGTGAACGGCATCGACTTCGGCGCGTACTGGACGACCGACCTCGTGGGCGGCGTGCTGAGCCTCTCGCTCGACTACTCGCGGCTGCTCGAGTTCACGCGTGACGAAGTCGACGGCGACGGCAACCTGGTCTCGCGCGAGCTCACGGGCGAGTACGAGTACCCGGAAGACCGCTTCGTGCTGAGCGGCGACTGGGCATTCACGGACTGGGGCGCCTCCGCCGTCGTGAACTACGTGGGCTCGTTCGAGGACACGCCGGACATCGACTTCGACGGCATCCTCGACTTCGACCAGAACAGGTCGCGGACGGTGGGCTCGTTCACCACGGTGAACCTGCAGGGTCGCTACACGGGCTTCGAAGGCATCACGCTCGTGCTCGGCCTCGACAACGCGCTCGACGAGGACCCGCCGTTCGCCATCGGCGACGGCGACACGGATCTCTACGGCTACGTATCGAGCCAGCACGACCCGCGCGGACAGTTCATCTACGGCAAGGTGACGTTCCGCTTCTGAACGTTGGGGGCGTCTCGTCCCCTGCTTCGAGGGGCGCCGCAAGGCGCCCCTTTTTTTTTCTTGCGGCAGCCCACGAATCGCGAGGCGCACGAAACCCCTAGAATTCTCGAATCGCCGCAATACGGAGGGCGATCGATGCGCAACGGAATGATTCTCACTGCAATCCTGCTTTCCTGCGTGCCCGCCGCCGCACGCGCCGGGACGGACTGGCAGGCACTGCCCGACGTGGCGCCCGCGCCAGCCGACAATCCGACCACGGCGGCCAAGGTCGAACTCGGCAAGATGCTCTACTTCGACCAGCGCCTGTCCTCGACGGGATCGGTGTCGTGCTTCTCGTGCCACAACGTCATCGAGGGCGGCGACGATCACATGGCCACGTCCGCTGGCGTGCACGGACAGAAAGGCGGCCGCAACGCGCCCACGGTCTGGAACGCGGCATTCCACTCGGTGCAGTTCTGGGACGGCCGGGCGCCGTCGCTCGAGGAACAGGCCAAGGGACCGCCGGTGAACCCGATCGAGATGGGCATGGCGGACCTGGGCGCAGTAACCGGTCGGATCCGCGCCATTCCCGGGTACCGGCCCTATTTCGTCACGGCGTTCGGCGAAGGCGACGTCGTAACGATGGAGAATACGGCCCGCGCCATCGCTGCATACGAGCGCACGCTCATCACCCCGGGCAGCGCCTATGACCGCTACGTCAAAGGCGACGAGGCGGCCATGGATGCAACGCAGGTCCGGGGTATGGAGACGTTCGCCGCGACGGGCTGTACGGCCTGTCACCAGGGGCCCGCCTTCAACGGACCGGCGCTCCCGGGCGGAACCGGCTTCTTCGTGAAGTTCCCGACCCACGCCGCGAGCCCTTACGTTGCGGAGTACGCGCTCACCGACGATGCGGGCCGCTACGCCGCGACGAAGGACGAGGCCGACCGCGGAATGTGGCGCGTGCCGACGCTGCGGAACCTGGCCTACACGGCGCCGTACATGCACAACGGGTCCGTGAAGTCCCTGCCCGCCGCCGTGCGCGTCATGGCCTCGACGCAGCTCGACCGCACGCTCACCGACCAGGAGACCGCGGACATCGTGGCGTTCCTCGGCGCGCTCGACGGACCGTTCCCCGAGCAGACCCTGCCGCGACTGCCGCCCACGCCGGGCGACCTGCTCAACTAGCCGTCCGCAGCAGCTTCGAGGGGCCGTCGAAGGCCCCTCGATCGGGCAGTCTCACCGCCCGGGAGGTGCAGGCGCCGCAGTGGACGCGGCGGGCCCAAATCGCTCGCCGAAGAAGTCGCCCGTCTTCCAGGCCGGGCGCGCCGGGTCGTTCGCGATCTCGAGCGCGATGTGGTGGTTGAGCCACGCGAGCCGCGCGGCGCCGGGCCAGTGGATCGGCTGGTCGACGTCGTCGCTCGGCAGGTGATAGCGCTTCGCGAGGAACTCCGCGATGCCCTTCACGCCGTCGCCCCCGTCGCGCAGTTTCACGCCGGACAGCAGGTAGATGGCGGGGATGCCCGCACGGACGAACTCGTACTGGTCGCTGCGGATGAAGATCACTTCCTCCGGGAACGGATCGGGCGTCAGCGTGAGGCCCGCGGCCGCCGCCGCGCGGCGCACGACGGGCTCGAGCGTCGAGTGCTCGAGGCCGATCGGCACGACGTCCGATGCGTCACCGATCAGGAGCGGCATGTCCATGTTGACGTTCGCGACGATGGAATCGAGCGGGACCGTGGGATCGGCGACGAACTGGCGGGCGCCGAGCAGACCCATCTCCTCCGCGGTGAGTGCGACGAAGAGCACCGAGCGTTTCGGCTTCGCCGCATCGTCGGCGAGCTGCCGCGCCGCCTCGAGCATCGTCGCGACGCCGACGGCGTTGTCCTGCGCGCCGTTGTAGATCGCATCCCCGCCGTGCGGCGCGCCGACGCCCAGGTGGTCGAGGTGCGCCGTGAAGGCGACGTGCTCGGCGGCGAGTCGTGGGTCGGAACCGCGGAGGCGCCCGATCACGTTGTGGCTCTCGATACGCTCGAGGGTCGCACGCGTCGCGAGCGTCGCGGTGCCCGCGAGGTCGAACGACCTGAGCCGGCCCTGCTCCAGCATCTCGTACACTTCGGCTGCCGTGTGCGGCGAGCCCGCGAAGAATGCATCCGCGACGGCGACGCTGCAGACGGCGCGGACGCGGATCTCCGGGAAGTCGTCGTGTGGTCGTCCTGCCGCATCGAGCGAGCGCATCACGGGCTGGCGCCAGTTCGGCGCATCGAGGACCCACGGCCGCTTCTTCTCGTTCTCGGGGTCGTCGAGGGTGATGATGCCGACGGCGCCGAGCCGGGCCAGCTCGCGACGCTTCCCAGTCGAATCGGAGTGGAACGCACGCTGGTCGATCGGGAACTGCCTGGGCGCATTGGTCAGCATCACGGCGATCTTGCCGCGGACGTCCACGCCCGCGAGGTCGTCGTGCCCGAGTTCGGGCGCGCGCACGGCCTGGCCGACGAACACCATCGGCGCCGTGACGTCGGCGCTGCCCTCGAAGAAGTTGACGCCCGGCAGGCACTGCGACTCGAACTCGAAGTCGGTGGTCTTCCCGGCCCGGGTGATCGCGAACCGCGAGCCTTCTCGCTGGAGCGTTCCCTTGAGCAGCGGGACGCGTTCGAAATAGCCGCCGTCGTCGCCGGCGGGCTCGAGCCCCATCTGGCGGTACTGCGTGGCGACGTACAGCGCCGCAAGGTCGTAGCCGCGCGTGCCGGCCGCACGACCTTCGAGCAGGTCGTCCGCGAGGAACCGCACGTCGGCTTCGATGCGCGCCGCCGATGCCGCCGGCACCGGTCCCGGCGCGGCTTCGGCGCGGCCAGGTTCCGGCACGGCCAACGCCGCCATGCCCGCCCACGCCGCGATCCAGAGGTGCTTACCCATGTTGCCTCGCTCGTCCGACCGAGTCCGCGCGGGAACGGACTCAAAATTGAATCCCGCACCTGCAACAATAGCGAATGAGCGTTCGGCGCCGCCACGCGCCTCGAGACGGACCCCCACGGGAGCACGGCAGCCATGGCATTGAAGATCGATCCCTGGTCATTTCCGGACCCGGTGGAAGCCGGCGACGCTTCCGCAGGCGACCGCATCGTGCTGGCGGGCGGCTGCTTCTGGTGCACCGAGGCCGTCTACGCCCAACTCGACGGCGTGCTGTCGGTGCGGCCCGGCTACGCGGGCGGGTCGCCCGAGACGGCGGACTACAAGACCGTGTGCAGGGGAGACACGGGCCACGCGGAGGTCGTGGAGGTCGTGTACGACCCTGCACGCGTGGGCCTGGGCCAGATCCTGAAGATCTTCTTCTCGATCGCGCACGACCCGACGCAGGTTAACCGCCAGGGCGGGGACGTGGGCACGCAGTACCGTTCGGCGATCTTCCACGCGAACGAGGCGCAGCGCCGCATCGCCGAGGCCTACATCCGCCAGATCGACGCCGCCGGCATCTTCGACGATCCCGTCGCGACCCGCCTCGAGCCGCTCGATCGCTTCTACGTCGCGGAGGACTATCACCACGACTACGCAGCCCGCAACCCGGACCAGGACTACATCCGCGCCGCGGCCCTGCCGAAGGTGGCGAAGCTGCGCAAGGTCCACCCGGACAAGCTCAAGGACCAGCCATGACGACCTTCGACCTGACGCCGCCGACCCCCGCGGAACGGCGCGCGCTCGAGGCGATGCTTACGCCGGCCGAGCGCGAAGTGCTGCTGCAGCACGGCACGGAGCGGCCGTTCTGCGGCATCTTCAACGACCACAAGCAGCCCGGTGTCTACGGCTGCCGCCTGTGCGGCCTGCCGCTCTTCCGCGCCACGACCAAGTTCGAGAGCGGCACCGGCTGGCCGAGCTTCACGCAGCCGTACGATCCCGCGCACCTGAAGTACGTCCGCGACTCGAGCCACGGCATGCAGCGCACCGAGATCCGTTGTGCCCGCTGCGACAGCCACCAGGGGCACGTGTTTCCCGACGGGCCGCCGCCGACGGGTGAGCGGTATTGCATCAACTCCGTCTCGCTGCAGTTCACGCCCGACGGGGAGCCGCTGCCCGACCCGCTGCGGCGCGGCTGAGCGTCGCGGTTTCACGTATTCTGACGGGGTGGCCAGTGGGTGATACTGCCTCGGTGCGGTGTCGCGGGGGGGCTGCCGCGCATCGAAGAGTATTGTTGAAACAAGGAGTTACCATGGGATTCTTCAGCTCGATTCTGGAAAAACTGGGCCTCAAGTCGGCGAAGGCACAGCCGGCTCCGACGCCGCCCCCGCCCCCGCAGCCGCAGATGGCGCCGCAGCCGATGCCGAGCGCCCCGCCGCCGCCGCCGCCGCCCCAACCCATCGCCGTGGTGGACGTCGTCGCCATGCTCGAGCAGATGGCGGCCGCCAATCCGCAGAAGCTCAACTGGAAGACGTCGATCGTCGACCTGCTGAAGCTCCTCGACATCGACAGCAGCTACTCGGCGCGCAAGGAACTCGCGCTCGAGCTCGGCGTGCCGCAGGAATACCTCGGCGATTCCGCGAAGATGAACATCTGGCTGCACAAGACGGTGCTGCAGGAGATTGCGCGGAACGGCGGCAACATCCCGGAAGAACTCTACAGCTGATACGCCGGCCGCGCGCCGGAGTTCAGGACGGGGTCGGGCCTGCTGCCCGGCCCCGTTTCCGTCTGCGCCACCACCACGCGTACGCCACGCCATTCACCGCGAGCACGAGGACCCCGAGCACGGCCTGCACGCCGCGCGTCAGACCGTCCGGGTACACCAGCCCGAGCAGGTAGTGCTCGATGAATCCGCCGGCGTAGCCTTCCTCGCCCGCCAGTTGCCGCAGTCCTATCTCGAGTGGCGTGAGAGGACACACGGCGCCGAGGAATGCGATGCCGGCACCCCATGCCACCGCAGGCACATGCAGCCAGACGAGACGCGGCCAGCGCAGCGCGGCGAAGCCGCCCAGCATCACGAACGCGATGAACGCTGCGTGCAGCAGCAGTACGACGTCTGCGGACAGCCGGTAGATCACGTCCACCTCGTGTTCGGAGTGCAACGCCCAGGCCGCCTCGGTGGCGCGCGATCAAGTCAAATCGATGCAGCGCCGTCCGTCAACGTGCACGGACGCGCACGTCGGGTGTAGTCTTTCCTGATTCACCGGAGCACGAGACTCCGGCCCACGCCACCACAGGGGTTCGACGCCGGACCCGACGGAGGGTTGCTGATGAAATTCACATCAAGTGCCGGCATCGCGCTGGCCACGCTTTCGCTCGGACTCGCAGCGCTGCCGGCCACGGCCGCGCCGAAGCCGCAGTCGCCCGACGCGATCCTCGCGGCCGTGAAGCAGGGACCCTATGCGAAGATCGGGCCGCTGCTCGGCAACCTGCACGAGGAATACCTGCAGGCGACGCGCGGCGCTGCCGGAAAGACGTTCAAGACCGCGAACCCCGTGCTCAAGGTGGCGAACGGCCGCGTCGGGATCGACGCCGTCGCGAAGAACCCGTCCGCGCTCGCCTCCGCGCTCGGCTCGCTCGGCGCGTCGCAGGTCAAGGTGCGCGGCACCCTCGTGAGCGCGCAGGTGCCGGTGCGGTCGCTCGGCAAGCTTGCGGCACTCGACTCGCTCGCCTACGCGCGTCCCGTGCTCGCGCGCGCCAACGCCCTCACCCGCCCGGTCGTCTCCCAGGGCGTCGCGAGCATGAAGGCCGAGGGCGTGGGATACAGCGGCTTGGGGGTCGATGTCGGCGTGCTCTCGGACAGCTACGGCTGCAATCCGCCCGCCTTCCGGCCCGGGGCCCCGACCTCGTCCGCTGCCGAGGACGCCTCGAACGGCGAGGTCCCGCTCGGCGTCATCGTGCTGTCGGACGGCTGTCCGGGCGGCTCGGACGAAGGTCGCGCGATGGCGCAGATCGTCCACGACGTCGCGCCCGGCGCGACGATCTCGTTCCACACGGCGTTCAACGGCGAGTTCGACTTCGCCGAAGGCATCATCCGGCTGCAGGAAGCCGGCTCGGACGTCATCGTCGACGACGTGATCTACTTCGCCGAGCCGATGTACTCGGACGGTCCGGTCGCGCAGGCCGTCGACATCGTGGCCGACCGCGGCGTCCCGTTCTACTCGTCCGCGGGCAACAACGCCCGCAACTCGTACGAGGCTGCCTATGCGCCGGTGCAGATTCCGTTGAACGCGGGCGGCAACGTCAACGGCGCCGTCGGCAACGGCCCGGTGCTCCGCACGTTCCACAGCTTCGCGCCGGGTTCGCTCCAGGTGCTGCAGCCCGTCGTGGTGCAGAGCGACGGCACCGCGGGCGTGCACGTCCTGAGCTTCCAGTGGGATCAGCCCCACCTGCGCGCGACCCAGTACGCGCTGTGGAAGTCGGGCGGCGACCTGTCGATGGCGGTGGGCGCCGCGACCGACCTCGACCTCGTGTTCTACCGCGCGAACGGCACCCCGGTGCCGCTCTGCCCGCCGGGCGTGTCGAAGGGCATCACCTGCCAGTTGACGGGCGACCCGAACATCGGCGGCGACGCCGTCGATCTCGCGCTGATCTATTATGCCGGCCCGAAGCCCGCCGCACTCTTCTACGTCGCGTTCGTGAAATCCGGCGGGCCGGACCCGACGCGCGTCAAGTACGTCACGTTCGACATCCAGGGCGGTTTCGCGCCGCTCGCGTTCGACACGAAGAGTGGCACGGCCTACGGTCATGCGAATGCCCGCGGGGCGCAGTCGATCGCCGCGGCCTCCTGGTACGCGACGGTGCCCTACAGCAACAGCGGCCTCGTTCCTGCGAACGATACGGGCAGCCCGAAGATCGACCTGGCCGCCTGCGTGCCCGCGTGCCTGAACGACTTCTCGTCGGGTGGCGACATCCCGATCGTGCTCGATCGGTTCGGAGCGCGGCTCGCGGCGCCCGAACGCCGCGTGAACCCGAGCGTCACCGGGCCCGACGGCGGGAACTCGACGTTCTTCTTCTCGGATTCGAGCTACGACGACGACGACGGCGACGGCCTCAACAGCCCGTTCAGCCCGTTCATCTCATGCTGCGACCTGCCGGGCGACGAGTGGCCGAATTTCTTCGGCACGTCGGCGAGCGCGCCGCACGTCGCGGGCGTCGCGGCGCTGTTGCTCGAGAAGGCGCCGGGCGCGACGCCCGCGGCCGTGCGGAGCGCGCTCGAGTCCACCGCGCGCCCGATGACGCTGCGGTTCACGTCGGATCGCCCCATCGTCACGTTCCCGGTCATCGAGGTGGGGCCGAACGGCTACGACTACGACACCGGCTACGGCCTCGTCGATGCCGCGGCGGCGCTCGAGGCGCTCGACTGACGCGACAATGCCCGAGCCGGCAGGATCGTCCCGCGTGACGGTCCTGCCGGTCCGGGATCACGCTCCGCCCGCCGGCGCGGACTTCGGCAGCGTGAACTCGCCCCGCGCCTCGAAGCGCTGGGTGCCGAACAGCGACCCCTTCAGCTTGCCGGTCAGCGCGTAGTCGATCCGGTCGACCGGCTTGCCGTCGAGCATGCCGACGACCTGGCTCATCATCCTGAGCACCGACACCGTCACCGGCACGGCGACGACCGTCTCGCCGAACCTCGGAACGACGCCCGACTGGTCGCTCACGCCGGTCGCGAACGTCCGGTCCAGCACGTCGATCCTGACGTACGCGCCGGTGAACTCGACTGGCGCGTCGTTCGGGTTCTGCACGCGCAGCTTCACGAGCATGCGCACCTCCATGCCCTCGCCCTGCAGCGGCTCGATGCCGGCCACCGTGACCTGCAGCGGATCCCGGTCGGGCAGGCTCGCACACGCCGAGATCGTGATCATGGCCGCCGCGACCAGCAGCCCGAACAGTCGTTTCATGCTCTTCTCCATCCCGTAGACCCCCGGCACGGAGTCTGCCGCAGCCGGGGCGCTGCGCACAGCGGGACCTGAGGTGCTAGGCTCGCGCGGCGTCTACGACGGGTGACGTCCTTGAGCCTCGAGATCCTGCCGAAGAGCCTCTCCGACCTCGCCGTGCGCTGGCGCACGCCGATCCTGTTCCGGCTGCTGATGCAGCTGCTCGGCATCGCGATCCTCACGCCGCTGTTCACGTGGGTCGCGCGCCGGCTCGTGCTCGCGTCGGGCGAGCCCGTGGTCAGCAACTACGACATCGCCCGCTTCGTGCTGACGCCCGGCGGCGTCGCGTTCGTCGTTTTCGTCGCCGCCGCGCTGCTAGGCCTGGTGCTCGCCGAGCTGCTCGGCCACACCTGGGTCGCCGGGCGCGCGTACGCGCGTCGCGAGGCATCGCTGCTGTCGACCGTCGCGTTCGTGCTGCGCCGGCTGCCGGCCCTGATGATCCTCTCCGCGCTCGTGTTCCTGCGGCTCGCGCTGCTCGCCCTGCCGTTTCTAGCGGTGGCAGCGGTCGTCTGGTTCGGCACGCTCGCCGGGCACGACGTCAACTACTACCTCGCGGAGAGCCCACCCGAGTGGCGACGGGCCCGCTGGATCGCCGTCGCACTGGCGGTGGGCTGGGCGTTCACCGCGGCGTGGCAGCTCGCGCGGTGGATCTACGCGCTGCCGATCCTCGCGTTCGAGGGAGCCGCGCCGTGGACCGCCCTGAGGCGCAGCGCCGAACGGACGCGCGGCCGGCTGCGGCACATCCTCGCGCCGGTCGTCCTGTGGTGGACGGCGATCACGCTCGCCATGGCAGCGCTCACGTGGCTCGGCCGCCAGGTGACGGACGCCAGTTTCGACTGGGCGGGGCTCGACGTGCAGCGCGTGCTGCCGCTGGTCGCGCTGTTCATGGCCGTCGCGGCGATCGGAGCGCTCGTTTACGCGAGCCTCGGGCTCGCGGGACAGCAGTTCCTCGTCGTGCGCCTGTACGCGGGGCAGGCGGGCGGGGAGCACGGGTACGGTGAGTTCCCGGAGCCCGTCGACCCGGCCTCACGCAGCCTCGCGCGCACGGCCATCCTCGCGACGCTGGCGCTCGCCGCGCTGTCCGTCGGCATCGGAACGCTCATCTTCTCGCGCCTGGACCTGCGCCAGGCAGTCGACGTGACCGCGCACCGCGGCGCGTCGCTCGAGGCGCCCGAGAACTCGCTCGCGGCGTTCCGCGCCGCCATCGACGCAGGCGCGACCTACGTCGAGCTCGACGTGCAGCGCACCCGCGACGGCGTGATCGTCGTCGCGCATGACGCGGACTTCATGCGCTCGGCGGGCGACGGCCGGCGCGTCGCGGACCTGACGGCCGCGGAGATCGCGGCCATCGACATCGGCCGCAAGCGCGGCGAGCGCTGGGTGGGCGAGCGCGCCCCGACGCTCGAGCAGGCGATCGACCTCGCGCGCGGCCGGATCCGGCTCAACGTCGAGCTCAAGTACAACGTGCCGGACCCCGGCCTCGCGCCGGCGGTCGTCGATCTGCTGCGGCGCAAGGACTTCCTCGACCAGGCCGTGATCACCTCGCTCGACTACGCCGCGCTCAAGCAGGTCGAGAACATCGATCCCGCGATCGTGACCGGCCACATCGTGACCGCGGCGGTCGGGAACGTGCTGCGCACCGAGGCCGACTTCCTGAGCCTGAACACCGCGCGCGCGACGGGCCGCCTGGTCCGCGAGGCACACCGCCTCGGCAAGGAGATCCACGTCTGGACCGTCAACACGCCGGACGCGATGCTGCGGATGGTCGAGCGCGGCGTCGACAACGTGATCACCGACGACCCGGAACAGCTGGTGCGCCTGATGCGCGAGCGCAATGCACTCGAGCCCGCGGAGATACTCGGGCTGCGCCTGCGCGCGCTGTTCGACGAGCCGCCGCGCGAAGTGACGGAGCCCGCGGCCGTCCAGCCGCTCTGAGGGACGTCAGGCCAGCCCGAGGTCGAGCAGGCTGCGTGCGGTCGCGACCGCGGCGTCACGCGCCGGGATGAACTCGATGCCGAGCGTCTGCCGGGTGCGCGCCGTGTCGACCGGCAGCCACTTGCCGAGGTCCGGCACGGCCTGGCGGGCCGTGCCGTCGACGAGCGCGACGATCCTCATGAGCCAGTCCGGCAACTCTCCCTTCGGCACCTTGCGCGCGGCCGGGCCGAGCGCCTGGCGCAGCGCGGCGGCGATGTCCGTCATCCACAGCGTCTCGGCCGCGCCGAGATAGCGGCCGCCGGCCGGAACGTCGGCCTCGAGGGCCAGCCGGTGCATCTTCGCGACGTCCCGGACGTCGACGCAGGGGATCGACACGCGCGGCGAGCCCGGGTACTTGCCGCGCAGGAAGCTTCGGACGATCTCCGCCGAAGTGCCGATGTCGCGGTCGAGGGCCGGGCCGAGCACGAGCCCGGGATTTACCGACGCGTAGTGCAGGCCGCCCGGCGCACGGGCGACGTAATCGCGCGCCGTGCGTTCGGCGAGCGTCTTCGACTTCACGTAGGCCGCGACGCCGGGCGCGTCGACCTGGGTCCAGTCGGCCTCCGTGTACGGTTCCTTGCGCCCGGCGGGATGCCCGTAGAGCACTGCGGCCATCGACGAGGTCTGGACGAAACGCTCGAGCCCGCCACGTACCGCCGCCTCGAGGACGCGCAGCGTGCCCTGCACCGCGGGCCGGATGAGTTCCTGCTCGTCCCGCGGCACCGACGGCGGGAACGGCGAGGCGACGTGCAGCACGTGCCGGCATCCGTCGACGGCCTCGTCCCAGCCTGCGTCGGAATCCAGATCGGCGGTCGCAAACTCCAGCCGGCCGACGTCGACGTGCCGGGCGAGGGTACCGCGCACGGCCTCCGACTTGCCGGGCGACCGCACCGTACCGCGCACCCCGTAACCCGCGGCGAGCAGTTCGATCGCGCAGTGCTTGGCGATGAACCCCGACACGCCAGTGACCAGCACCCTCGGCTTCGTCATGCATCCCCCTGCCCTGCCCGTGCGAACACTGGCGATGTTATGCTTTTCCGACTCACCAGGACCGCCGAATCACCGACAGGAGATGTGTGATGAGCATTGCCGGCAAGTGGAACCTCACCCTCAACTCGCCCCTCGGCGACCAGAATGCGACGCTCGACGTCAGCGAGTCGGCCGGGGCGTACCAGGCCACGCTGGCCGGCCGCGGTGACCCGAACCCCGTCGAGGATCTGAAGGTCGACGGCAGCAAGCTCGCCTTCGCCGCCGATTCCGACACGCCGGTCGGCCGCATGCGGCTCGGCTTCGAGGGCGAAGTGACGGGCGATGCTCTGAACGGCACCTACAGCACGCCGTTCGGCGCGTTCAAGTTCTCCGGCACCCGCGCCTGATGCCTGCGGGGGCCGGTCCGTTGCGGGCCGGCCCCTGCCGCTCCGTGAACCGCGGGCGCGGTGGCCGTCAGTCGTCTTGCTCGCCGCGGCCGTCCTCGATCTCCCGCATCCGGAGCATCGCGGCCTTGAACATTCCGGTCGCCTCGGTGCTGCTGAGCCCGCGCGCCGCGGCCTCGCGCACCGCACGCAGCAGCGCCGCCTCGAAGCGGATCTGGGTGGCATCGCCCACGTCATCCGCCTCGCCGTCGCGGGACGGTATGCACAGCACGCCGTCCTTGCGCTCCGCCAGGTGGCCGTCCGCGAGCAGCCTCGCATACGCGGCGCGCACGTCGGTGGCGTCGATCAGGAGTTCGCTCGCGACGCGCTCGACCGGCGGCAGCAGCGCGCCCGCCGGCAGCACCCCGTGCTCGATGTCGGCGCGGATCACCGAATACAGCCTCTCCCCGAACGACGGCGCGTGCTGCGTCTGCATCGCCTTGCGCCAGCGTCCAGTGCGGGTCGCCCAGTAGTCACCCATCGCGAGCCTCCGTGTCCCCCGGGCGGATATTACGCGGCTCAGGTGCGCCCGGCACCCGTCGGAGCGCGGCCGGGCAGCGTGGCCGTCGTGACGGCAGGATCCCAGCACACGATCCGGTTGCGTCCGGCGGCCTTGGCCACGAGCAGTGCCTTGTCGGCGCGGTCGATCGATTCCGCGACGCCGGCGTCAGGGTCGAGCATCGCGAGACCGAAGGAGACCGTCGCCTGCACCGGGCTGCCGTCAGCCGCAGTCGCAAGCGGCAGTCCCTCGAGGCCGCGGCGGATCCGGTCGAGCACGCGCTCGCCTGCTGCGAGATCGACACCGGGCAGCGACACGAGGAACTCGTCGCCGCCATAGCGGAAGACCTTGTCGTAGGGGCGCAGGTGCTCGACCAGGTAGCGGACCGCAGCCGAGAGCACCTCGTCGCCGATCGCGTGACCATGCGTGTCGTTGATGGCCTTGAACCGATCGACGTCCATGAACGCGAGGCAGCAGTGCTGCAGCCCCCGGCGCGCGAGCTCGCACCACTCCTGCAGCTCGGGCAGCATTTCGACGCGCCCGTAGGCGCCGGTGAGCGCGTCCGTGCTGCGCAGCGCCCCCTGGATCTCATGGCGCAGCGCGTCGAGCGCCGCCCGCAGCCGGTGGCCGCTCGCCGCGAGCTCGTCGTAGTCGCGGGTCGAGATCGCGGCCCCGCCGGCACAGAGCTGCAGCAGGCGCATGGCGACCTGGTGCAGCCGCACGTGCTCCCGCTCGATCGTCGGATAGGCAATCTGCTCGCGCAGCGCGGCGGGCGCGCGCTCCTCGAGCCAGTGGCCGAACCGGCACCGACCGTGACCGTCCGGCGCGAGGTCCGTGGGTTCCGGCGCCAGTCGGCAGACGAGCGTGCGCACCAGCGCGTCGTGCCAGCGGCCGTGCTCCCGGCTCGCCTGCTCGAGCTGGCGGAGCATCGCCAGCAGTTCCCGCGGCTCGGCCTTGAACATCGAGGGACCCTCCTCCGGCGCCGCCGAGGCCGCACCGGCCGACAGCTCATTGCTCCACGACGGGATAGCACGGATCGCCCCAGAGCGTCTCCGGGTGATCCATCATGATCTCGACTACGAGCGGTACGAACTGTCCGAGGAAGCGCCTGCAATCGCGGACCTGGTCGCGGTTGACGCGGCTGTTCCACGTCGCACCGCCATGGACGAGCTGGTTGCGCAGCGTGTACACGCGCGACAGTACGATCGCAAGCACGGTCACGGTATCGCGGCGCGCAAGCGCGCGCTCGGCCGTACGCCGGGCGTCGTCGAACCGGCGTTGCCAGTCCTCCTCCGTCAGCGCACCCTTCTGCCAGCTCCAGAAATCCGCAAACACATAGCGGTTGCCGAGCAGCACGCGGATCGCGCCGGGAAACTCCTGCCACAGCAGCCGCTCGAGCCGGGCCGCGGGCGCGTCGAGCTCCGCGAGCTTCTTCAGGAAGTCGCGGAACGTCTCCTGCTCGGAGAGCCGATACCGCTCGTCGATCTCGGTGGCGTAGGCGGCGTTGAACGCGATCCACAGGAAGATGAACTGCCCGTCCGGGTCGCCCTCCAGCCGCTCCGCGCGGTCGAGCCAGCTCAAGGCCCGGTGCACGCGCAACGAGAGGTTTGCCGGATGGCCGTCCCGCTCGCGGCGGTGTCGAGCCTTCAGTTCCGCGTAGTCCATTCCGCCTCCCGCCCCGTCCACAGGATACTCTAGCGCGATCGAGCCCCAACGCAGCCCGCCGCCATGGACCGCACCGAGCGCTTCTATCGAATCCAGCAGATGCTGCAGTCCCGCCGGTACGTACGCACACGGGAGTTCCTCGACGAGCTGGAGGTGTCGCGAGCGACGTTCAAGCGCGACCTCGAGTACCTGCGCGACCGGTTCCGCGCGCCGATCCTCTGGGACCCCGACCACGAGGCGTACTGCTTCGACGACAAGGTCGAGGACCGCGCGGTCTGGCAGCTCCCGGGCCTGTGGTTCACCGCGGACGAGCTCGTCGCGCTCCTGACCATGGACCGGCTGCTCGCAGAGCTCGAGCCCGGCCTGCTGTCGCAGCTGACCGGGCCGATCCGCCGGCGGCTCAAGTCGCTGCTCGAATCGGGCGATCACACGGTGGCCGCGATCGCGGACCGCATCCGCGTGCTGTCGATGGGTGCGCGAGGGATCGAGCCGGCGCACTTCCGCGCGCTGTCGACGGCCCTCCTCTCGCGCCGACGCGTGCGGATCCGTCACCTGCGCCGCGTCGACGGCGACGTCCTCGAGCGCGAGGTGTCGCCACAACGCCTCGTGCACTACCGCGACAACTGGTACCTCGACTCCTGGTGCCACAAACGGCAGGCCCTTCGAACGTTCGCAGTCGACGCGATCGACCGCGCGACGGTGCTCGACAAGGATGCGAAGATCGTGGGCGAGGAGAGCCTCGAGCGGCACTTCGCGAGCGGCTACGGCATCTTCGCTGGCACGGACACGCAGGAGGCCGTGCTGCTCTTCAATGCGACGCGCGCCCGCTGGGTGAGTCACGAGACCTGGCACCCCAGGCAGGACGGCAAGCTGCAGCTCGACGGCACGTATCTCCTCAAGTTCCCCTACTCCCGCGAGCCCGAGCTGGTGATGGACATCCTGAAGTACGGTGGCGACGTGCAGGTCCTCGCGCCCGACTCTTTGCGCCAGGCGGTCCGCGCGCAGCTCGTGCAGGCGATCGGCCAGTACGAGACCTGACCCCGCAGGCGAGGACGGAGCGGCCCCTCGATCCATCGGAGTCACCGGCCGGCCTGGCCGGCCGCCCCGCCCTCTGGAACCCAGTGTCGCGAGCCGCGGGCTCAGGGCGTGAGCCCGCCCGAACGGACGGCATTTCGGGCGGAAAGTGCTCGAGTTCTCAGTTTCGAGACGCCTCGTTTCTCCTTATGTCACGCGGCTCGTACGCTCGCGGCAGTCATCGTCCCAATGCCGTGCCATGGACCCTGCGACCACGTTGCCAGCCGCCTCCAGAGAGCCGACGCGCACCGCGAGCCACCGCTCGTTGCGCGAGCGGCTCGACGTCCTGCCGCTCGAGCAGCAGTTCCGTGTCGCCGCGGTCGCGGCAGTGACGGCAGCGATCGTCATCATCCAGTTCGTATTCGCGGTGTGGGACACACGTTCCGCGCGGTCCGACGCGCTCGCGCGCGCCGAGGCGGTTGCCGAGGCGATGTCGACCCGGCTGTCCGGTGCGGGCGGGGGTGCGCTCGATGATCTTTCGCCCCATCCCGAGATCCTCGCAGCCACCTTCCGCCTCGACAGCGGCGAGGTGCTGCAGCGCTACGTCCGCGGGCAGACGGCGGGAACCGCCGGGATTTCGGCGAGCGGTGCCCTGAACTGGACCTCGAAGCCCACGGGGGCGTGGCATGCGGTGAAGCGCTGGCTCACCGTCGAACCGCTGTACGTCGACAGCCGCGTGAAGCTGCCGAAGCTGAACGGCACCGTGAGCGTGCTCGTCGACCCGGGCTGGGTCTGGGCCCACGCGGGCCACCGCCTGGCCAAGCTGCCGATCGCCCTGCTGATCGCTGGGGCCGTCGCGTTCCTGGCCGCGGGATTCCTCGGTCGCCGGGTCGTCGAGCCACTCGCGCAGTTCGTCGAGAGCACGCGCTCGAAGCACGGCCCGGGAGCCGCCACGCCGCAGCCTCCGGGCAACGAGCTGCAGCGCCTCGCCGGCAACTTCGCGGCGCTCGAAGGGCAGCTCGCCGAGTACGAACGGACCATGAGCACCGTGCGCCACGCCGCCAACCAGCAGGTGATCGAGCGCACGCGCGAGATCGAGGAGCGGCTCCGGCACTCGGAGGCGATGATGCGCTCCAAGGACGACTTCCTCGCGAACATGAGCCACGAGATCCGCACGCCGATGAACGGCGTGCTCGGCATGGCCGAGCTCCTCGCAGGGACGGACCTCGACCGCCGGCAGCGCCGCTACGTCGACTCGATGCGCAGCGCGGCCGAGACGATGATGCAGATCATCAACGACATCCTCGACGACTCGAAGATCGAGGCCGGCAAGATGGAGCTCGTGCTCGAGACGTTCGACGTGCGCGAACTCGCCGAGCAGGCCGGACAGCTCTACGCCGGGCGCGCCGAGTCGAAGAAGCTCGAGATGATCTGCCGTGTCGAGCCGACCGTGCCGAGCGTCGTCGTGGGCGACCTGCTGCGGCTGCGGCAGGTGATCGGCAACCTGCTGTCGAACGCGGTCAAGTACACCGAGCACGGCGAGATCGAGATCCGGATCGGCGTCGACGACCTTCGGGACGGCCAGTGCCGGCTGCACTTCGGCGTGCGCGACACGGGTCCCGGCATCCCCGAGGCCGACCAGAGCGGCGTGTTCCAGGCCTTCACGCAGCTCGGCAACGGCGCGCGCACGGGCGGCACCGGCCTCGGCCTGTCGATCGCGACCCGGCTGGTGAAGCTGATGGGAGGCGAGCGCATAGAGCTCGCGAGCGAGCCCGGGCGCGGCAGCACCTTCTCGTTCGTGCTGCCCTTCGAGGTGAAGGCTGCGGCTCCGGTGCCCAACCGCACGAGCGACGAGTTCAGCGGGCTCCGCGTGCTGGTGGTCGACGACAACCCGAACAGCTACATGCCGATCGAGGAGACGCTCTCGAACTGGTCGGCCGAGGTGACGGTCCTGAATCGCGCGAAACCAGTAGGCGACCGCATGCGGGACGTCGCGGCCCGGGGCCGGCCTTTCGACGTCGTGGTCCTCGACCACAGCCTGCCCGACGCCACGAGCGACGAGCTGCTGCGGACGATCCGACTGGATCCCGCGATCGCGGACACCTACGTCGTGCTGCTCAGCGCGCTCGACTACACGACGTCGTACGAGGGCGGCCGGCCGATCGCGCCCGACGTCTGCATCGCGAAGCCCGTGCGGCAGCTGCTGCTGCGCAACGCCCTGCAGGCGTCGCGCCAGCCGCGCGCGCCGATCGCCCAGGCGGCGCAGGCCGTGCAGCGCGAAGCCGCCGAAGTGCGATCCGATGCGCCGGCGCTCGGGCTCAACGTGCTGGTCGCCGACGACAACGCGATCAACCGCGAGGTCGCGATCGCGATGCTTGAGGACCTGCGCTGCAGGGTCACGGTGGCCGAGGACGGCAGCGCAGCGGCCGAGCAGGCGCGGCAGGAGCGATTCGACGTGATCTTCATGGACTGCCAGATGCCGGTCATGGACGGATACGCCGCCACCGAGGCGATACGCCGGTCCGAGCGGGAGCGGGGCGTGGCCCCGGTCACGATCGTGGCGCTGACCGCCAACGTGCTGTCCCGCGACCGCGAGCGGTGCCTCGCTGCAGGGATGAACGCATTCCTCGCCAAGCCGTTCCGCGCATCGCAGCTGCTCGAGGTGCTGGCGCCGGTCGTCGAGGCGCGCGAGAGCGCGCCCGTGGCACCCACGGCAGCTCCTGCCGATGCTGCTGCCGCTGCACCGGCCGCCGAAACGGGCACTGCGGAACTTTCCTCTGCCGATGTCGAGGCCATGTTCGAGGCGCCGCCGCCGACCGGTGCGACGTCGACCCGGCTGCCCGTGCTCGACCCCGAGCAGGTGAAGGCCATCCGCGGCCTCGGCAAGCCGCGCGTGTTCGAGCGGCTGTCGGAACTCCTGGTCGTGTCGGCGAAGGACAACTTCGCGCGGCTGGACGCCGCGATCGCGGCGGGCGATCTCGACGAGGTCGCGGCCGCGGCCCACGCGCTCAAGTCTCCCGTCGCGAGCCTGGGCGGGCGGCGGCTCGCCGACCTGCTCGAACGATGCGAGACCGCGGCGCGCGAGGGCGCCGAACTTGCGGCGATCCGGCGCGTCGCGACCGGACTCAAACCCCACTATGCGGCGCTGGTCGCGGCCCTCGAGGCCGAGACGCGACGCGACACCGGCACCGGCTGAGGACTTAGCATGAACGCGACTGCCAGCACCACACTCCTGATCGCGGACGACGACCCGGCACACCTGCTGCTCACCGAAGCAGCGCTGGCCGGCGCGGGCTTCCTGGTCCACACGGCGTCGGACGGCGAGGAAGCGGTCCGTCGCTATGCCGAGGTGCGCCCCGACTTCGTCGTGCTCGACGTCAACATGCCGAAGCTCACCGGCATCGACGCGTGCCGCGAGATCCGCAAGCTCGCGACGTCGCGCCACGTCCCGATCCTGATGCTCACGGGCCGCAACGACCTCCCCGCGATCAGCGAGGCCTACGCCGCAGGCGCGAGCGATTTCGCGCAGAAGGGCATCAATCCCCGGCTGCTCGTCGAGCGGGTGCGGTTCCTGCTGCGCGACCGCGACCTGCAGGAGGAGTTGCGCTCGAGCCGCTCGAAGCTGCTGCTCGCACAGCGGATCGCCCGCGTGGGCCACTGGGAGATCGCGGCGGACGGCCGCACCCTGCATGTCTCGCCGATGCTCGGCGAGCTGCTCGGCGTCGACCCGGGCAGCCTGCAACGCTACGAGGACTTCGTCGCGCTGCTCGACGAGGCGGACCGGGAGGACGCGCGCAAGGCGTTCGTGACCTGCGCGACCGGCAACGGCCGCTTCGGACTCGACCATCGCATCGCGCGCGCGGACGGCGCCGTGATCAGCGTGCACCAGGAGGCCGAGCTCATCGAGGGCGCGAGCGTCGCTGGCGCGTCCGTGGTCATCGTCACGCTGCAGGACCTGACGCGCCTGCACCGTGCGGAGGAAACCGTCCGCCTCCTGTCGTATTTCGACACCGTGAGCGGCCTGCCGAACCGGCGCCACCTGTCCGAGCAGATCGCACATGCGCTCAAGGAGCCGGCCGGTGCCGCGGCGACGGCCGTGGTCGCCTTCCGGGTCCACAGTTACGACCGCATCGTGCAGGCGCGCGGCAGCGACTTTGCGAACAAGCTCGTCGTTCAGCTCGCCCGGCTCGTCGGCCTGGAGCTCGAACGCATCAGCCACGGCGGCACGATACTGTGGCGCACGGATCTCCCGTCGGTCTGCCGCACGGCGGACGGCGAGCTCGCGATCCTGCTGCGGAGCCGCGTATCCGCCGAGCACGTCGCGACCGTGAGCCATGCCGTGCTCGAGTCGGTCTCGTCGCACGCGTCGGGCCCGGACGTCGACTACGTTCCGGCGCTGAGCGCCGGCGTGGCGCTCGCCGACGGGGCGACGACGGACGCGGAGCAGCTCGTCGCGAACGCGCATTCGGCGGCGGAACTCGCCAAGGATCCGCGCGGCTGCGCGTTCTTCTCGCCGCTGCCCCAGGCCCAGCTGCGGCGCAGGCTCGTGCTCGAGTCGTCGCTGCGCAACGCCGTCGAGCGGCGGGACCTCACGCTCGTGTACCAGCCGAGGGTCGCGATCGAGACGTATGCGCTGACCGGCGTCGAATGCACGTCCCGCTGGAAGCACCCCCAGTTCGGCACGATCCGTCCGGAGGAGTTCCTCGCGATCGCGGAGGAAGCCGGCATCGTCGACGACCTCGGCCGCTGGATGCTCGACGACGCCTGCCGGCAGCTCGCAGGCTGGCACGAGCGCTACGAGGACACGTTCTTCGCGGCGATCCGGGTGTCGGGCCGGCAGCTGCGCGACCCGCGGCTGGCCGCGAACGTGCAGGCCGCGATCGAACGCTACCGCCTGCCCGCGAACTCGATCCAGATCGACCTGACGGAAGCGGCGATCATCGACGCGCCGGACGCCGCGCACGCCGCCATCGACGGCCTGCGCAAGGCGGGCGTGCGGATCGGGCTCGACGACTTCGGCACGGGCCACTCCTCGCTCGGCCAGATCCGCCGCGTGCCGTTCAACTCCATGAAGCTCGACCGCGCGCTGATGGCGGACCTCTACACCGATCCGTGGGCGCAGGGCGTCACCGCCGCGGTCCTCGCCATGGCGCGGGCGATGCAGATCCGCTCGGTCGCGGACGGCATCGACGACGCCGAGACGCTCGAGATGCTGCGCGCGCTCGGGTGCGACGAGGTGCAGGGCAAGCACGTCGCGCCGCCCATGAAGCCGCTCGATTTCGAGGACTGGCTGGAACGAGGGGGCGCCCGGCACCTGGCGCGTCAGCGATACCGCGAGGCCGAGTCCGCGCGCGACCTCTCGGCTTCGGAGGTCGACGACATCATGAAGTGGGCGAACAGCTGACGGGTGATTCGGGACAGAGAAGTCCGTACGGAGGAACCGGTTGGCGCCGGACTCTCGCCACTGTGTAATCATGCCCCACGGACCGTGGCGAGAATCTCCATCACCCGGCTCGGGTCGGTCGCGGAACGTCCGCTGGTCGCCGATGCCTGGGTCTCCAATCGACCTATTCCGTTGAAAAACTCGGCGCCAAGTTGCCCGGCGCCGGCGATCCATTGCGATTCTAGCGCCTGATCCATCCGGCGAGCGGGCGCGGATGCGCCCGCGAGCTTCTTCAGGTCGCCCCGATTGGCTCGATCATCGTCATCTGCATCCAACGCTTTGCCATTCGTCGCAAGTTCTGCGCGGTGGCGGCCAACAGGAACTCGTCGCGGGCACCTCGCCGGCCTCGCAGGCGCAGGCGATCGAGCTTCAGGATGCGTTTGAGGTGTGCGAACAGCACCTCGACCTTCTTTCGATCATTGCGCGACTGCTTGTAGGCCGCCGTGTCGGCCACCTTGCGGGCCGCCTCGCGCGATTTCTCGTACAAGCTCCGTGCGATTTTACGTGTTGGGGTGTTCGGGCAGCAGCGCGACTTCATTGGACACGCGGTACACGCTGCCTGAGTCGAGCGGTAGATGATCGTGTCGGCGCCAGTGACGTTGATGCCTCGAGGGTTGCCGAACGCGCGCCATTGACAGCGCAGCGGCTCGCCCTGTGGACATCGATACTCGTTGGCCTGCTCGTCCCACTGGAAGTCGCTCACCGAGAACGTGCCGTCGTCACGACGGGTCTTCTCCCACACCGGCACGTGCGGTTCGATGCCCTTGTCCTCGACTAGCCACTCCAGCATCGGCCCCGTGCCGTAGGCCGTGTCGCCGATCAGTCGCTGCGGCTTGAGGTCGTGGCGCTCCTCAACTCGTTCGATCATCGCCTTCGTCGCCTCGGTCTCTTCGGTTCGGTGCGCGGCGGTCGCTTCGACGTCGACGATCACGCCGGACTCCACGTCCACCAGGTAGTTGGTCGACTAGGCGTAGAAGGCCGGGCATCCCGGTGCGGCCGTCCAGCGGGCGGCTGGATCGGTCATGGAGAGGTACTTCGGCGTTGCGCCGATCGGCTCGACCTCATCGAGTGCGGCCAGATACTCGCGCACGGCACGCGAGCGCTGCTCTGGCGCCGGCCACACGACCGTCTCCGTGGACGGCACACCGCGGCGGCGGTTCGCATCGGCGCGAATGATGCTCGCGTCGATCGCGAAGCCCTCGCCCGCGACCAGGCCTTCGGCGATGCAGCGCTCCACCACCATCTCGAAGAGCTGGCGGAACGTATCGCTGTCGCGGAACCGGCCGTGCCGGTTCTTCGAGAAGCTCGAGTGATCGGGCACCGCGTCTTCAAGGCCGAGACGGCAGAACCAGCGATAGGCCAGGTTGAGATGCACTTCTTCGCATAGCCGCCGCTCCGAGCGGATACCGAAGCAGTAGCCGACCAGCAGCATCCGCACCATCAGCTCCGGATCGATCGAGGGGCGGCCGGTGTGGCTGTAGAACGGGGCGAGGTGTTGGCGCAGCTCAGTCAGATCGAGGAACCGATCGATGCCGCGGAGCAGGTGATCCGCAGGAACGTGCGCGCCGAGGTTGAAGGAATAGAACAGTCGGTCCTGGTTGCCGCTGTGTTGTCCCATCATGCCGCTACGTACTCCGTGCCAGCCTCACCTTGAGATCGCAAAAGCAGCTGCACGTTCACGAGTTTTTCAACGGAATAGACCCAAAGCGGCCGGACATGCACGGCGCAGCTGGGATTATTTCACCGGCTGCGCGTCCGGAAACTTCCACGTGCCGTCGACCACTTCCTTGCGCGGCCGATACATGCGCACGACGTAGTTCCAACCCGGCGTGATCGGCAAGTAGTTCGTAGCCGCTGGGTCGCCTCCGAAATGAACGGTGACGCTGCCATCGGCTTTGCGCTTTGCAGTGACGTTGTTCACCGAATATGCGTTGCGGTCGTTCGGCTCCATGAATCCCTTAGCGTTGTAGATGGTAATGGACCAGAAGCCATCCACGGGAACGTCGCGGACCGTCAAGACGTAGGCGGCCTTGCCGTCGTTGTTCGGCGGCAAGCCGTTCTGATAAACCGCGGCTTCCTTGGGGTTGCCTCCCCATCCATAAGCCGCCCCGAGCAGGTGATCGATCGGATTGAGCTTCGCCTTGTCGCCGAACATCCCCGAGGCGTCGGTCTTGGTCGCAGCCAGCACGTTGAGCGCATTTCGGACTGTGTGCAGGGAAGCCTCGTCCCAGGCGGGAACCTCGAAGGTTCCTACGCTGGCCTGCTCCGTCTGCACACGGTCCTGCAGCGCGTTGGCGGCCTTCATGTCTGCCGGGTCATTAGGATCGGCAAAGGTACGCAACAGGACGATGGCATACCGCGTCCCCACTTTCTCGTGGGTCAAGGTGAAGCGGCCCACCCCATGCTCGACGGGCAGCATCGAGTGATCCTGATTGATGACCAACATCGACTGGAAGCGCTTGCCGGGGTCCGGCTTCACGATCGTCACCGGGGTCGTGAGGTCGAACACGCCTGCAGAGTACAGGGTGTCACGGTTCATCCGGATGACGTCCTGTTTGTCGATGGGCGTCATGTTCCGGATGTGAAGGAACTTGCCGAACGCTCCCTGCGCCACGTAGCGCTCGAACGTCATGTCCGTCTCGGCGCGGACGAAGTTGTCCACTGTCACCTTGTCGGCCGCCCACGCCGCGCTCATCGCGAGGCAAGCCAGCGCGAAAAATGCCAGCACGGGAATACGATGATTATTCATGTCGCCGCCTTCAAGGCTTGTAGTTGCTCATTCCCGGGCCGGCCTTGTCGTAGATGTTGAAGAACTCGTCCGGCATGATGGTTGCGATGCCGGTGACAGGCACCTCGATGTAATCCTTGTCCAGTGTCTTGACGCGGAATTTCCAGCCGGGCGGAAGTTTCTTGAAGTTGCTTGCGCCTGCAGCTGCGAATTGCTCGTAGGTGTGTTGCGGTTTGAGACCCAGCTGGAACCCCTTCATGATCCAGGTGTTGCCTTCCGCATCATCGAGGAGCAACACCGTCGTCCCTTTGTTCCAACCGAGCCCACTCTTGCGGGCGATGGACATTGGTTTGTAGGGCGTGCTTTCGGCAACACCGCCGGCATTATCGCCCATGGCCAGTTGCGCGACCCATGCGGCCTGGATGCCGTTGAAGTCACGCTCCACGCCAATATCGATCTCGGTCCAATCGGGCAGCCAGAGTTTCGGTCCGTTCAACGACGCGCCGAGGACACCAAGATCCGTCTTCATTTTGGCGAAGTCGAGACCTTCGACCTTCACCTGCGGCGCAGTATCCTTCGTTGCGGGAATGCCCTGGGCCGTGAACATGCTGTTGTAGCACTCGGCGACCAGCTTCCCGGACTTCGCGTCGCGGTGGGCCAGGAAGAGCTCGATGAAGCGAGTCTTGTGTGTGTTGTCAAAACGACCGGATTTCGCGCCGACGCCGTCGGCAAGCACCTTGGGTGCCGCTGGGCTCGCGACCTGTGCGAACAACGGGTGGGTGCTCAGCAACATGACAACGGCCAGTAGTCCAGCCTTCAGTGCTTTCGACGATGCAGACGTCGTGGCGATGTCGTTCATTTGTCTCTCCTGGAACGGTTGTTGGAACGTACCGCAACGCAGATCGGCTCGCATCTGCGATGCCCGTATTGCCAACTCGCGCAAGGGTTGCACCGAGAGGTGTCGGTTGCGGATGAGACCGATTTAGAGCGAACGCCAATGTCCGTTGGTGGCCGCACTCGGAAGTCGGCGACTGTCCGCTTAGTACCCCAGTGTCTTGCCCGCACCAAGGCGACTTGCGACCGGCCCGTCTTGCCCGCACAGCAAACGAACGAGGCCGGCTAGGCCGGCCTCTGCTGACTAGTCACTAATCACTAATCACTAGTCACTAATTACTATCTTGGCGCCATGCGGATCGCGCCGTCGAGGCGGATCGTCTCGCCGTTCAGCATCGGGTTCTGGATGACCTGGCCTACGAGTTGCGCGTATTCCGCCGGCCGGCCGAGACGAGGAGGGAACGGCACCTGCTTGCCGAGCGAGTCGCGTGCTTCTTCCGGCAGGCCCGCCATCATCGGCGTCATGAAGAGCCCCGGCGCGATCGTGACGACGCGGATGCCGGAGGATGCGAGTTCGCGCGCCATCGGCAGCGTCATGCCCACCACGCCGCCCTTCGACGCGGCGTACGCCACCTGGCCGATCTGCCCGTCAAATGCGGCAACGGACGCGGTCATCACGAGGGCACCGCGTTCGCCCTCGGCGTTCGGCGTGTTCCGTTGCATGGCGGCCGCCGCTTCCTTGCACAGCAGCAGCGTGCCGACCAGGTTGATTTCGATGACCTTGCGAAAGAAGTCGCCGGGCATCGTGCCTTCCTTGCCCACCATGCGCTTGGGCCAGCCGACGCCCGCGCAACTCACGGCAAGGTTCAGCCCGCCCATTGCGGCGGTCGCTGCGGCAACGGCCGAGGCAACGGCGCTCTCCGACGTTACGTCGACTTTGTAAAAGCTTGCCGCGGGTCCGAGCGTGTGCACGGCTTCGACGCCGGCCTGGTCGTTGACGTCGAACAGGGCGACCTTGCCGCCCGCTGCAACGACGAATTCAGCCACGGCCAGGCCGAGGCCCGAGGCGCCGCCACTGACGACCGCGCGCGTGTCCTGGATCAGCATCGGTTCGCTCCCCCTGCGGAAAAGCCCAAGTCTACAGTCGCAAACCGCCGTCCACGTCGATGCAGCGGCCGGTGAAGAAGTCGTTCTCGACGATGAAGACCGCGGTGTGCGCGATCTCTTCGGCGAGACCCAGGCGCCTGAGCGGCACGGGCGCGGTCATCTTTTCCAGCATCTCGGGTGGCATGCCGGAGAGGATGTCGGTCTTGATGAAGCCCGGCGCGATCGCACCGGCCCGGATGCCGAAGCGTGCGAGTTCCTTCCCCCACGTGGTCGCCATCGCTGCGACGCCCGCCTTGGCGGCCGAGTAGTTGCTCTGGCCCGCGTTGCCGGCCCGCGAGATGCTCGAGATGTTGATGATCACGCCGCCCTGGCCGAGCTTGATCATGCGTTCGGCGGCTTCGCGACCGCAGAGAAAAACGCCTGTCAGGTTGACGTCGATGACGGCCTGCCACTGCGCGAGCGACATCTTGCTGACGACGGCACCGTCCTTGACCTTAACCAGCACGGCATCCTTGATGATGCCGGCGTTGTTCACCAGCACGTCGAGCCGGCCGTGCGCCGCGACGACTTCGTCGAGCGCGCGGATCACTTCGTCTTCCTTGGCGACGTTGAGCGCGTGACCGCTCACCTTGACGCCGCGGGCTTCGAACTCGGCCCGGGTCGCGTCGAGGTCCGCCTGGTTGAGGTCGAGCAGCGCAAGCGTCGCGCCGCGTTCCGCGAATGCATTGGCGATGGCCTTGCCGATTCCGCGCGCGCCGCCCGTGACGACTGCGACCTTGCCGTTCAACTGCATGGGTGTCTCAGGAAAGAGTTGGAGATCAGAGAAGTTCGATGGTGATGGCGCAGGCTTCACCGCCGCCGATGCACTGCGAGGCCACGCCCCGGCGCAGGCCGCGCTTGCGCAGCGCGTAGAGCAGGGTGGTGATGATGCGGGCGCCCGTGGCGCCGACGGGGTGGCCCATCGCGCACGCGCCGCCGTTCACGTTGACCTGATCGTGACGCAAGCCGAGGTCCTTCATCGCTGCCATCGCCACGCAGGCGAATGCTTCGTTGATTTCGAACAGGTCGACGTCGGCGACTTTCCAGCCCGCGAGTTCGATTGCCTTCTGCATCGAAGGCGCGGGCGCCGTCGTAAACCACTCGGGGGCCTGTGCATGGCTCGCGTAGGAGACGATCCGCGCGAGCGGCTTGAGGCCAGCCGCCTGCGCAGCTGATTCGCTCGCGATCACGATGGCTGCGGCGCCGTCGGAAATCGACGAGGAGGAGGCCGCCGTCACGGTGCCGTCCTTGCCGAACGCAGGCTTCAAGGTCGGGATCTTGTCGATGTCGAGCTGGAACGGCGTCTCGTCGATCGCCACGACCTGCTCGCCCTTGCGCGTCTTGATCGTC
>RPQJ01000027.1 GCA_003819815.1 Lysobacterales bacterium
GTGATCGGCCCGTGGGTCTACCTGAGCGCCGTCTTCTACCTGCTCAATGTTGCCGTCTCGGTGCTCACCGCGAGCCCGCCGCTGTATCGCGGCTCGTTGCTGGCACTGAACCTGCTGATGCTGGGCTCGCTGGCCTGGCTGTCGCTGGGACACCGTGCGCGCACGGCCGCGGGCGACGTCGGGGCGGTGGGAATCGACGGCCTGGCGCGTTGGGCGCTCGGGGCCGCCGTACTGGCCCTGACGGTTTCCATCGGCGCCAACGTAGTCGGCAACGTTTCGCTTGCCGCCACGCTCACCGGCGCCGTTCTCAACTCCAGCTACCTCGCGCTGGCGATCTACGTCGGCGCGACGGTGGTCGAGGCGCTGGCCAAGGTGCTGCTGGCCCGCCCGGCCGTGGTGGCCCGGATCGGGCCGCGCGCGCGGGCGATGATCCCGACGATCACGCGGCTGTGGCGTCTGCTGCTGGTCGTCGCGTGGCTGATCTTCGCCTTGCAGGCATTCCGGATCTACCGCCCGCTGCAGGGCGGACTGCTCTCGGTGCTGTCGTTCGAGATCAATCTCGGCGTGATGCGGTTCACGCTCGGCAGCCTCGTCTCAGGGGTGATCGCCACCTGGGCAGCGTTCTGGATCGCTCGGTCGATCCGCGCCCTACTGGCCCACGACATCCTGCCGAGCCTGTCCGTGACACATGGCCTCGGCAGCACCGTGTCGACGCTGAGCTATTACGCGGTGCTCTTCGTCGGCCTGTTCGCCGCCCTGGCGGCAGCCGGCTTCCAGGTCGGCGAACTGGCGCTGATCTTCGGTGCGCTCAGCGTCGGCATCGGCTTCGGTCTGCAGGACGTGGTCCGGAACTTCGTCGCCGGCTTGATCCTGATGTTCGAGCGTCCGGTGCAGCCCGGGGACGTGGTCGAGCTCGCGGGCATGCCGGCCACGGTGCGCGAGATCGGACTGCGTGCAACGACGGTGGCAACCTTCGACGGCGCGTCGGTGATCGTGCCCAACGGCCTGCTGCTGGCCGACAAGATCTTCAACTGGTCGATCGCCGGCAACAGCCGCCGCATCCACGTCAACATCAGCACCGGCTACGAGGTCGCGCCCCAGCAGACGATCGAACTGCTGGAGAGGGTGGCGCGAGATCAGCAAGGCGTGGCCACCCTGCCGCCGCCGACCGCTTTGCTGACGGGCCTGATGCCCGGCGCCATGGAATTCAACCTGCGCGCCTGGACGCGGCCCGACGCCGACTGGGTCAGCGTGCGCAGCGCACTGACGATCAAAGTCCGGGCCGCGCTGGACGAAGCAGGCATCCGCGTGCCGATGCCGCAGCGCGAATTCACGCTGCGTGCCATGTCGCCGCCGGCCGCGCCGGAGGCGGCGCCGCCGCCGTCGACCGACGGGGCAGCGCCCCCCCGCTGAGAACGCGTCGCGCCGGACCGCATGCAGGCACTCCGCACCGGCGACGGGCAGCCACCGACCATGGCAGCGGCGCCCCGCGGTTCCTGCACTGGTGGGCGTCGCCCGATGACCTGCGCAGCGCCATCCCGCGCTCCTTCACCAGCTTGACCGCCTCGAGCTTGAACTCCGGCGTGAATCTCCGTCTGCCCATCTGACACCTCCGAGATCATCTTCCCACCTAATCTCGGTGTCAGGAAAACCGGGGCAAACCCAACTGGAACACACCGTCGACAAGTTGGCGCCCCGGGCCGGAGTTGAACCGACGACCTACCGCTTAGGAGGCGGTTGCTCTATCCACTGAGCTACCGGGGCGCGCGCGGCAAGTTTAAAAGAAAACGGACCGCCCGGGACGCGCCGGATGCGGCCGGCCACGGGCCGGAGGCCCGGAAGCGGTCCGCGTCGTCCTTGACACGCCGACCCGCCCGCGATTCCATGCTGCCACCAAGCGGCCCGCGACAAGTGCTGCAGCAGAGGACGCCATGACGCTCATCGAGCCGATCGTCGCCGCGGCGCCAGCGCTCACGGCGTTGCGCCGCGACCTGCACGCGCATCCGGAACTCTGCTACGAGGAGACGCGCACGTCGGACGTCGTGGCCCGCGCGCTCAAGGGCTGGGGAGTCGAGGTACATCGCGGTCTCGGCCGGACCGGAGTCGTCGGCGTGCTGCGCAACGGCACGTCGCCGCGCAGCGTCGGCCTGCGCGCCGACTTCGACGCATTGCCGATCACCGAGGAGAACCGCTTCCCGCACGCGAGCCGTCATCCGGGCCGGATGCACGCCTGCGGGCACGACGGCCATACCGCGATGCTGCTCGGTGCGGCGCAGCACCTGGCGAGGCATCGGTCCTTCGACGGCACGATCTGTTTCGTCTTCCAGCCGGCGGAAGAAGGCGGCGCCGGTGCGCGCGCGATGATCGAGGACGGGCTGTTCGAACGCTTCCCCATGGAGGCGATCTTCGGCGCGCACAACTGGCCGGGCCTGCCCGCCGGGCAGTTCTCGCTGCGGAGCGGGCCCACGTTCGCGTCCAACAACGAATTCCACATCGAGATCGTCGGCCGCGGCGGCCACGCGGCGATGCCGCACAACACGGTGGACCCGGTGCCCATCGCCTGTCAGGTCGTGCAGGGGTTCCAGACCATCCTCACGCGGAACGCGCACCCGCTCGACAGCGGCGTCATCTCCGTCACTACGATGCACGCGGGCGAGACGCACAACGTGATCCCGAATCGCTGCGTCCTCGGCGGCACCGTGCGCGCGTTCTCCCGGCCGCTCGTGGACCTGATCGAACAGCGGATGCGCACGATCGCCGAACGCACCTGCGCCGCCTACGAGGCCACTTGCGAGTTCTCGTTCCGGCGCGGCTATCCGGCCACGGTGAACCACGAGGCCGAGACTGCGTTCACGCGCGGGGTGCTCACGGACCTCGTCGGCCTCCAGAGCGTGCACGAATTCCAGCCGACCATGGGCGCCGAGGACTTCAGTTATTTCCTCGAGCAACGGCCCGGCTGCTATTTCCTCATCGGCAACGGCGAAGGGATGCACCGTCCCGTGGACCATGGCGCGGGCCCCTGCCTGCTGCACAACCCGAGCTACGACTTCAACGATGAACTGATTCCGCTGGGAGCGACGATGTGGGTGCGCCTCGCCGAGGCGTGGCTCGCCCGGAATGCCGCCGCCCACCGGGCGGCCTGAGCGTGAGCACGATCCCGTCGGCGGGAACGCCGGGATCGGGTCGGTTCCTCGCCTGGGTCGAGCGCACGGGAAATCGCCTGCCCGACCCGGTCCTGATCTTCCTCGTGCTGATCGTCGTGGTGCTCGTGCTCAGCGTGGTCGGCGTCGCGGCCGGCTGGAACGCCGTGAACCCCGTCACCGGACAGACGCTCGCAGTCACGAGCCTGCTCTCGAGCGCGAGCCTCGAACGGCTGTTCGTCGAGATGCCGCGCACGTTCGTCGGCTTCCCGCCGCTCGGCTATGCGCTCCTCGTGATGTTCGGCGCGGGCATCGCGGAGCGCACCGGCCTCTTCGGCGCGGCGATGCGCGGCATCGTGCAGCTCGCGCCCGCGCGGCTGCTGACGCCGATCGTGCTGCTGGCGGGGATGCTCGGAAACCAGGCCGCGGATGCCGCGTTCGTGATCATGCCGCCGCTGGCCGCCGCCCTGTTCGCCGCGGCCGGCAGACATCCCCTGCTCGGGATCGCGGTGGCCTTCGCAGGGGTCGCGGGTGGCTTCTCGGCGAACCTGCTCCCCGGCAGCCTCGACGCGCTGCTGCTCGGCATGACCGAACCCGCCGCGCGCCTGCTGGTGCCGGACTGGCGCATGAACATTGCCGGCAACTGGTATTTCATCGCAGCCATGACGTTCATGTTCCTGCCCCTCGGGTGGTGGGTCGCCGAGCGCTACGTGGCGCCGCGGCTCGGCGCCTGGAACGGACCGGCGACGCCCTTCGCGCACGCGGCGCAGAACGTCGAGACCGGCGGAGTGCCCCCCGGCACCGCGCCGGGCGGCCTGGGACGCGTGGTCAGCGCCGAGGCCGAGCGCCGCGGGCTGCGTGCCGCCCTGCTCGCCGCCGCGTGCGTCGTCGCGGTGTTTGCAGGCCTGGCGTGGCCCCTGCCCTGGTCCTCGGTCGCCGGAGGTGCGCCGCTGTTCGATGAGGCCGCCGCGGCGTCGGGGCGCATCGAGCAGGGCCTGCAGCCCCTGTTCCAGAGCCTGGTGGCCGCGTTCTTCCTGCTGTTCCTGGTCTCGGGCATCGCCTATGGACGCGCGACGGGCGTCAACCGCACCCATCGCGACGAGATCCGCATGATCAGCGAAGGCATGACGGACATGGCGTACTACCTCGTGCTCGCGTTCGTCGCCGGGCACTTCGTGGCGCTCTTCAACTGGTCGAACCTCGGCGCCATCTTCGCCATCCGCGGCGCCGCCGCGCTCGCCGCGACGGGATTGCCGGCACCCGCCCTGCTTTGCGGCATCGTCGTGCTCGCGGCCATGATCAACCTGGCGATCGGATCCGCGAGCGCCAAGTGGGCGATGCTGGCCCCCGTGCTCGTGCCGATGCTCATGCTGCTCGGCGTCTCTCCGGAAATGACGACCGCCGCCTTCCGCATGGGCGACAGCGTGACCAATCCCATCACGCCGCTGATGGTCTACTTCCCGCTGGTGCTGATGTTCTGCCAGCGCTGGGACCCCCGCTTCGGCATGGGCGGGCTGATCGCGACGATGCTGCCCTTCTCGACCGTATTCCTGCTTGCAGGGCTCGTGATGACCGCCGCATGGGCGATCCTCGAGTTGCCGCTCGGACCCGGAGCGGTCGTGCAGTACGCGTTGCCGACGCTCTCAGGCCCCCCCTGATCCGGCGCACCCAAAAAAAACACGGCCGGGTGCGGACCCGGCCGTGTTCTGTTGCGTGGTGGAGCGGAAGGGGATCGAACCCTCGACCTTCGCATTGCGAACGCGACGCTCTCCCAGCTGAGCTACCGCCCCACGCGAGGGCGCGCATTGTAGCACCGGCCCCCGGCCCCGCAACCCGACTCTACGCGGGTATCATCCGCCGTCATGTCAGTCACCGTCCGCCCTGCCCGCGCGAGCGACGCCGGGTTCATCGCGCGCAACAACGTCGCCATGGCGCTCGAGGCCGAGCACAAGGTGCTCGATCCCTCGATCGCCGCCGCGGGCGTCGCCAACGCGCTCGCGGACGACTCGAAGGGTCGCTATTTCGTCGCGGAACGCGACGGCGCGGCGGTCGGCCAGCTCATGATCACGTACGAGTGGAGCGACTGGCGCAACGGCACGTTCTGGTGGATCCAGAGCGTCTACGTGCTGCCCGAGGCGCGTCGCAGCGGCGTGTTCCGGACTCTCTTCGAGTACCTTGCGCAGGCGGCACGGCGCGACCCGTCGGTGTGCGGCATCCGGCTCTACGTCGATCACGACAACGAACGCGCGCAGGCGACCTACCGGGGCTGCGGGCTCACGGATGCCGGCTACCGCGTGATGGAAATCGACTATTCAGGCGCGGTCCGCGCCCCTGACGGAGGCTGACCATGCTGGAAAGTGGCAAGCGGGCGCCGGACTTCGAGCTGTCGGACCAGGACGGCCAGCGCCACACACTGCAGTCGCTGCTCGCGGACGGCCCGCTGATCCTCTACTTCTATCCGGCCGATTTCACGCCGGGATGCACGAAAGAGGCCTGCAGCTTCCGTGACCTGCACCAGGAACTGCAGAAGGCCCGGCTGCGGGTGGTCGGCGTAAGCCCGCAGGACGTGGCCTCGCATCGACGCTTCGCGGAGGAGCACGGACTCAACTTCACACTGCTTGCCGATCCGGGCAAGCGCACGGTCAAGGCCTACGGCGTCGATGGTCCGCTCGGGATCGGCGTGCGCCGGGGCACGTACCTGATCGCACGCGACGGGACGATCATCGACTCGGTGCTTGCGGACCTGCGCATCGGTGCGCACGAGGCCTTCGTCAGGAAAGCGATCGAAAGCGGCGCAAAACTCAAATAAAAACAATGATTAACAAGACATTTAGAAACGGTCACTGAGATTTAGTGGGCTCCTTCGCCGGACGCGGCGGAGCCCCGTATCGCAGCCTTACGACCTGGGGTTGCCCTGGCGAGGGCACCACGATCACCTGTATCGAACCGAAGTCCGCCTCCTCGTACCGCAGCCGTTCGACGCCGAGCTGCCGCGCCACGCTGGGAAGCGTGCTCGCATAGCCCACGACGACGACGGTCTCGCCCCGGTGCTCGCGCCGCAGGCGGCTCGCAAGCCCGGGCCAGTCACTGCCTGCGATCAGGTTGATCGGCAGCTTGAACTGGTTCGCGACGGATGCCGCCGTCTGCTGGGCGCGCCGCGTGTCCGCCGAGTACAGGTGGTCGACCTGTCTGCCGGGCAGCGCATCGCTCAGGAACGGCCCGAGCAGGGCCGCGCGGGCCTCGCCTGCGGAACCCAGCTCGGGATCGCCGATCTCCGGGTTGGCGGTCTCCGCGTGGCGCACGAGGATGATGGTGGTCGTGCTCGCCCAGGTGCCGAGCCACGCAATGCCCAGGCCGGCCGCGATCACCACGACGAGCGGCAGCAGCAGCGGCGCGAGCATCGGCTGACGGCGCAGGCGGGTCAGCGGATCGGTCATGTCGCGATCATAGCCGCGGCCGCAGCGGCCGTCGCCAGACGGTGAACTCGGGGGTTGCATATTCCCGCCAGCCGCCGTCCAGGGTCCGCTCGACGAAGAGCGCCGCAATGCGGTGTTCGCGGGCGTACGCGGCGCCCGCCTCGGGCCCGAGCACCATGAGCGCCGTCGCGTACGCATCGGCACGCGCCGCCGTGGAGGCGACGACGGTGACCGAGGCGAGCGAGTGCGTGACCGGCCTGCCCGTGCGTGGATCGATGGTGTGCGAGACCCGCACCCCGCCCTGCAACCGGAAGTCGCGGTAGTCGCCGGAAGTCGACACGGCACGTCCGTCGAGCTCGACCAGCGCGTACGGTCGCCGCTCCGCTGCCGAAGGCGCTTCGACGGCGACCCGCCACGGACGACCCGCCGGGCTGCGGCCGCGGGCCCGCACCTCGCCGCCGATCTCGACGAGATAGTCCGTCACGGCGAGCGCCTCGAGCCCGGCGGCGATGTGATCGACCACGAGGCCGGGCGCGATGCCGTCGAGATCGATCTCGACTCCCTCGATCGAACGGCGCAGGGCCGCCGGCTCCTGCCGCACCTCGAGCCGGGTGTAACCGGCACGCGACAGCAATCCACTGATCTCGGCCGGCGACGGCGTCGCGCCCGGCGTGGCCCCGGCCCCGAAACCCCAGGCGCGCACGAGCGGGGCCACGGTGACGTCGAATGCCCCGCTGGTTTCCACGCTCAGGTCGTGCGCGAGCGCGGCGGCGGCCGCAAGTCCGGGTGGGACGGGCTGCCAGTCGGTGCCCGGCGTTGCGTTGAACCGCGCGGCAGCCCCGCCCGGGTGCCACGTCGAGAGATTCGCGTGCGCGGCGTCGAGCTCGCGCCGGATGAGCCGCTCGACGTCTGCTCCGGACACGCCCGGCGGCAGGCGCGCCGCGACGACCTCGTACGTCGAGCCCATCGTGTCGCCGGCATAACGCGCCGGCGCAGGCGTACAGGCCGTGACGGAGAGGAGCAGCGCGAGGAAGCACGAGCCTCGTGGGTTCTTCCCCACCCTCGGCACCATGAACGCAAACGCCCCTTGCGGGGCGCCCTCGATGGCGCTGCGATCGAGGGCGTGCACGTCGGCGCTGCCGACGTGTCGAACCCACGAGCCTCGTGGGTTCTTCCCCACCCTCGGCACCATGAACGCAAACGCCCCTTGCGGGGCGTTCTCGTTCGTGGCGGAGAGGGTGGGATTCGAACCCACGAACACCTTTGGGATGTTACTGGAATTCCAGTCCAGCGCCTTCGACCGCTCGGCCACCTCTCCGCTGGAAGGGGTCGAGAGCCTACACGTTCGCACAGCCCCGGGGAAGGCGCCGGTCAGGGAACCGCGATGCTGGCCACGACCATCGCCGCCTCGACCACCCCGCGCAGCGGTGCCGAAAGCTCGGTGAGGGGCAGCCGCAGCGTCGGCCCGATGAGTCCCAGCCGATGCACCGCCCACTTGACGGGGATGGGATTCGACTCGACGAACAGCGCCTTGTGCAGCGGCATGAGCCGCTCGCTGATCGCCTGCGCCTCATCGTGCCGGCCCGCGAGCGCCGCGGCACACAGCTCGTGCATCGCGCGGGCCGCGACGTTGGCCGTCACGGAGATCACGCCCCGGGCACCGACACGCATCAGCGCGGCGGCCGACGGGTCGTCGCCGCTCAGCAGCAGGAAGCCCGGGCGCGACTGCTCGAGCACGGCCTGGCCCCGCCCGACGTCGCCCGTCGCTTCCTTGACCCCGACGATGCGCGGGTGCAGGGACAGCCGCGCGATCGTGGCGGGCAGCAGGTCGCACGCCGTGCGGCCCGGCACGTTGTAGAGGATGACCGGAATCGAGACCGCGTCCGCCACCCCCAGGTAATGCCGATAGAGGCCTTCCTGGGTGGGCTTGTTGTAGTACGGCGTGACGACGAGCAGCGCGTCGGCACCTGCCGATTCGGCCGCCCGCGAGAGCACGATCGTGGCGGCCGTGCCGTTGGTGCCGCTACCCGCGATGACCGGAATCTTCCCGGCGAGGCGGGCCCGGGCGCGCGCGACGAGCTGCTCGAGCTCGGACCGGTCGAGCACGGGCGACTCGCCGGTCGTGCCGCCCACGACGACGGCGTCCGTGCCCTCCCGAAGGTGGAAGTCGAGCAGCGCGTCCCAGGCGGCGTAGTCGACCGCGCCGTCGCCCCGCATCGGGGTGACGAGCGCCGGAATGCTGCCGTTGAACATGCTGGCTCCGGAACGGGTGTCCGACGATGCTACTGAAGCGGCCGCCGCCGGTGCAACCGCGGGTCGCGTGTACGCGGACCGCCCCGACCGCTACACTGCGCGGACGGAACCAACCATGAAGCAACTCATCGCGATCTCCGCCATCGGCAGCGACCGCACGGGCCTCGTTTTCGACGTGACCCGCGTCGTGGTCGACTGTGGCGGCAACATCCTCGAGAGCCGCATGACCGCGCTCGGCAACGAGTTCGCGGTGCTGATGCTCGTCTCGGGCAACTGGCACACGCTCGCGAAGCTCGAAGGCGAGCTCGCGAAGCTCGGCGAGGCCTCCGGCATCGCCGTGACGAGCCGGCGCACCGAGCCGCGGCCCGCGCGCGCGGACATGGTGTCGTACTCGGTGGACGTCGTGTGCCTCGACCAGCCCGGCGTGCTGCACGCGCTGGCGGGGTTCTTCTCGGCGCGCGGCATCGACATCGGCGACGTCACGACGCGCACCTACAACGCCGCGCACACCGGCGCGCCGATGTTCTCCGTCTACATGGTCGTGCACGTGCCGACCCGCGTCCACATCGCGGCGCTGCGCGAGGAGTTCCTCGACCTTTGCGACCACATGAACCTCGACGCGATCCTCGAACCGCTCAAGTCGTGAGGGACCATGCCTGAGAAGACCGCCGCCGTCGGCAGGAAGGTGCCCGACTTCTCGCTGCCATCGACCAGCGGCGGCGCCTGGAAGCTCTCGGAAGCATCGGGTCGCAAGCTCGTGATCTACTTCTATCCGAAGGACGACACGTCCGGCTGCACCCGCGAAGGCATCGATTTCCGCGACCTGCACCCCGAGTTCCGCAAGGCCGGCGCCGAGATCCTGGGCGTCTCGCCCGACACGCTCGCGTCCCACGCGAAATTCAAGGCGAAGCACGGCTTCACGTTCGACCTGCTGGCCGACGTGGACAAGCGCGCGTGCGGCGTCTTCGACGTGATCCGCGAGAAGAGCATGTACGGCCGGAAGTACCTCGGCGTCGAGCGAAGCACGTTCCTCGTCGATGCCAAGGGCGTCCTCCGGCGCGAGTGGCGCAAGGTCAAGGTGCCGGGCCACGCCGCGGAAGTGCTCGACGCCGTCCGGGAACTCTGACGCACCGGGGATGCCGCCCCGCACGCCCTCCCCGCCCGACCGCGCCTCGTCCACACGGAGTCGTCCGTTGCCAGCGAAGAAGAAGCCTCCCCAGCGCCGCATCTTCGTCCTCGACACCAACGTGCTGATGCACGATCCGACCGCGATCTTCCGGTTCGACGAGCACGACATCTTCATCCCGATGACCGTCCTCGAGGAACTCGACGCGGGCAAGAAGGGCCTGTCCGAGGCGGCGCGCAACGTGCGGCAGGTGAGCCGTTTCCTCGACGAGCTGATGGCCGGCGCCCCGAAGCAGCAGATCGACCGTGGCCTCGAGCTGCCGGCCGCGAAGGCGGCGATCGGCGGCAGGAAGCCGCCGCGGGGCCGGCTGTTCTTCCAGACGCGGCAGCTGGCGGTCGGCCTCCCCGACACGCTGCCGGGCCACGGCGCCGACAACGCGATCCTCGGCTACACGGCCGCGCTGCAGCGCGAGCACCCGGCTGCGCTCGTGACGCTGGTGTCGAAGGACATCAACCTGCGCATCAAGGCCTCGATCATCGGCGTGCACTCCGAGGACTACTACAGCGACAAGACGATCGAGGACGCGGACCTCCTCTACACCGGCATCCAGGAACTGCCCGCGAACTTCTGGGAACGCGCGAGCCGCAGCCTGGAGTCCTGGCACGACCAGGGCCGTTCGTACTACCGCGTCCGGGGCCGTGCCGTCGCCGAGTGGGCGCCGAACCAGTTCGTCCACCAGCCCGGCGAGCACGGCATCGAGGCGATCGTGCGCCGCATCGAGGGGGACGCCGCAGTGCTCGAGGTCGTCCGCGACTTCCGGCGCGAGCGCCACGGGATCTGGGGCATCGCGGCCAGGAACCGCGAGCAGAATTTCGCGCTGAACCTGCTGCTCGACCCGGAGATCGACCTCGTCACCATCCTCGGGCCCGCCGGCACCGGCAAGACGCTGCTCACGCTCGCCGCGGGCCTCGCGCAGACGCTCGAGACCAACCGCTTCAACGAGATCATCATGACGCGCGTGACGATCCCGCTCGGCGAGGACATCGGCTTCCTGCCCGGCACCGAGGAGGAGAAGATGGAGCCCTGGATGGGCGCGCTGATGGACAACCTCGAGGTGCTGACGCAGAGCCAGGAAGGCGGCAGCTGGGGACGCGCGGCGACCAACGACCTGCTCAGGAACCGCATCAAGATCCGCTCGCTCAACTTCATGCGCGGCCGCACGTTCCTGAACCGCTACATCATCCTGGACGAGGCGCAGAACCTGACGCCCAAGCAGATGAAGGCGCTCGTGACGCGCGCGGGCCCCGGCACCAAGCTCGTCTGCCTCGGCAACATCGCCCAGATCGACTCGCCGTACCTCTCCGAGACCACGTCCGGCCTCACCTACGTCGTAAACCGTTTTCGCGGCTGGGCCCACTATGGGCACGTGACGCTCGCCCGGGGCGAGCGCTCGCGGCTCGCCGACTACGCCTCGGACGCGCTTTGAGCACACCGGCCCGGACGAGCGCCGGAACCCGACGGGCGGTCCGGCTGTCGAACTGACGTATGCCAGCATTCAGAAAGTTCGGCTTCGGGGCGCTGTTCGCGGTCCTCGCGCTCGCCGCCGGCTCCGCCGTCCCACCGCCCGCCGCGGCCCAGTCGGTGCAGGACCAGCTGCCGGACATGGGCACGGCCGCCCAGGCGACACTGAGCCTCGAGGACGAATACCGCATCGGTCGCATGGTCATGCGCGGCCTGCGGGACAGCGGGCGGGTACTCGAGGATCCGGAGGTCGGCGAGTACCTCCAGTCGCTCGGGCTCCGGCTCTCGAGCCTGGCCCAGGAAGGCAACCGCAACTTCAACTTCTTCGTCGTGCGCGACCCGGCCATCAACGCGTTTGCATTGCCGGGCGGGTTCATCGGCGTGCACTCGGGCCTGCTGCTCGAGACGGACAACGAGAGCGAACTCGCGGCCGTCCTCGCGCACGAGGTCGCGCACGTCACGCAGCGCCACATCGCGCGCGGTCTCGAGAACCAGTCGAGGGCGAACCTCGTCTCCACCGCCGCGACGCTCGCCGCGATCCTGATCGGCGCCATGGCGGGCGGCGGCGGCGACGCGACGATGGGCGCGATCAGCGCCGCCCAGAACATGGCCGTGCAGTCGCAGATCAACTTCACGCGCGAGAACGAGTACGAGGCGGATCGCGTCGGCATCGGCATCCTCGCCTCGGCCGGGTACGACCCGAACGCCATGGCGGGGTTCTTCGAGACGATGGGGCGGCGCACGCAGCTCGGACCGGACCAGGTGCCGGAACTGCTGCGCACGCATCCCGTCACCAGCGCGCGCATCGCGGAAGCCCGCGGCCGGGCCGCGCAGATTCCGGCGGGCGAGCCCCGTGAGAGCCTCAGCTACGCGCTGATGCGCGAGCGCGTGCGAGTGCTCTCCACGCCTTCGAGCCGCGATCCTCGCGAGTACTACGTCGCGGTCGCGGGGAACGAGCCCGATGCGTCGCTCGCGCAGGTCTACGGCCGCGCGCTCGCGCAGATCCAGTCCGGCGAACCCGCCGCGGCGATCCCGACGCTCGTGCGGCTGCGCCAGCAGTATCCGGAGATACTGCCGTTCCACACGGCGCTCGGCCAGGCGCAGCTTGCCTCGGGCGAGACCCGCGCCGCCCTCGACACGCTCGAGCGCGCTCACGAGCTCGCGCCCCGCAACGTCCCGGTCACGGTGCGCTACGGCGAGGCGCTGCTGCAGGCGGGCCGGCCGAAGCGTGCCCACGAGGTGCTGCTCGATCTCTTCAACGCCGTGCCTCCGACCCAGGAGCAGATCCGCCTCACCGCCATCGCAGCCAATGCGGCCGGCGACGTCGCCGACGCGTATTCGTACATGGCCGAGTACCACCTGATGGGCGGCGACCTTCCGCTCGCGATCAACCAGCTCGAGCTCGCGCTCTCCGTGCCGAACATCTCGTCCGTGCAGCGCTCGAAGTTCACGGCTCGACTCAAGGAGATCCGCGAGTGGCTGCCCAAGGAGCGCACCCGTTCGGAGCGCCCAACCGGCGGCTCGCAGCGCCCGGCCCCGGGCGGCTGACCGCGCTGCGCGCCCGACGCGCTACAATTCCCGGCTGCGCTGCCAGCCCCTCCCGGAGTCGTCGATGATTCATGCGCCCGCCGCGGTCGTGCGATTCCCCGCGCTGCTCTTCGCGGCGTTGCTCCTCGGTGGCTGCGCCACGACCGGAAAGCGCGATCCCTCGGATCCCTGGGAACCGATGAATCGCGGTACGTTCGCGGTCAACGACACCGTCGACCGCAACGCGGTCCGCCCAGCGGCCCAGACCTACGACGACCACGCGCCGGGCTGGTTCCGGGCCGGCGCCGGCAATTTCTTCACGAACCTCAACTCGCCGACGAACATCGTCAACAACCTGCTGCAGGGCAAGTTCAAGGAGGCCGGCCAGGACACGCTGCGCTTCCTGATGAACACGACGCTCGGCGTGGGCGGATTGTTCGATCCGGCGTCCGACGTCGAGCTGCCGCAGCACGACGAGGATTTCGGCCAGACGCTCGGGTGGTGGGGCGTGCCGCCCGGGCCGTACCTGATGCTGCCGTTCCTCGGGCCGTCGACGTTGCGCGACGCGCCCTCGGCGGTCTTCGCACGCTTCCTCGAACCGTTCTACTGGTACAACGCGGGCAACGAGCGCTGGGTGTCGCTCGGCCTCAGCGTCCTCGAACTGCGCGCGAGCCTCCTGCCGCTCGACGCCACGATCGAGCGGGCCTACGACCCGTACGTCTTCATCCGCGACGCCTACCTCCAGCGCCGCCTGTATCTGGTCTTCGACGGCAACATCCCGGAGCACCTGCAGCCGGCGCCCCTCGAGGACCCGCTGGAGGACCCCCTGGAGGACGAACTCGAGGAAGGACTCGACGATGGAGCCGAGGCCACCCCCGAGGCGGGCGAGGCGCCGGCCGAGCCGTCAGGAGCCGCGGCTCCGCCCGGTCAGGCCGGCTGACCGGCGAGCAACCCGTCGACGCCGGAGAGCCGCGCGATCGCGAGCATCTGCGCCGGGACCGACTCGTAGACGAGCGTGGCGTCGCGCGAGCGCGCGAGCGACAGCCACTCGATCAGGACGGCCACGCCGGCGCTGTCGCCGGCCGACACCCCGGCCAGATCGAACGTCCAGCGCCTGCCAGCGCCGATCAGACGCGCACCGGTCTCGAGCGCGGAGGCGGCCGTCTCGAAGCTCAGTTCGCCTGCGACCCGCAACCGGTCGGTGCCCGCGGACTCGATGCGCACGCCGGCCACGCTCAGCGGGCCTGCGCGGCGGCGGGCTTGCCGCCGGCCTCGCGCGTGCGGTTGTCCGCCTCGAGGCGCTCGATCACGGCGTCGAGACCCTTCTGGTCGACCTCCGCCCCAAAGTCCGTCCGGAAGTTCTTGATGTACGAGATCCCCTCGATCGTCACGTCCCAGGCCTTCCAGCCCTCGGGAGTTCGGCGCAGGCTGTAGTTGACCGGCACCGGGGTGCCGTTGTCCCGCTTGATCTCGGTACGCACCGTGGCGCTCTGTGCGTTCGGGTCGCCACGGAACGGCAGGATCCTGAGCCGGTCGCCCGTGAACTCGAGCAGCGCGTCGCCGTAGTTCGCCATGAGCGAGCCGTAGAACGCCTCGATGAAGCGCTTGCGCTGCGCAGGCGTCGCCGTGCGCCAGTGCGTGCCGAGCACGAGGCGCGCCGCGTAGTCCGTGTCGAAGTGCGGCAGCAGGTGCTTGTCGACGAGCGCGCGCAGGCCGGCCGGGTCTTTCGTGAGGGCAGCCCGGTTGGCGTCGAGCTCCCGCAGCATGTCCTTCGAGACCATCTCCATCAGTTCCTGCGGACCGAGCCCCGGCGTCGCGGCAGGTGCATCGGCTGCCGACGCCGCGGCGCCGAAGCCTGCGAACAGCACGAGCAGTGGATAAAGGGCGCGCATGGGGTTCCTCATTCGGCAGGTGCCGGCGCCGGCTGCCCGGCATCGGGCTTGCCTGCCTGGCTGAAGAGATACTTGCTGATCAGGTTCTCGAGCACGATCGCGTCCTGCACGAATTCGACCGTGTCGCCGTCCCGGAGCGACTCGTCGGAGCCGCCGGGCGAAATGCCGATGTACTGCCCGCCGAGCAGGCCCGCCGTGTAGATGCTCGCGTCGCTGTCGCTCGGGATGCGGTCGTAGCGCGAGTCGATCCGGAGCGTCACCACGGCCTTGAACAGGTCCATGTCGTATGCGATCGATTCCACGCGGCCGATGGTGACGCCTGCCATCGAGACGGGAGCACCGGACTTCAGCCCTCCGACGTTCTCGAACTGCGCCGACACCCGGTAGGACGAGGACGACCCGCCGAGGGAAAACTCGCGGTTCGTGATCTGCGTCACGAGGAACAGGATCGCCGCCAGGCCGAGCAGCACGAAGAGGCCTGTGGAGACGTCGATGGCGCGGGACTGTCGCATGGTCGCCTCGGGGTCAGAGCATGATCGCCGTCAGGATGTAGTCGAGCACGAGCGTCGTCACGGCGGAGATGACGACGGTGCGTGTGGTGGCGCGCCCGACGCCCTCGGCGGTGGGCTGTGCGTGGTAACCCTCGAACACTGCGATCAGGCTGCAGGCGACTCCGAAGACGAGACCCTTCGTGAGACCCTCCGCCACGTCGCCGAGTTCCACCGCGTCGCGCATCTGCGACCAGAATTGCCCCTGGTCGACGCCCAGGAACTGCACGCCGACGAGCTGCACTCCAAAGAGCGCCACCATGATGAAGATCGCGGTCAGCAGCGGCATCGCGATCACGCCGCCGAGGAAACGAGGGACGACGACGCGGCGCATCGGGTCGACCGCCATGACCTCCATCGCGGAAATCTGGTCGGTGGCCCGCATCAGGCCGAGCTCGGACGCGAGCGCCGTTCCCGCCCGGCCCGCGAAGAGCAGGGCCGTCACGACGGGCCCGAGCTCCTTCAACAGCGACAGCGCCGCGCCGACGCCGAGCGCGTCCTCGGAGCCGAACCGCTGCAGCAGGTCGTAGCCCTGCAGGCCCAGCACCATGCCGACGAAGAGCCCGCAGGTCATGATGATCACGAGCGACATGGCACCCGAGTTGTAGACCTGCTCGACGACCAGCCTCGGCCGCCCGAAAGCACCGGGGGAGAGCCAAAGTACGCGGCCGAAGAACCGCGTGAGCGCGCCCAGCCGCTCGAGGAAGCCGCGCAGGCTCGAGTACATCTCGGCGAGCAGCGCCGTCACGTCGGGCGTCCCCGGTCGAGGAGCTGCGTCGCGCAGTCGGGTGCGGGGTAATGGAAGCTCACCGGGCCGTCGGCGAGCCCCTCCATGAACTGCTTCACGACCGGCGAAGGATGGTCGCGCAGATCGGCGGGCGTGCCCTCCGCGACCACCTGGCCTCCCGACAGGATGTAGCTCGCGTCCGCGATCTGCGAGATCTCGCGCACGTCGTGAGTGACGACGATGCTGCTGATGCCGAGCGCGTCGTTGAGCGAACGGATCAGCCGCATCACCACGCCCATCGAGATGGGGTCGAGGCCGGCGAACGGCTCGTCGTACAGCAGGATGTCGGGGTCCATGACGATGGCGCGCGCGAGCGCCACGCGGCGCGCCATGCCGCCCGAGAGCTGCTGCGGCATCAGGCCCGCCGCGCCCCGGAGTCCGACTGCCTGAAGCTTGGTGAGCACCAGCGCGCGGACCAGCCGCTCGGGCAGGCGGGCGTGCTCGCGCAACGGGAAGGCGACGTTCTCGAACACGTCGAGGTCCGTGAGCAGCGCGCCGTTCTGGAACAGCATGCCCATGCGCCGGCGCAGCCCGTACAGCTCGCGGCGTCCGAGGCCCGCGACGTCGACTCCGTCGACCCGCACGCTGCCGCGGTCCGCCTGCACCTGGCCGGTGATGAGCCTGAGCAGGGTCGTCTTGCCCGTGCCGCTCGGCCCCATGATCGCGGTGACCGAGCCGCGCCGGATCGCGATGTCGAGGCCGCGGAAAACCGTCTTGCCGTCGATGGCGAAATCCACGCCGCCGAGCGCCACGACGTGTTCTTTGCCCGCGTCGGCGGGGCCGGCAGCGGATCCGGAAGGGGAATTCACGGGTTGGGTGAGGACTGAAGGCGAAGGTGCGTCGCTTCGATCGCGCGAAGTCTAGCAGGTTCGACAGGCCCCCTCCCAAGGCGCCGCCGCCTCCGCTTGGCCTCCCGTGGCGATTAGGACTAAAATTGTCCCAATTGTCAGGGACACCCCGATGTTGCGCATCAGCAAGCTGACGGACTACGGCACGATGGTGCTGGCCTGTCTTGCCGCCCGGCCCGACCTGCGGCAGACGGCCACTGCCGTGGCAGACCACACCCGCCTCGGGCTGCCCACCGTGAGCAAGCTCCTGAAGAGCCTGCACCGCGCGGGGCTCGTCACCTCGACGCGGGGCGCCCACGGCGGGTACCAGCTCGCCCGCGCAGCCACGCGCATCACCGCGGCGGACATCATCGACGCGATCGAGGGCCCCGTCGCCATCACCGAGTGCAGCGGCGATCACAGCACGTGCGATCTCGAGCGCGTCTGCAGCACCGGCAGCGCGTGGCAGCACGTGAACACCGCCATCCGTCGCTCGCTCGAGCAGATCTCCCTCGCGCAGCTGAGTGGCCAGGAGGCCGTTGCGACGTGGCGCCCCGAGCTCGCCGGCGCGCTGCGGACGGGCCCGATCGGCCGCGGCACGTTCGGCCGGCTCTGAGGAGACCGCCATGTCCACGACCACGCCCGACCTCGACGCACTCGTCGCGAGCAAGTACCGGCACGGGTTCGTGACGGACATCGAGTCCGACACGGTGCCCCCGGGCCTCGACGAGGACGTGATCCGGCTGATCTCGCGCAAGAAGAACGAGCCGCAGTTCATGCTCGACTGGCGGCTCAAGGCGTTCCGTCACTGGCTCACGATGCGGCAGCCGGACTGGGCGCACGTCCGCATCGCGCCGATCGACTACCAGGCCATCTCCTACTACTCGGCGCCGAAGAAGAAGGACGGTCCGAAGAGCCTCGAGGAAGTGGACCCGAAGCTGCTGGCGACCTACGAGAAGCTCGGCGTCCCGCTGCACGAGCGAGCGCGCCTCGCCGGCGTCGCGGTCGACGCGGTGTTCGACAGCGTTTCGGTCGCCACGACGTTCAAGGAGAAGCTCGCGCAGGCCGGCGTCATCTTCTGCCCGTTCTCGGACGCCGTGCGCAACCACCCGGAGCTCGTCGAGCGGTACCTCGGCACCGTCGTGCCGCCCGCGGACAACTTTTATGCGGCCCTCAATTCCGCGGTCTTCACCGACGGCTCTTTCGTGTACGTGCCGAAGGGCGTGCGCTGCCCGATGGAGCTCTCGACCTACTTCCGCATCAACGCCGCCAACACGGGGCAGTTCGAGCGCACGCTCATCGTCGCCGACGAAGGCAGCCACGTGAGCTACCTCGAAGGCTGCACGGCGCCGATGCGCGACGAGAACCAGCTCCACGCAGCGGTCGTGGAGCTCGTCGCCGAGACCGACGCCCAGATCAAGTACTCGACGGTGCAGAACTGGTACCCGGGCGACGAGAACGGCGTCGGCGGCATCTACAACTTCGTGACCAAGCGCGGCGAGTGCCGCGGCCCGCGCTCCCGCATCAGCTGGACGCAGGTCGAGACCGGGTCTGCCATCACCTGGAAGTACCCGAGCTGCGTGCTCACGGGCGACGATTCGGTCGGCGAGTTCTATTCCGTGGCGCTCGCGAACCACTGCCAGCAGGCCGACACCGGCACCAAGATGATCCACATCGGGCGCAACACGCGCTCGACGATCGTCTCGAAGGGCATTTCGGCCGGCCGGGGCCAGAACACGTACCGCGGCCTCGTGAAGGTGCTGCCCTCCGCCGAGGGCGCCCGCAATTACACGCAGTGCGACTCGCTGCTCATGGGCGACCGCTGCGGGGCGCACACGTTTCCCTACATGGAGATCCGCAACCCGACGGCCATCGTCGAGCACGAGGCGACGACCTCGAAGATCGCGGACGACCAGCTCTTCTACTGCCGCAGCCGCGGCGTGAGCGAGGAAGACGCGGTGAACATGATCGTGAACGGCTTCTGCAAGGTGGTCTTCAAGGAGCTGCCGATGGAGTTCGCGGTCGAGGCGCAGAACCTGCTCTCGGTCAGCCTCGAAGGCGCCGTGGGCTGACGGAACCGGACGGAGACGAGCACATGCTGAGCATCCGCGACCTGCACGCCCGGATCGGCGCGCGCAAGATCCTGAAAGGCCTCGACCTCGAGGTCCGCGCCGGCGAAGTGCACGCGATCATGGGCCCGAACGGCTCGGGCAAGAGCACGCTCGCGAGCGTGCTCGCGGGACGCGACGGCTACGAGGTCACCGCGGGCCGCGTCGAATACGACGGGCGCGACCTGCTCGCACTCGCCCCCGAGGAGCGTGCGAGGGCCGGCGTGTTCCTGGCGTTCCAGTACCCGGTCGAGATCCCGGGCGTGAACAACGCATACCTGCTCAAGGCGGCGCTCAACGCGATCCGCAGGGAGCGCGGCCTGCCCGAAGTCGACGCCTTCGAGTTCCTCGCGCTCGTGCGCGGCAAGATGCAGCTCATGCAGATGGACGAGAGCTTCCTGAACCGCGGCGTCAACGAGGGCTTCTCGGGCGGCGAGAAGAAGCGCAACGAGATCCTGCAGATGGCGGTGCTCGAGCCGCGGCTCGCGCTGCTCGACGAGACGGACTCCGGTCTCGACATCGACGCCCTCCGGGTCGTGGCGAACGGCGTGAACAGCCTCCGCAGCCCCGATCGCGCCGTCGTCCTGGTGACGCACTACCAGCGCCTCCTCGACTACGTCGAGCCCGACGTCGTGCACGTGCTGTACGACGGCCGGATCCTGAAGAGCGGCGACAAGTCGCTCGCGCTCGAGCTCGAACGGCGCGGCTATGACTGGGTGCGCCAGGAGGCGCAGGTCGCATGACCGCCGCCGGCCCGGTCGAGCACTACCGCGAGGCCTTCGCCGCGCTCGCGGCTCGCGACGACGCCGCCGCGGAGCGCAGCGCGGCGTTCGAGCGGTTTGCCGCGCTCGGCTTCCCGGGACCGCGCGACGAAGCATGGAGGTACACGAACCTGCGGCGGCTCGAGTCGCGCCGGTTCGCGCCCACGGATGCCGCCGAGGCGGCGGTCGTCAGCCTGCCCTCTCCTCTTGCGCCACATCGCCTGGTCGTGGTCGACGGCCGCCTCCGCCGCGATCTCGGGTCTTCCGGGCTGCCTGCCGGCGTCTCGGTCCGCAGCCTGGCCGAGGCCCGGTCGGCCGGCCTGTCGGTCGCGGCGCTGCTGCGCGTGCCCGCCGGCGGCGGCACCGAGCGGTTCGCCGCCCTCAACGCCGCGCTGTGCCCGGACGTGCTGTTTCTCGAGATCGCGGACAGCGCCCTGCCGGAAGCGATCGAGCTCGTGTTCGTGCCGGGCGCGAGCGAAGGCTCGATGCAGCATCCGCGTCTCGTCGTGCGGGCGGGCCGTGGCAGCGTCGCCCGTCTCGTACTGCGCCACTCGGGCGACGATGCGGAGCGCCTCGTGAACGTGGTCGTCGACGTGGAGGTCGGTCCGGACGCCGCGTTGCACGTCTACCGCCTGTTCGAACCCGGAGAGCGCACGTTCCACATCGAGCGCCTCGAAGCCACGGTCGGCCAGCGGGGCACCGTCTTCGTGCACGATGCGCAGCTCGGCGCGGGTCTCGCCCGTCTCGACCTGAACGCGCGCCTCGCGGCGCCACAGGCGGCGGCGGAGCTCACGGGGCTGTTCCTCGCGGACGGCTCGCGCCATCTCGATACGCAGGTCCGGGCCGATCATCTCGACGTCGGCACCCGCAGCCTGCAGGACTACCGCGGGATCGCCGCGGGCCGCGGTCGCGCCATCTTCAACGCCAAGGCGATCGTGCACCCGGGCGCGCAGCAGTCCGAGGCCCGGCAGTCGAGCCGCAACCTGCTCCTCACCCCGGGCGCCGAGATCGACACCAAGCCCGAGCTCGAGATCTACGCGGACGACGTGAAGTGCAGTCACGGCGCCACGACCGGCCAGCTCGACGCCGTGGCGCTCTTCTACCTGCGCTCGCGTGGCCTGTCGGAGACCGAGGCACGCAGCGCACTCACTCGCGCCTTCGCCGGCGCGGTGCTGTCGCGCATGGACCACGAGGCGTTCGCCCGGGTCGTGCGCGACACGCTCGACCTGCGCCTCGCCCGCCTGCTGGAGACCCGGCCATGAGCTTGGCCCTGGCGACTACCTCCCGCCCCGACGCGACCGGCGCGCCGTTCGACGTCGACGCCGTGCGCCGGGATTTTCCCGTGCTCGCGCGCGAGGTGAACGGACGCCCGCTGTGCTATCTGGACAATGCGGCCTCGAGCCAGCACCCGCGCGCGGTCATCGACGCAATCTCGTCGTACTACGAGACCTCGCACGCGAACGTGCACCGCGGCGTGCACCGGCTGAGCCAGGAGGCGACCGACCTGTTCGAGGGTGCCCGCGAGACGCTGCGCGGCTTCGTCAACGCCCGCTCCACCCGCGAGATCGTCTTCGTGCGAGGCACGACCGAGGCGATCAACCTCGTCGCGCAGAGCTACGCGCGGCCGCGTCTCGGGCCCGGCGACGAGATCCTGATTTCCTGGCTCGAGCACCACGCGAACATCGTGCCGTGGCAGATGGTGTGCGAGCAGACGGGCGCGAAGCTGCGCGTGATCCCGATCACCCGGCGGGGCGAGGTCGACTTCGACGCGTTCCTCGGCCTCATCGGCGAGCGCACGCGGCTCCTCGCGCTGTCCCACGTCTCGAACGCGCTCGGCACGGTCGTGCCCGTCGAGCGCTACATCCGCGAGGCGCGACGGCGCGGCATCCCGGTGCTGCTCGACGGCGCGCAGGCGGTGCCCCACCTGCCCGTCGACGTGCAGGCGCTCGACTGCGATTTCTACTGCTGGTCCGGGCACAAGATGTGCGGCCCGACCGGGATCGGCGTCCTGTACGGGCGCGAGTCGCTGCTCGAGGCCATGCCGCCGTGGCAGGGCGGCGGCGACATGATCCTCGCCGTCGGGTTCGACCGCACCGTCTACAACGCGCTGCCGTGGAAGTTCGAGGCCGGGACGCCCCACATCGCAGGCGCAATCGGGCTCGCTGCGGCCGTTCGCTACCTGCAGGCACTCGGGCTCGAGCGGATTGCCGCGGCGGAGCACGAGCTCCTCGAGTACGCGACGCGACGTGTCGAGGAGATTCCCGGACTCACCATCGTGGGCACCGCACCCGAGAAGGCAGCGGTCGTCTCGTTCACGCTCGAACGCGTGCACCCCCACGATCTCGGCACCATCCTCGACCACGACGGTGTCGCGATCCGCACCGGTCACCACTGCGCGATGCCGGTGATGGAGTTCTTCGGCGTGCCGGCCACCGCCCGCGCGTCGTTCGCCTTCTACAACACGCGCGCCGAGGTCGACCGCCTCGTCGAGTCGCTGCACGTCGCGCGGGAGATGCTGGGCTGATGGACCTCAAGGACCTCTACCGCGACGTGATCGTCGATCACAATCGCAACCCGCGCAATTTCCGGCCGATGCCGGACGCGGATCGTCACGCGGACGGCTTCAACCCGCTGTGCGGCGATCGCCTCACGCTCTACGTGAAGCTCGACGGAGACCGCATCAGCGACGTCTCCTTCCAGGGCGACGGCTGTGCGATCTCGGTCGCTTCCGCCTCGCTGCTCACGGAGAGCGTCCGCGGCCGCACGGTGCCCGAGGCCGAGGCGCTGTTCTCGACGATGCACCGGGTGCTGACCCGCGAGGGCGAAGACGCCGACCCGGCCGTGCTCGGCAAGCTCGCGGCGCTCTCGGGCGTTCGGGAGTTCCCCGCGCGCGTCAAGTGCGCGAGCCTGTGCTGGCACACGCTCGAGGCGGCGCTCCACAGCGAGGCCGCGCCCGTGTCGACCGAGTGACGCCCGGAGTCCCACCGTGTATCGATCCGACAACGAACCGGTCACCCTCACCCGCGACGTCGAGGCGGTGATCGTCCCCGCCGGCCTGAACGTCAAGCTGCGCACGGGCCAGCAGGGCTACATCACGCAGGCACTCGGCGGCTCGTTCACCGTCTACGTCGAGGGCAACCTGTTCCGCATCGCCGGCCGCGACGCCGACGCGCTCGGCAAGGACCCGGTCGAGGTTCCGGCTCTGCCGCCCGATGCGAGCGACGAGGACGTGCGGGCGCTCGCCTGGCAGCAGATGAAGACCTGCTACGACCCGGAGATCCCGATCAACATCGTCGACCTCGGGCTCGTGTACTCCTGCGACGTCGCGACGAGCGACGAAGGCCGCGTGGTGTCCGTGAAGATGACGCTGACGGCGCCTGGGTGCGGGATGGGAGACGTGCTCGTGCAGGACGTACGGGACAAGGTCGAGATCATCCCGACGGTCGCACGTGCCGACGTGGAGCTCGTGTTCGATCCGCCGTGGAACCAGTCGATGATGTCCGAGGCGGCGCTGCTCCAGACGGGGATGATGTGAGCTGGGTGCGCGTCGGTCCGGTCGCCTCGATTCCGCCCGGCGACCACGCGTCGACGGAGGTCGACGGCGCACTCGTTGCGGTTTTCAACGTCGACGGCGAGTTCCTGGCGGTCGAGGACGTGTGCACCCACGACGGCGGCGGCCTCGCGGGCGGCGCCGTCGAGGGCGACCAGGTGATCTGTCCGAGGCACGGCGCCCGGTTCTGCCTGCGGTCGGGCCGGGCGCTCACGCCGCCGGCCTACGAGCCGGTGCGTACCTTCGCGACCCGGGTCGTGGACGGCTGCGTCGAGGTCGCGCCGACGTGAAGCGCCTCACGCTCGTCCGCCATGCCAAGTCGGACTGGTCGCTGCCGGGCCAGGCCGACTGGGACCGTCCTCTCAACCGGCGCGGGCAGCGCGATGCCCCCGAGATGGCGCGGCGGCTGCGGTCGCGCCGCCTGAAGCCCGACGCGATGCTGTCGAGCCCCGCGGTGCGCGCGCTCACGACGGCGACCGTGATGGCCCGCGAGCTCAAGCTTCCAGCGGCCCGGCTGCGACAGGACGAGCGACTCTACCTCGCCTCGGCCGAGGACATGCTCGCCGTGATCCGCGAGCTCGGCGGTGATGCGAGACACCTGATGCTGTTCGGCCACAACCCCGGCATCACCGATTTCGCGAACCGGCTCTCGGCTGGCGAGCACATCGACAACCTGCCGACCTGCGGCGTGTTCACGGCCGCGTTCGACGTCGATCGTTGGGCAGAGATCGACTGGGGCGGCGGAATCGAGCCCGAGTTCGACTACCCGAAGAACCACACCTGAGCGTGCGTGCGGCCTGGAGCGCCGGCGGCGCGATCACCCGCGCCCGTTGACGGGTAGCGCGACTCCGGTGACGACGGCGGCTTCGGGCGACGCCAGGAAGGCGATGACCTCCGCGATGGCTTCGGGCGCCACCCACCTCGAGAAATCCGCGTCCGGCATGTCGGCCCGATTGCGAGGCGTGTCGATGATGCCCGGCAGCACCGCGTTCACCGTGAGCCCGCGATCCTTGGTCTCTTCGGCAAGGCTTTCGGTCAGCCGCTGCACGCCGGCCTTCGACGCGGTGTAGGCGCCCATGCCGGCCCCAGCCCTGCCCGCTGCGGCCCCTGCCCCCACGTTGACGATGCGGCTGCCGGGGCTGCGCTCGAGCAACGCAGGCAGGGCCGCCTTGCAGCAGACCACGGCCGTACGCAGGTTGAGGCGATAGAGCTGGTCCCACGTCTCGACGTCGCCGTGCTCGAGCGTCTGCCACTGGAATCCGCCCGCGACGTTCACGAGCACGTCGATGCCGCCGAAGCGCATCGACGTGGCGACCATCGCGCGCCGCGTGGCCTCCGTGTCGCTCAGGTCGACGCCGCCGAGCACCAGCGGCGCCCCGCCCGGGCCCGTCGGCGGCGCCGCGTGCGGTTCGATCGCGAGGTCGAGCAGCGCGAGTTGCGCGCCGCGTGCCGCGAACGCGGAGGCCACCGCCCGTCCGAGGACGCCGAATGCGCCCGTCACCACGACGACACGGGTCTTCTGGTTCACGGCTTCAGCACTCCGGTACGTTGACGGCGAGCCCGCCCTGGCTCGTTTCCTTGTAGATGACCGACATGTCCCTGCCGGTCTGGCGCATGGTCGAGATGACCTGGTCGAGGGAGACCTTGTGCGTGCCGTCGCCGCGCATCGCGAGCCGGGCGGCATTGATGGCCTTGATCGCGCCCATGGCGTTGCGCTCGATGCACGGGATCTGCACGAGGCCCGCGATCGGGTCGCAGGTGAGGCCGAGGTTGTGCTCCATGCCGATCTCGGCCGCGTTCTCGACCTGCTCGTTCGTGCCGTTGAGCGCGGCCACCAGGCCTGCCGCCGCCATCGAGCACGCGACCCCAACCTCGCCCTGGCAGCCCATCTCGGCGCCCGAGATCGAAGCGTTGCGCTTGTAGAGCATGCCGATCGCGCCGGCCACGAGCAGGAATCGCACGACGCCGTCGTCGCTCGCGCCCGGCTCGAAGCGGCGGTAGTAGGCGATGACCGCGGGCACGATGCCCGCCGCCCCGTTCGTCGGAGCCGTGACGACGCGGCCGCCCGCGGCGTTCTCTTCGTTGACGGCAAGCGCGTATGCGTTCACCCAGTCGAGCGCGTCGAGGGGACGCGGCTCGGCCGACTCGACCAGCACGCGGTGCAGCCTTGCGGCCCGGCGACGCACCTTGAGCGGGCCCGGCAGCAGTCCTGTAGCCTGGAAACCGCGCTCGATGCACCCGTGCATCACGGACCAGATCCTGAGCAGCGCAGCGACCGTCTCCGCGTCGGAGCGGAAAGAGCGTTCGTTCGCAAGCACGAGCTCGTGCAGTTCGAGGCCGTGCTCGCGGCAGGTCTCGAGCAGTTCCCGCGCAGACGAAAACGGGTGGGGCACCGCGACCTCCGCGACGGGGCTGGCGCCGCGTCCGTAGTCCTCGGCACGCACGACGAAGCCCCCTCCGATCGAATAGAACTCCGCTCGGTGGATGGGCGACCCCGCGTCGTCGAGCGCAGTGAACCGCAGCCCGTTCGTGTGCGCCGGCAGCGTCTGCTCGCGGTGCAGCAGCAGGTCGAGCGGTTCGTCGAACGGGATCTCGTGCCGCCCGCCGAGCCGGAGCCTGCCGCTCGAGCGGATGCGGGCCACCGTGGGCTCGATCGACTCGGGGTCGATGGCGTCCGGCCGGTGGCCTTCGAGGCCGAGCAGCACGGCACGGTCCGTGCAGTGGCCGAGACCCGTGAGCGCGAGCGAGCCGTAGAGCTGCACGCCCACCCGCGCCGTCTGCCCGAGCTTGCCCTCCCGCTCGAGATACTCGACGAACGTGCAGGCCGCGTTCATCGGCCCCATCGTGTGGGAGCTCGACGGCCCGACGCCGATCTTGAAGATGTCGAGGACGCTGAGGGACATCGGGGGAAGTGATCAGTGGACAGGGAACGGGGCCGAGGGGAAGCGGACCGCCTCCTCGCGCGCAGGGCCGCTCCGGCTGTCCCCTTTCCCCAGGCCACTATTCACCATTCGCTACTCCATGGCCAGCAGCGACGCGTTGCCGCCGACGGCCGACGTGTTGATCGTGAGCGTGCGCTCGTGCGCGTAGCGGTGCAGGTACCGCGGGCCGCCGGCCTTCGGCCCGGTACCCGAGAGTCCACAACCGCCGAAGGGCTGCGTGCCGACGACGGCTCCGATGATGTTGCGGTTCACGTAGACGTTGCCCGCGGCGATACGCGACGCGACGCGACGCACGGTGCTGTCGATGCGGCTGTGGATGCCGAACGTGAGGCCGTAGCCCGTCGCGTTCACGGCGTCGACCAGCGCCTCCAGGTCGCGCGCGCGGTACGTCACGACGTGGAGGATGGGACCGAAGACCTCTCGCTCGAGCACGCCAGGCGAGTCGATCTGCACGGCCAGCGGCGCCACGAACGTGCCGGCCCGCGTCTCGGCCCGCAGCGGCGCGCGGTGGGACCACTTTGCGCCGCGCACGATGCTGCGCGCATGGGACTCGAGTGCGTCGCGGGCGGCGGCGTCGATCGCGGGCCCGACGTCTGTCTCGAGGTACGCCGGATCGCCGACGACCAACTCGTCCATGTGCCCCGCGAGCAGCTTGAGCAGCCGCGGTGCGATCTCCTCCTGCACGCAGAGCACCCTGAGCGCCGAGCAGCGCTGTCCGGCGCTGTTGAAAGCGGAGTACGCGGCGTCGAGCACGACCTGTTCGGGCAGCGCCGAGCTGTCGACGATCATCGCGTTCTGCCCGCCCGTCTCGGCGATGAGCACGGCGATCGGCCCTTCGCGACCTGCAAGCGCGCGGTGGATGATCCGGGCGGTGTCGGTCGAACCCGTGAACGCGACGCCGGCGACGCGCGGATCCGCGACGAGCCGCGCGCCGACGAGCGCGCCGTCGCCCGGCAGGTAGTGCAGGACGCCGGGCGGCACGCCGGCCTCGAGCAGCAGCCGAACGGCCTGGGCGGCGACGAGCGGCGTCTGCTCCGCAGGCTTCGCGACGACGGAGTTGCCGGCGGCGAGCGCGGCGGCGACCTGACCCGTGAAGATCGCGAGAGGGAAGTTCCAGGGGCTGATGCAGGCGAACACGCCGCGCCCATGCAGCGAGATCTCGTTGCTCTCGCCGGTCGGGCCCGGCAGCCGCTCGGGCGCACCGAAGTCGCGGCGCGTGCGCGCCGCGTAGTAGCGGAGGAAGTCGACTGCCTCGCGGACCTCGGCGACGCCGTCCGGCACCGTCTTGCCCGCCTCGCGCACGCACATGGCGACGAGTTCGGGCAGGTTCGACTCGAAAAGTTCAGCCGCGCGTTCGAGCACGGCCGCGCGCTCGGGCGCGGGCGTCGCGTCCCAGGCCGGCTGGGCCTCCACGGCTTCGTCGACCGCGACCGCCACCTGCTCCGTGGTCGCGGTCCGCACGGTGCCGACGACCTCGCCGGTGTCGGCCGGATTGCGCACCGGCTCGGCCGGGCCGTCAAGCTCCTGGCCCGAAACCAGCGGCCCTGCGAGCCAGGGGCGCCGGGACACCCGCTGCATGCGATCCGCGAGTTCGGTGAGCACGCGGCCGTCCGCGAGGTGGAGACCGCTCGAGTTGCGCCGCTCCGGCTGATAGATGTCGGCGGGTGCCGGGATCCGCGGGTGCGCGGCCTGCGGCGTCGCATCGACGATCCGGACCGGGTCGGCGACGATGTTCTCGACCGGCTCCTGTTCGTTGACGATGCGGTTCACGAACGACGTGTTGGCGCCGTTCTCGAGCAGCCGCCGCACCAGGTAAGGCAGCAGGTCCTCGTGGGCGCCCACGGGTGCGTAGACGCGGCATGGAACGCCGAGGCCGTTCGGTCCCGTCGCGGCGGCGTAGAGCTCTTCGCCCATGCCGTGCAGTCGCTGGAACTCGAACTCGCGCCCGGCGCGACGCGCCATGTGCGAGATCGCTGCGACGGTGTGCGCGTTGTGCGTCGCGAACTGCGGGTACAGCTCCGCGCCCTGCTCGAGGATCAGGCGCGCGCACGCGAGGTAGGAGACGTCGGTGTTCTGCTTGCGGGTATACACAGGGTAGCCCGGCAGTCCGCGCTCCTGCGCCCGCTTGATCTCGCTGTCCCAGTACGCGCCCTTCACGAGCCGGACGTGCAGTATGCGCTGCGTCTCCCGCGCCACGCCGATCAGGTGCCGCAGGACGTCCCGCGCGCGCTTCTGGTAGGCCTGGATCGCGACGCCGAAGCCCGGCCAGCCCGCGAGCTTCGGGCTCCGGCAGGCGGCCTCCAGCAGCTCGAGCGTGAGCTCGAGGCGCTCCGACTCCTCCATGTCGAGCGTGAGCGCGATCCCCGCGTCCTGCGCGTCGACGCACAGGTCGACGAGGCGCGGCGCGAGCTCCGCGAGCACGCGACGCCGGTGATTGCGGTCGAACCGCGGATGCAGCGCCGAGAGCTTCACGGAGATGCTCGGCCGGGCCTCGAGGTCGGGGTACTCGCCGACGCGGGCGCGCAGCGCGGCGATCGCGCCACGGTAGGAGTCGAAGTAGCGGTCGGCGTCGGCGTGCGTGAGCGCGGCCTCGCCGAGCATGTCGAAGGTGTAGCGGTAGCGGCGATTCGCGCCCTCGAGCGAGTTCCCGAGCGCCTCCTCGATCGTGCGTCCCATCACGAACTGGTGGCCCATGATGCGCATCGCCTGACGCATGGCCGTGCGCACGACCGGCTCGCCGATGCGGCCGACCACGCGCGAGACGGCGCTGCCCGGCGTGGCGAGGTCGCGCGGATCGAGACGCACGATGCGGCCGGTCAGCATGAGGCTCCAGGTCGAGGCGTTCACGAACAGCGACTGGCTGTCCCAGAGGTGGCTCGCCCAGTCCCCGGCCTTGAGCTTGTCGGCGATCAGGCGGTCGGCCGTCTCGTCGTCGGGGATCCGGAGCAGCGCCTCGGCGAGGCACATCAGGATCACGCCCTCCTGGGAGGAGAGGTCGTACTGGCGCAGGAACGCATCGAGGCCGCTGCGGCTCGCGGGCGCCGCGCGGACCGCGTCGACCAGACGGGCCGCCGTGGCCTGCACGCTGGCCGCAGTCGCGTCGTCGAATCGCGCCGCGTCCGCGAGCTGCCGGACCAGCGCCTGCTCGTCCGCGAGGAAACGCTCGTTGATCGCGAGCCCCGTCGGGGTCTGCAGGTCGGCGGGGTCGCGGAACAGGAAACGCGGGGCGGGGCCCGCTGCGCGCACGTCGTTCATGACTCAGACTCGGGCCGAGGTGCGCGGATTCTAGCCAAAGGCGCCGGCCCGCGGGCGGAAGCCTGCGGGCCGGGCCGGTCGATCACCGGCTACTTGGTCTCGTACAGGAGGCCGACCGTCGTGAGCGTGTCGGTCTTGTCCGTGCCGGGTACGACGTCCGTGTTGTGGCGGACCTGATACCCCACGCGCAGGCCGAGCGCGCCCGAGATCGTGACCTCGAGCCCGAGGTCGTTCTGCAGGTACGTGTTGTCGGAGCCCGCCTCGACCAGGAAGCGGTCGACGATCTTGGTCGTCTCGGTGAGCTGGTGCTCGAACCCGACGTCGCCGCGGAAGATCACCGAGTCCTCGGACTCGCCGGGTCCCCGGCGGTTGCAGTCCGGCACGTCCTCGGGCACGACCGCGTCGAGACAGGGGCCGCGGCGATCGGCGAAGCGGTAGCCCGGGCCACCCTGCACCCAGAGCTTCGTGCGCTCCTCGTCGATGAGCCGGTAGCCGAGACCGGCGGCGAGCGAGGCCTGGTACTCGAACGCGCTGAACTCGTCGTTCTCGTAGCGGCCTGCACCGAAAGCGTAGGCGCGCTCCGTGAACTTGTAGTCCGATTGCCCACGGAACTCCCAGCGCTCGGCGGTGGTGTCGCTGTTGGAGCTGGCGTAGTTTCCGGCGAACCCGACCGTGTGCGTCCACTGGTCGAGCGTGTTCCTGAGCTCGAGCGCGGCGGTCACCGACTCGTTTTCGCTGTTGCCACTCGCGAACGAGGCGCCGAGTTCGCCCTTGCCGGTCCAGTCGGCGAGCGCGGGCGCGTTCACCCCCGAAAAGGCCAGCACGACCGCCACGGACCGAAAATGCTTCATCTTCATCTGCATGCTCCTGAATGCCCCCTTCCGAAAGGACGCGCGAGTATAGCGAGGCGCCCTCTTGCCGGCACGCGGCCGCGCCGGGAGAATCGACCCGTCACGGAGGTCCATGGATGACTGCAGAAGCGCACAAGGTCGTCGCGACCGAATCGAATTTCAGGCAGGCGGTGGTCGAGGCGTCGCAGGCCCGGCCGGTGCTGGTCGATTTCTGGGCCCCGTGGTGCGGCCCCTGCCGCACCCTGATGCCCATGCTCGATCGCCTCGCCGACGACTACGGCGGCCGTTTCGCGCTCGCCAAGGTCAACACCGACGAGGAAGGCCGGATCGCCGGTCACTACGGCATCCGCAGCATCCCGACGGTGCTGCTGTTCCACCACGGCGAGGTCGTCGACCAGTTCGTCGGCGTGCAGCCGGAGTCCACGATCCGCGAACTGATCGACCGACACCTCGACGGCGGGACGCCTGCGGCGCAGCCCAGCGGCCCGGCGGCGCTCGCCGCCGCGCAGCTCGACGCACGCGATGCCGTCGCGGCGGCCGCGTCGATCTCGGAGCTCGAAGCCGCGGAGCCCGGGCACCCGTCCCTGGCGTCGCTGCGGGCGAGGCTGGCGTTCCTGGAGGCCGCGATCGCGCGCCCGGACGTGGCGGCATTGCGGACCGCGCTCGAGGCGGATCCGCGCGACGCCGCGTCGCGTCATGCATTGGCCGCGCACCACGCGCTGGCGGGGGACTGGGCCACCGCCCTCTCGGAGTGGCTCGAACTGATGCGCCAGGACCGCGCGTGGGGCGACGACCTCGCGCGACGCAGCGTGCTGATGGCGTTCGACGTCCTCGGCGAGACTCACGAGCTCGTGGCGCCGGCGCGACGCCGCATGGCGAGTCTCCTGCACTGACCTGCGCGGTCGTCGGCGCCGGATGACACCCGCGGATTTCTCTCTTGCCCGGCACGCCCGGCCGCAGTTATAAATCGCGCGAAACTCGACGGTGGGTCCCGGCAGGTCCAACGATGAGCGAGAAGCCTGAATCCGACGACTTCGAAGACGAAGACGAGGAAGAGGTGTCGAGCGACGACGAGTCGCTCGACGTGGATCGCCTCATGCAGGATCTCGACAAGCGCAAGCGCGGTGCCGCGCGGGGCGCCGAGCCCGCGTGGCGCAAGCTCGAGCGGCTGCTCGAGCAGAAACGCACCACCGAGCTGCTGCTCGATTTCGACGATTACGATCTCGGTGACACGCCGAAGTCTCCCCGGAAGCGATGAGGTGCCGGGTTTAAGTTTCGCAAGTTCGCGTCTTTCCTGCGCGAACTTGCGAAACTTAAACCCGGCACCTAGTGGAAGTCGCGCGAGGGCGCGACGAGGTCGCCGAGCCAGTGCGACAGGTCGCTGATCCGCCGCACGACCACGTGCCGCACCTCGCCCTCGACCTGCAGCTCCCCCAGCACGCCCATCAGCCGCGACCCGACGAGCGCGCGCCGCTGCCGTTCGGCGACTTGCCGCCACACGATGATGTTCACGCTGCCCGCCTCGTCCTCGAGCGTCACGAAGGTGACGCCGGAAGCGCTGCCCGGGCGCTGCCGCGTCACGACGAGCCCCGCCGCGCGGACCATGGCGCCGTGCGTGCGCGCGCGCAGCGCGGCCGAGGAAAGAAAACCGCGCGCGTCGAGACGGGCCCGCAGCAGCGCGACCGGATGGCGGCGCAGCGTGAGGCCCGTGGAGGCGTAGTCGGACACGACGTCCTGCCCCTCGGCGGGCGCGCGCAGCAGCGGGATTCCCTCGGCGATGCGAGGCTCCGGCAGGATCGGTAACGGCGCCTCGACGCCCGCGACGTTCCACGCGGCGCGGTGCCGGTGCCCTGCAAGACCCTCGAGCGCGCCGGCGGCGGCGAGGCAGCCGAGCTCGCGGCGCCCGAGGCCCGCGCGCAGCGCGAGATCCTGCACGTCGGTCCACGCCCCCGCGCGTCGCGCCGCGACGAGCCGATGTCCCGCGTCCTCGCTGAGCCCCTTCACGAGCCGGAGCCCGAGCCTGAGCGCGGGCTCGTCGCCCCGGCCGGTTTCGAGGGTGCAATCCCAGTCGCTCGCGCACGCGTCGACCGGACGCACCTCGACGCCGTGCCGCTGCGCGTCCTGCACGAGCTGCGACGGCGAGTAGAACCCCATCGGCTGGCTGTTGACGAGCGCCGCGGCGAAGGCGGCGGGCTCGTGGCGCTTGAGCCAGGCCGACACGTACACGAGCAGCGCGAAGCTCGCCGCGTGGGATTCGGGGAAGCCGTATTCGCCGAACCCCAGGATCTGCCGGAAGATCTGCTTCGCGAACGCCTCCGGGTAGCCGCGCTCGTGCATGCCGCGGATCAGGCGTTCCTCGAAGTGCCCGAGACCGCCCTTGCGCTTCCAGGCCGCCATCGCACGGCGCAGCTGGTCGGCCTCGCCTGCCGTGAACCCGGCCGCGACGATCGCGAGTTGCATGACCTGCTCCTGGAAGATCGGCACGCCGAGCGTGCGCCTGAGCACGCCCTCGACCTCGGCGCTCGGGTACGTCACGGGCTCGATCCCGGCGCGGCGGCGCAGGTACGGGTGCACCATGTCGCCCTGGATGGGGCCCGGCCGGATGATCGCCACCTCGATCACGAGATCGTAGTACGTACGCGGCCGCATTCGCGGCAGCATCGCCATCTGCGCGCGCGACTCGATCTGGAACACCCCGACCGTGTCGGCGTGACCGATCATGTCGTAGACGGCCGGGTCCTCGGCGGGCACCGTCGCAAGCGTCCAGTGCCGCCGGCGGTGAGCCTCGACGAGGTCGAACGCGCGGCGGATCGCGGCCAGCATGCCGAGACCGAGGATGTCGACCTTCAGGAGCCCGAGCGCGTCGAGGTCGTCCTTGTCCCACTGGATCACGGTGCGCTCCGGCATCGCCGCGTTCTCGACCGGCACGAGTTCCTCGAGAAGGTCGCGCGCGATCACGAAGCCGCCGACGTGCTGCGACAGGTGCCGCGGAAAGCCGAGCAGCGTGCGCGCGAGCGCGAGCACGCGGCCGAGCACCGGGCTCGCGGGGTCGAGGCCGGCCTCGCGGACGCGCTCGTCGTCGATGCGCGAGCCGTCCCACCACTGCATCGAGCGCGCGAGCGCCTCGACCTGCAGCGCGTCGAGCCCGAGCGCCTTCGCGACGTCGCGCAGCGCGCTGCGCGGGCGGTAGCAGATCACGGTGGCCGCGAGCGCCGCGCGGTGGCGGCCGTACTTCGCGTAGACGTACTGGATCACCTCCTCGCGGCGCTCGTGCTCGAAATCGACGTCGATGTCGGGCGGCTCGTTGCGCTCGCGCGAAACGAACCGCTCGAACAGGAGCGACATCCGCGCCGGATCGACCTCGGTGATGCCGAGGCAGTAGCAGACGGCGGAATTGGCGGCCGAGCCGCGGCCCTGGCAGAGGATGCCGCGCGAGCGCGCGTAGCCCACGATGTCGTGCACGGTGAGGAAGTACGACTCGTAGCCGAGCTCGGCGACGAGCGCGAGCTCGTGCTCGACGAGCGCGCGCGCGGAAGCAGGCACCCCCTCGGGCCAGCGCTGGCGCGCGCCCTGCTCGGTGAGCTTGCGCAGCCACCCGGACGGTGTCTCGCCCTCGGGCACGATCTCGCGCGGGTA
>RPQJ01000028.1 GCA_003819815.1 Lysobacterales bacterium
ATCGACCTGCAGTGGAAGGTGCTCCGGCAGACCGAGGCCGACCTCGGCCGGCGCTTCGAGAAGCCTGTGGGCTACGACGTCGTGCAAAAGTTCGTCGAGGAACTGAAGCGCCCCGGGCGCCGGTTCGGCGCGGGCTTCTACGACTACCCGAAGGAAGGCAAGAAGCACCTGTGGGCGGGACTAGGGGAGATTTATCCCCTCGCCGAGCGCCAGCCGGATGCGCAGGAGGCGATCAAGCGCCTGATGTACATCCAGGCGCTCGAGACCACGCGCTGCGTCGAGGAAGGAGTCGTCACGACGCCCGGCGAGGCCGATCTCGGTTCCATCCTCGGCTGGGGATTCCCGGCGTGGACCGGGGGCACGCTGTCGTACATCGACACGATCGGCATCCGCGCGTTCGTCGCCGAGTGCGACCGGCTCGCCAGGCGCTACGGCAAGCGGTTCAAGCCCTCGAAGTGGCTGCGGCAGCGCGCCGAGCGCGACGAGCCGTTCCACCCGGTGCCGGGCGCGTCCCGCGCAGCGTGAGCTCGCTCGCCCGCAACGGGGACGCGACGGCGGTTCCCGCGTTGCTCCTCCAGCCGGAGGCAACGCACGATCAGCCGGCACCGGCGGCTCCCGCGTCGTTCCTGCCGCGGGGATGCATGCGCGGGGCCGTGCGCCGCAGGGACGCGGCGCCCGGAGCCTACACGGACGTACTTGCGGCGTCCCCGCGCGTGCATCCCCGCGGCAGGAATGACGCGGCAGGAACGCACATCAACACAGCAGCAACGAGCGCCAGCACTCCCGCCTGATCCACGCCGACCGCAGACCACGAGGAACGATCGATGCCGATCCCCGCGAATTTCCGGAACCGCCTGAGCCTGCCGGTCATCGGCGCGCCGATGTTCATCGCCTCGACGCCCGATCTCGTGATCGAGCAGTGCAAGGCCGGCATCGTCGGCTCGTTTCCCGCGTTGAACGCACGCCCGCAGGCGAAGCTCGACGAGTGGCTCACGCGCATCCGCGAGGAACTCGCGGCCTACGCGGCCGCGAACCCGGGCGTCCCGGTCGCGCCTTACGCGGTGAACCAGATCGCGCACGTGAGCAACGACCGCCTCGCGCAGGACATGGAGACCTGCGTGCGCCACCAGGTGCCGCTCATCATCACGAGCCTGCGGCCGCCTCGGGAGATCGTCGAGGCGGCGCACTCCTACGGCGGGCTCGTGTTCCACGACGTCATCAGCGTGCGCCACGCGCGCAAGGCGGCGGAGCAGGGCGTCGACGGCATCATCGCAGTCTGCGCAGGCGCGGGCGGTCACGCGGGCATGGCGAGCCCGTTCGCGCTGGTCCGCGAGATCCGCCAGTTCTTCGGCGGCACGATCGTGCTGTCCGGCGCCATGAGCAGCGGTGCCGACGTGCTCGCCGCGCTCGCGCTCGGCGCCGACATGGCCTATATCGGCACGCGCTTTCTCGCGACGCGCGAGGCGAACGTGCTCGACGAGTACAAGCAGATGATCGTCGACTCGACGTCGGACGACATCGTCTACACGTCGCTCTTCACCGGCGTGAAGGGCAACTACCTCAAGAAGAGCGTCGCCGCTGCCGGGCTCGACGGCGACAACCTGCCCGAGGCCGACAAGTCGAAGATGAACTTCGGCTCCGGCGGCAACATGGAGAAGAAGGCGTGGCGCGACATCTGGAGCGCCGGGCAGGGCGCGGGCAACATCCACGAGGTGCTGCCCACGCGCGAGCTCGTCGCGCGCATGGTGCGCGAGTACGACGATGCCCGCCGCCTGGTCGGCGCGGCCTGAGGAGAATGCCATGAGCGACATGTTCGACCTCACCGGCCGCGTGGCGATCGTCACCGGCGCGAGCCGTGGCATCGGCGAGGCGATCGCGAAGGCTTACGCCGAGCGGGGCGCCCGCGTCGTCGTCTCGAGTCGCAAGCAGGACGGCTGCGAAGCCGTGGCCCGGTTCATCGTGGAGGCCGGCGGCGACGCGATCGCGGTGGCCTGCCACATCGGCGAAATGGACGCGCTCGAGCGGCTGTTCGCGACGGTCGAGGAACGCTACGGCCGCCTCGACGTGCTCGTGAACAACGCGGCGACCAACCCCTACTACGGCCACGTGCTCGACACCGACCTCGGCGCCTACCAGAAGACCGTCGACGTCAACGTGCGCGGCTATTTCTTCGCGTCCGTACTCGGCGGACGCCTGATGCGCAAGGGCGGCGGCGGGTCGATCGTCAACGTCGCGTCCGTGAACGCGATCCGCCCAGGGCCGCTGCAGGGGATCTACTCGGTCACCAAGGGCGCCGTGCTGAACATGACCAAGGTTTTCGCACGCGAGTGCGGGCCCGAGGGCATCCGCTGCAACGCGATCCTGCCGGGCCTCATCCGCACGAAATTCGCGGGCGCCCTGCTCGCGGACACCGAGCAGCTCGAGCACTACGTCGGCGGGAACCCGCTGAGGCGCGTCGGCGAGCCGCGCGACATCGCCGGCGCCGCCGTGTTCCTCGCCTCGGACGCCTCGTCGTACGTGACGGGCGAGTTCCTCGTGGTCGACGGCGGATTCCTGGTCTGAGGGGCTATTTCTTCTTGGCCTCGGCCTGGCGCGCCACGGCCTCGGCGCGCGCCTTGACCGCCTCGGCATCGCCGAGATAGCGGCTCGAGATGCGCTCGAGCCGGCCGTCGAGCTCGTAGAGCAGCGGCACGCCGGTCGGGATGTTGAGCTCGACGATCGCCGAGTCCGACATCTTGTCGAGCATCTTGACGAGCGCGCGCAGGCTGTTGCCGTGCGCGGCCACGAGCACGTTGCGGCCCGCGGTCAGCTCCGGGGCGATGCGAGCGTTCCAGAACGGCATGACGCGCGCGAGCGTGTCCTTGAGCGATTCGCAGGCCGGCAGCTCATTCTCGGGTACGCCGGCGTAACGGCGGTCGAAGCGCGGATGCTGCGGATGGCTCGAATCGAGCGGCGGCGGCGGGATGTCGTAGCTGCGGCGCCAGACCTTCACCTGCTCGGCGCCGTGCTTCGCGACGGTCTGCGCCTTGTCGAGGCCCTGCAGCGCGCCGTAGTGCCGCTCGTTCAGGCGCCACGTGCGCTCGACGGGCAGCCACATCATGTCCATCTCGTCGAGCGCCATCCAGAGCGTGCGGATCGCGCGCTTCAGCACGGAGGTGAATGCAAGATCGAAGGCGATGCCCTCGGCCTTGAGCAGCCGGCCGGCTTCGAGAGCCTCCTCGCGGCCCTGTGGCGAGAGATCGACGTCGATCCAGCCGGTGAACAGGTTCTCGAGGTTCCAGATGCTCTGGCCGTGACGTAGCAGTACCAGCTTGCCGGTGCTCATGGGACACGCGTCGGTTGCGGGGAGATGCGGGTGTTATAGCAACGCCGGCACGGCGCTGCCAGACGGGAAAAACGCAGGAACGCCCTGGGTCCTCAGCGCGGCGCGTGCCCGTCGAGCCCGGCCTCGCAGCGGGTCCGGCCGCTGCGGACGGTCTCCCGCCACTGCCGGCGATTCGCCTCGGCGGAGGTGCGGGGTGCGCGCGGGTGGTGCAGATGCCAGGCGGGCGCCGCCCAGAGCAGCGTCTGGCGACGGACCCCGGCATTTTCCAGGCGCGCGCAGAGTTCCTTGTCTTCGGCGCCCCAGCCGGTCATCGATTCGTCGAAGCCGTTGACCGCCACCAGGTCTTCACGCCAGAAGCCCTGGTTGCAGGCCTTCACCGCGACGATACGGTTCGCCGCACCGCGCAGTGCCCTCGCAAGAGATGGCTGACGCCAGGCGTAGCTGCGGCGCAGGAAGCCCTGGCCGCGATCGAGCCACGTGGGCAGCGGCGAGCCGGGCTCGAGCGCGCGCCGGGTCGCCGCCTCGTCGAGCGGGATGCGCACGCCCTGGCTGTAGTAGTCCGGCCTCGCAAGCGCGAGGTGGTCGAGGACGAACCGGGGATGCAGCAGCATGTCTCCGTCGACCAGGATCACGAAATCGCTCGTGCAGCCCGCGATCGCCACATTGCGGGCGCGACCGGCGCGAAAGCCCTGGTGCGGTTGCCATGCGTGCCGGACGGGGTAGTTCACCGACGCGGCGTAACGGTGCACGACCTCGCCAGTCGTCGCACCGGACCCGTCGTCCGCGATCGCGAGCTCGTCCGGCGGACGACTCTGGGTTGCCACGCTTTCGAGCACGCGAGCGAGCGCGTCCGGGCGCTCGTACGTCGTGACGACCAGCGCGCAGCGGGTCACCGTTCGGCGACGGCCAGCCGCCGCGCGTTCTGCAGCGCGACCGACAGCGACGCGAAGTCGACGGGCGCCTGCTGGGCGCGCATGTCGGCGACGATCCCGCGGGCATGCACCGTCGCCGCGGCGTGCTTCTCGCTCCACGCCTGCACGGCCTTCGACGGATCCTGCTCACGGATTTCCTCGAGGACGCGCCGCGCCAGCGCCCGGTTCGCGTCGAACAGTGCCTCGCGGAGGCTGCCCCGCGCCACGGCATGCCAGTGGCCGTGGACGTCGAGCGCCTCGATGCGCGCCCGCAGCCAGTCGAACCCGAACGTCGCGGCCACTTCGAAGTAAGTCCGAGCGGCGGTTGCCACGGACACGCCGAGCCCCTCGGCGAGCTCGACTATGTCGGGCGCGCTGTGCAGCGCCGGGCACGCCGCGATGTGCTTCGCGAGCGGGGCGGGCACCCCGCCCGACATGAGGTCGGCGGCGCGCGCGTCGAACGCCGAGCGCTCGAGCCCGTGCAGCCACTGCGGCAGCGCGGCGGAGAGCACCTCGATGCCCGGCCGCAGCCGGGCGACCTGCTTCTCGATGCCGAGCGCGCCCCGATGGCGCTGGATGAGCCAGTAGGTCACCTGCCGGATCAGCGCGAGCGTGTCCTGGGTCATCGAGTACTGCACGGCGGCGGGTACGCGGTTGTCGAGGCGCTCGATCTGCTGCCACAGGAGCCGGACCTCGAACGCCTCGCGTCCGATCGTGTACGCGCGTGCGACGGTCGCGGCGTCGGTGCCCGCGTCCTGCTGGGTGCGCGACACGAACGTGGGGCCCATCCGGTTCACGATGCTGTTCGTGGTCGCCGTCACGATGATCTCGCGGCGCAACCTGTGCTCGCCGAGCAGCTTCGAGTAGCGTCGCGCGAGGCGGTCGGGGAAGTAGCGATCGAGCTCGCGGCCGAGGTACGGGTCTTCGGGAACGTTCGACTGGATCAGCTGGCCGCTCAGCGAGATTTTCGAATAGCTCTGCAGCATCGCGAGCTCGGGCCGCGTGAGGCCCTTGCCGGCCCGCTGGCGCTCCTCGATCTCCTCGGCGCTCGGCAGGTACTCGAGCGCGCGATCGAGCGTGCCCTCGAGCTCGAGCAGCCGGATGAAGTGGGCGTGCTCGCCGAGGCGGTCGACCGCCGTCGCCTCGAGCAGGCTGATCGCCTGGCTCTGCAGGTAGTTGTCGCGCAGGACGAGGTCCGCGACGTCGTCCGTCATCTGCGCGAGCAGTCGGTTGCGTGCTCCGCGAGTCAGCCGGGTGCGCCGCTGCACGACGTCGAGCAGGATCTTGATGTTGACCTCGTGGTCCGAGCAGTCGACGCCGCCGGAGTTGTCGAGGAAATCGGTGTTGACGCGGCCGCCGTGCAGCGCGTACTCGATGCGTCCGAGCTGGGAAAGCCCGAGGTTGCCGCCTTCGCCCACGACGCGGCAGCGCAGCTCGCGGCCGTCGACGCGGAGCGCGTCGTTCGCGCGATCGCCGATCGCGGCATTCGCCTCCCACGAGGCTTTCACGTACGTGCCGATGCCGCCGTTCCAGAGCAGGTCGACGGTCAGCTTCAGGATGGCCCGGATCACCTCGTGGGGCTTCGCGCGCGGCGTGTCGATGCCGAGCAGCGCTCGCGCCTGCGGACTGAGCGCGATCTCCTTCGCATCGCGCGGGAACACGCCGCCGCCCTTCGAGATCGTGCCCGCATCGTAGTCCGCCCACGAGGAGCGGGGCAGCGCGAAGAGGCGCTGGCGCTCCAGGAAGCTTCGGGCGGTGTCGGGGTCCGGGTCGAGGAAGATGTGCTGGTGATTGAATGCCGCCACGAGCCGGATGTGCGGCGACAGCAGCAGGCCGTTGCCGAACACGTCGCCGGCCATGTCGCCGATGCCGGCCACCGTGAAGTCCTGCGACTGGGTGTCGATCCCCATCTCGCGGAAGTGGCGCTTGACGCACTCCCAGGCGCCACGGGCGGTGATGCCCATCTTCTTGTGATCGTATCCCGCGGAGCCGCCGGAGGCGAAGGCGTCGCCGAGCCAGAATTCGTATTCTGCGGCGACGGCGTTCGCGGTGTCCGAGAACGTCGCGGTGCCCTTGTCCGCGGCGACGACGAGATACGGGTCGTCCGGATCGTGCCTGACCGTGTCCCTGGGCGGCACGACGCGAGTGCCGGCGACGTTGTCCGTGAGGTCGAGGAGGCCGCGGATGAAGGTCTTGTAGCACTCCGTGCCTTCGCGCTGGATCTCGTCGCGAGCGCCCGTCGGAAGCCGCTTCGGCACGAAGCCACCCTTGGCCCCCACCGGGACGATCACCGTGTTCTTGACGTTCTGCGCCTTCATGAGGCCCAGGATCTCGGTGCGGAAGTCCTCGCGCCGGTCGGACCAGCGCAGTCCCCCACGCGCGACCTTGCCCATGCGCAGGTGCACCCCCTCGACGCGGGGCGAATACACCCAGATCTCGAACATCGGACGCGGCTTCGGCAGCTCGGGCAGGCTCTTCGGGTCGAGCTTGAACGACAGGTACGGCTTCGGCGCACCGGCCGCGTCGAGCTGGAAGTGGTTGGTGCGCAGCGCCGTCGTGAGCACTGCACGCAGCGCGCGCAGGATCCGGTCGTCGTCCGGGCTGCGCACGCGCTCGAGGGCTTCGTCGAGCTCCTCCGCGAGCGAGGCCTGCTGCGACTTGCGCCGGGCGTCGGGAAGCTTCGGGTCGAAACGCGCCTCGAAGGCCCAGGCGAGCCTCGCGGCGATGTCCGGGTTCGCCGCGAGCACGCTCTCCATGTAGCGCTGGCTGAACGGCAGCCCGGTCTGGAGCAGGTAGCGCCCGGCGGCGCGCAGCACGACGGCCTGCCGCCAGTCGAGGCCCGCCGCGAGCACGAGGCGGTTGTATCCGTCGCTTTCGGCGCGTCCCTGCCAGACGGCGAAGAACGCTTCCTCGAAACGCAGGCCGACCTGCGCGGGATCGAGTTCACGACCGCCCGCATGGACGACCTCGAGGTCCTGGATCCACGCCTCGCCGCCGTGGCCGTCCACGCAATAGGGGCGCTCGTTGAGGATCCGCAGGTCGAAGTTCTCGAGCAGCGGCAGCAGGTCCGACATCGCGATCGGCCCGCCGCGCCGATAGAGCCGCAGGTGCAGCGCCTGCCGGCCGCGCCGGCCGCGTTGCAGCGCGAGGCCGAGCGACTCGGGTTCGGACGAGAGCGCGCCGAGCTCCACCACGTCGGCGATCGCCTCGGCCGCGGTGAGGTCCTCCTGGTACGAGACCGGAAACGCACCGGCGAAGCGCTCGGCGAGGCTCTCGGCCGCGTCGGGCAGGCGCTGGCGCAGCTCGTCGCGCAGGCGGTCCTCCCACGTCCGCAGGGTCTCCGTGATGCGTCGCTCGATGCGATCGACGTCCGCGGTGACGTTGCGCTCCGGGTTCGTGCGCACGAGCGTGTGCAGGCGCGCGAGCGCGGATTCCGAGATCTGCACCTGGGATTCGAGCGTCTCGCCACCGAGTTCCTCGATGAGGATCTGTTCGATGCGCTGGCGGGCCTGCGTGTTGTAGCGGTCGCGTGGGACGAACAGCAGGCAGGAAAAGAACCGCTGGTAGGGGTCGCGGCGCAGCAGCAGCCGCACGCGGCGGCGCTCGTACAGGTTCACGATGCTTCGGAATGCGCGCACGAGCTCCGGCACGCTCGCCTGGAACAGCTCGTCACGCGGATGCGCCTCGATCACGTGCATCAGCGCCTTGCCGTCGTGGCTCACGGGCGAGACGCCGATAACCTCGACGACGCGCTGCACCTTGTCCCGCAGCATCGGGATCGACCAAGGGCTCGCGCTGTAGGTGGCCGAGGTGAAGAGCCCGACGAAGCGCCGCTCGCCGACGACGCGCCCTTTCGAATCGAACGTCTTCACACCGACGTAGTCGAGGTAGGTCGCGCGGTGGATGGTCGAGATGGAGTTGGCCTTCGTCACCACCAGCAGCGATGGCTCGCGCGCCTTGCGACGGATTTCGCCGCGCAGCACCGTCACCTGCGGCTTCGGCCGCCCGGCACCGGTGCGCAGCAGGCCGAGGCCCGAGCGCGGGACGGGCGCGAGGCGGTCGGCCGTCGCGCCTCTCACGAGGCGATACTCGCGGTAGCCGAGGAATGTGAAATGATTGCCGGCGAGCCAGGACAGGAAGTCGCTCGCCTCGGCCGACTCCGCCCGCGTGATGCCCGGGACCTTGCCCTGCAGTTCGGCCGACAGGCTCCGGGCACGCTCGAGCATGCGCGGCCAGTCGTCGACCGCGACCCGCACGTCGGAGAGGATCGTCTCGATCCGTGCCTCGAGTTCGCCCCGCTTCGCATCCGTGGCGATGCGATCGACCTCGATGCGCTGCCAGGATTCGGCGATGCCTTCCGCCGCGTCGTCCTCGAGCAGTCTGCCGAGCCGGCCGTTACGGTCGCGCACCGCGCGGAAGAGGGGATGCACCATCGTGTGCAGCGACAGCCCGGATCCGTTCAGGACCATGGCGAGGGAGTCGACCAGGAACGGCATGTCGTCGGTCACGACCTCGACCACGGTGTGCGGCGACGTCCAGCCGTCCTGCGCTATGGTCGGGTTGAACACGCGCGCGAGCGCGCGGCCGGGGCGGCGTACGGTGCCGAACCGCAGGTGGCCGGCGGCCGCAACCGCGAGCGACGTCGGGTCGCTCGAGCGCAGATCGCCCTCGTCGACGCCCCGGTAGTAGTTCCGGACGAAGCCCTCGAGCGATACGGGCAGCCCTCGTGCCTTCGTCGTGCGGGCCTGCGCGGCTATGGCATCGATCAGGCGCTGGCGCGCCGCCGGTATGGAGCCTGGCATGTCGTTGTCCTTTTCGATCGATTGCCCCCGAGGCCGGGATTATAGATCCCGGTCCGCCAGCCCGTCCGGCTCAGCGTGCGGGTCGGCGCCTTGCCGTCCGGTGCCTGCCCGTGGCTGCCTTCGCCGGCCCGGTCGCCGCGCCGCGCGCCGCCAGTTTCCGTGCCTTGTCGAACAGCGTCCTGAGCAGGACGTCGAGCCGCCCACGCTCGGTCGCATCGAGCCCGTCGAGCAGTTCCGCCTCGAACCGGAGCGCGAGCGGGGCGACCGCCCGGTAGACGGCGCCTCCCGCCGCGGAAAGCCGCAGGACCGAACGGCGGCGGTCCTCCCTCGACACGCGCCGACGGACGCGCCCGGCCCGCAGCAGGCGCGACACCGCACGGCTCACGGTCACCGCGTCCATGCGCGTGAGCGCTCCCACCTCGGCCGCCGAGATTCCCGGGTGCCGCGCGAGCACGGCGACGACGCGCCACTCCGGGATGCTGAGGCCGTAGCGGTTGCGGTAGGCGAGCGCGATCGCGTCGCTCACCACGTTGCTGAGCACGGAGAGGCGGTAGGGCAGGAAGCTCTCAAGCTCGATGAGCGATGCGGAGTGCGACCGTGAATCTGGATCGGAGTGGGGCATTGGTCTCGGGTGCGAAGGCTCGGCGAGGTCAGGGCCGGTGCGGCCGGGCGAGGTACTCGTGGGACTGCATCTCGGCGAGACGGCTCCGCGTGCGCGCGAACTCGAATGCGAGCCGCTCGCCGCGGTACAGGCTGTCCGCAGGCGCGTGCGCCGACAGCACGAGCTTCACGTTGCGGTCGTAGAATTCGTCCACGAGCGCGATGAAGCGGCGCGCCGGATCGTTGCGGCCGTCTTCGAGGACGGGTACGCCGGTGACGAACACCGTGTGGAAATCGCGGGCGATCTCGACGTAGTCGGCCGTGCCGCGCGGGCCCTCGCAGAGCGCTTCGAAGTCGAACCAGGCGACGTCGGCGGATTGCCGCCGCAGCGGGATCGGGCGCCCCTCGACGACGAGCGTCCCGCCGGTCGCACCCGGGCCGCCCGCGATCTCCTCGAACCGGCGGGCGAGCGCCGATTCGGCGTCGGGCCGGCCCGCGTCGAGGTAGAGCGGCGCCTTCTCGAGCTGGCGCAGGCGGTAGTCGCAGCCTGCATCCACGTTGATGGTTTCGGTGCAGCGCTCGATCAGCGCGATCGCCGGAAGGAAGCGGCTGCGCTGCAGTCCGTCGCGATACAGTTCCGACGGTGGCGCGTTCGACGTGAAGACCAGCGTGGTGCCGCGGTCGACGAGCCCCGTGTAGAGGCCCGAGAGCAGCATCGCGTCCGTGATGTCGCTGACGTAGAGCTCGTCCAGGCACAGGACGCGCGCATCGCGGGCGATCTCCGCGGCAACCCGGTCGAGCGGCTCCTCGACCTCGCGGAGATCCCGCAGCCGCTCGTGGACTTCCTTCATGAAGCGGTGGAAGTGGTCGCGGCGACCGGGCACCGGCAGGTGCGCGTGGAATAGATCCATGAGGAAGGTCTTGCCGCGGCCGACCCCGCCCCACAGGTAGATTCCGCGTTCGCCGGGGTCGCGCTCGGCTCCGAGACGCTCCCGCAGCCGGGCGATGATGCCGCGCCGCGGGATCGCGCCGGGCTCGAGTCGCGACCGCAGGTCCTCGAGTCGTGCCACGGCCTGCAGCTGCGCTGCATCGGGCTGGTAGCCGTGACGCTCCAGCGCGTCGCGGTAGGCGCGCGTCAGCACCCCGCGCTCCGGGGCGCGCCGTGCCGCGGCCTCAGCCCGCGAGCTCGGGCCGGTCACGGAAATGCTCGAGCGCCGCGGGGTTCGCGAGCGCGTCGGTGTTCTTGACCGGGCGCCCGTGGATCACGTTGCGGACCGCGAGCTCGACGATCTTGCCGCTGATGGTCCGCGGGATGTCCGGTACCGCCACGATGCGCGCCGGTACGTGGCGCGGCGTCGCGTTGCGGCGGATCGTGTCGCGGATCCGCTGCTCGAGCGCCGCGTCGAGCGCGACCCCGGGACGCAGCCGCACGAACAGCACGACGCGCACGTCGTTGTCCCATTCCTGGCCGACCGCGAGGCTCTCGAGGATCTCCTCGAGCTTCTCGACCTGGCGATAGATCTCGGCGGTGCCGATGCGCACGCCACCCGGGTTCAGCACGGCGTCCGAACGCCCGAGGATCACGAAGCCTCCGTGCTCGGTCTCGACCGCGTAGTCGCCGTGGCACCAGACCCCGGGGTAGCGCTCGAAATACGCCGCGCGGTACTTCGAGCCGTCGGCATCGCCCCAGAACCCGAGTGGCATCGAAGGGAATGCGGCGCTGCAGACAAGTTCGCCTCTTTCGCCGCGGACCGGCCGGCCCGCGTCGTCGTAGACCTCGGTCCGCATGCCGAGGCCGGGCGACTGGATCTCGCCGCGATACACCGGCAGCCACGGATTGCCGAGGCAGAAGCACGAGATGATGTCGGTGCCGCCCGAGATCGAGGCGAGGTGCACGTCGGACTTGATCGCCGCGTACACGTAGTCGAACTGCTCCGGCGCGAGCGGCGATCCGGTCGAGACCACCGTGCGCAGCGCGCGCAGGTCGAACGAGGCTGCGGGCACGCCGCCGGCCTTGTCGAGTGCGGAGAGGTACTTGGGGCTCGTGCCGAACATCGTCACCCGCTCGCGCTCCGCGAGCCGCCACAGCACGTCGCGGTCGGGCGCGAAAGGCGAACCGTCGTAGAGCACGAGCGTGCAGCCGCTCGCGAGCGCGCTCACGAGCCAGTTCCACATCATCCAGCCGCAGGTCGTGTAGAAGAAGAGCCGGTCGTCGGGCTTCAGGTCGACGTGCAGCACGTGTTCCTTGCGGTGCTGCAGCAGCGTGCCGCCGACCCCGTGCACGATGCATTTCGGCACGCCCGTCGTGCCCGACGAATACATGACGAAGAGCGGCGTCGCGAAGGGCACCCGGACGAACCCGGGCATCGTGCCGGGCGTGCCGAACTCGCGGTAGTCCACCGCGAAGGGCAGGGCAGCCGTATCCGGCGGGTCCTTCAGGTACGGGATCACGACGACGCGCTCGACCGACGGCAAGCGCTCGACAACGCCGCGCACCGCCGCGAGCGAGTCGATTTCCTTGCCGTTGTAGTGGTAGCCGTCCGCGGCGAACAGCACGCGCGGCGCAACCTGGCCGAAGCGGTCGAGCACGCCATTGAGGCCGAAGTCCGGGGAGCAGGACGTCCACGCGGCGCCGAGGCTCGTCGCGGCGAGCATCGCGACCACGGCCTCGGGGACGTTCGGCACGAAGCCTGCGACGACGTCACCGGGCCCGATGCCGAGCGCGCGGAGTCCGGCGGCGACACGACCCACCTCGGCGCGGAGTTCGCGGTAACTCAGTTGTCGGCGGTCGCCGCGCTCGTTGGCGAACACCAGTGCCGGGTGGTCGTCGTCGCGGGCGAGCAGGTTCTCGGCGTAGTTGAGCCGCGTGTCCTCGAACCAGGTCGCGCCCGGCATGCGATCGCCGTCGCGCAGCACGGGGGCGCGTCCGGGAGTCCACGCCACGTCCGTGAACTCTGCCACCGCGGGCCAGAATCGCTCCCGCGCCTCGACCGACCAGCGCCAGAGGTCCGCGTAGTCCCCGTCCGGGGCCCCGTGGCGCGCGCGCGCGCAGGCCGCGAAGCGCGTCAGGTTCGAGCCGGCGACGCGAGTCGCCGGAGGCGACCAGATCGGCTCGTTCATGGCGCTACATGTTCTGGTAGTTCGGCCCGGACCCGCCTTCCGGCGTGGTCCACGTGATGATCTCGTACGGATCCTTGATGTCGCAGGCCTTGCAGTGCACGCAGTTCGCCGCGTTGATCTGCAGTCTGCGCCCGCCGGCACCGTCGTCGACCATCTCGTAGACGTGGGCCGGGCAGAAGTTCTGGCAGGGGTTGCCGTACTCGGCCGTGCAGCGGCTCACGCAGATGTTCGTGTCGAGTACCTTGAGGTGCACGGGCTGCGACTCTTCGTGGGTGTTTCCCGCGAAGAACACCGCGCTCACGCGGTCGCGCGGCTTGAGCGCGCGCTCGCCCCACGAGCGATCGGGCGAGGCATGCTGGTCGAGCCGCTCGAGCGCGGACCAGTCCGCGTGGTTGCGGAGCGTCCACGGTACGTGGCCGCCCGTGAGCGTCTCGAGCGCGCCGTTCGCCATGCCGCCCCACAGGCCGAGGCGGAAGCCCGGCCGGATGTTGCGCACCTTGTAGAGCTCGAGGCCGCCGGGGGAGTTGCGCCAGCGGCGGTCGAACCCCGCGCTCGCGACCGTCTCGGCGATCTGCTCGGCCGCGCACACGCCCGAGCGCAGCGCCTGGTGCACGCCCTTGATCTTCGGCACGTTGAGCGTGCCGCCCGCGTCGCCCACGAGCACCGCGCCCGGCATTTCGAGCGTCGGCATCGACTGCCAGCCGCCCTCGACGATCGTGCGCGCGCCGTACGTCAGGAGTTCGCCGCCGTCGAGCAGCGAGCGGATCGACGCGTGGTTCTTGAACTGCTGGAACGCCTCGAACGGCTGGAAGCGCGGGTCGGCGTAGTCGAGGCCGACGACGAAGCCCACGTACACGCGGTCCTGGTCGAGATGGTAGAGGAAGCTGCCGCCGTAGGTGCCCTGGTCCATCGGGAAGCCGACGGTGTGCTGGATCAGGCCCGGCTCCACGCGTCCCGCCGGGAGCTGCCAGAGTTCCTTGAACCCGAGGCCGTAGGTCTGCGGCGACTTGCCGGCGTCGAGCCGGTAGCGCTTGATCAGCACCTTCGAGACGCTGCCACGGCAGCCTTCGGCGAGCACGGTCACCCTGGCGCGGATCTCGGGGCCCGGCGCGAAATTCGGGCCCGGCGTGCCGTCCTTCTCGAGTCCCATGTCGCCGATGCGCACGCCCGCCACCGCCCCGTTGCCGTCGAAGACGGGGGCGGCAGCGGCGAAGCCCGCGAACACATCGCAGCCGGCGGCTTCGGCCTTGCCAGCGAGGTAGGAGACGAGGTTGCCGAGCGAAACGATGAAGTTGCCGTGGTTGTGCATCTGCGGTGGCGTCGGCAGCTTGTAGCGCTTCGTGCGCGTGAGCATCGCGAACTCGTCGCGCGCAGCCGGGACGCGGATGCCCTTGTATTCGTCGCGCCACTCCGGCAAGAGCGCGTCGAGCGGGCCCGGCTCGATCACCGCGCCTGACAGCGCATGCGCGCCGGCGGCCGACGCCTTTTCGAGCACGCAGACGTTCAGGTCGGGCTTGAGCTGTTTCAGGCGTATCGCGCAGGCGAGGCCGGCGGGACCGGCACCGACCACGACCACGTCGTATTCCATGACGTCGCGTTCGATGTTCTCGAGGGCCTGTTCGGACATGGGTCACCTGTGGACGTGAGCGGGCTGCGGGCACGGTCTCCCGCGCCCGCCGGTCCTCCATTGTAGCGCTGCGGAGCCGACGGCCGCGCCGTCAGCGCGGGGCCATGCGGATCGCGCCGTCGAGGCGCACCGTCTCGCCGTTCAGCATGGGGTTCTCGACGACGTGGGCGACCAGCTGCGCGTACTCCGACGGCCGGCCGAGCCGCGGCGGGAAGGGCACCTGCCGGCCGAGGGATTCCCGGGCTTCCTCCGGCAGCGACGCCATCATCGGCGTCATGAAGAGCCCCGGCGCCACCGTGACGACGCGTATGCCACTGCCCGCGAGCTCGCGGGCCATGGGCAGCGTCATGCCGACGATGCCGCCCTTCGAGGCCGCGTAGGCGACCTGGCCGATCTGCCCGTCGAACGCGGCGACCGAGGCGGTCATCACGATGACTCCGCGCTCGCCGTCGGCGTTCGGCGAATTCGTCTGCATCGCAGCCGCGGCCGACTTGCACACGAGCAGCGTGCCGACGAGGTTGATCTCGACGACCTTGCGGAAGAAATCGCCCGGCATCGTGCCGTCCCTGCCGAGCATCCGCTTCGGCCAGCCGACGCCCGCGCAGTTCACCGCGACGTCGATGCCGCCCATCGCGTGCACCGCGGCCGCGACCGCGCCGTCCACGGCAGCCTCGCTGGTCACGTCGCATTCGAGGTATCGGACGCGCTCGCCGAGCCGGTCCGCCGTGGCCGTCCCGGTGGCGGGGTTGACGTCGAGCAGCACGACCTGTCCGCCTGCCGCGGACACGGCCTCGGCCACCGCCTCGCCGAGGCCCGATGCGCCGCCCGTCACGATCGCCCGCGTGCTTCCGAGCCGCATGGTCAGAGCCTCAGTCCGCCGTCAATGTCGATGCTGCGGCCGGTGTAGAAGTCATTCTCCGCGACGAAGACGGCGGCGTGACCGATCTCCTCGGGCAGGCCCAGGCGCCTGAGCGGGACCGGAGCGGTCACCTTGTCCAGCATCTCGGGCGGCATGCCTGCGAGCAGCTCGGTGCGCGTGAAGCCGGGCGCGATCGAGGCCGAGCGGATGCCGTAGCGCGCGAGTTCCTTCGCCCAGACGACGCTCATCGCGGTGACGCCGGCCTTGGCGGCCGAGTAGTTCGTCTGCCCCGCGTTGCCTGCCTTCGAGATGCTCGCGATGTTGATGATGACCCCGCCGTTGCCGAGGCCGATCATGCGCTCCGCGGCCTCGCGGCCGCACAGGAAGACGCCGGTCAGATTGACGTCGATGACCGCCTGCCACTGCTCGAGCCCCATCTTGCCCGTGACCTTGCCGTCCCTGGCCTTCACGAGCAGTCCGTCCTTGATGATGCCCGCGTTGTTCACGATCACGTCGAGCCGGCCGTGGTCCGCGACGATCGCGTCGAGCGCTGCGGCCACCTGATCCTCGCGCGCGACGTTGGCGACGTAGGTCCGCACGTCCACGCCGCGCCCTGCGAAGTCCGCGCGTGCCGCGTCGAGATCCGCGGCACCGAGGTCCACCAGTGCGACACGCGCGCCCTTCCCGGCGAAAGCCGACGCGATGGCCCGGCCGATCCCACGCGCGCCGCCGGTGACGGCGACGACCTTGTCCTTCAGCTGCATTTGCGGTCCTCGGTGGTGCGTGTCAGTCGACGAGCTCGATGCAGATCGCGGTGGCTTCGCCGCCGCCGATGCACTGGGAGGCCACGCCGCGGCGCAGTCCGCGCCGGCGGAGTGCGTGCACGAGGGTCGTCACGAGCCGGGCCCCGGTCGCGCCAACCGGGTGGCCGAGCGCGCAGGCTCCGCCGTTGACGTTGACCTTCGCCAGGTCGAGCCCGAGGTCCTTCGCAGCGGCCATCGTGACGACGGCGAACGCCTCGTTGATCTCGTAGAGGTCGACGTCGGTGGTCTTCCAGCCAGCGCGGTCGAGCGCCTTCTGGATCGACGGCCCCGGAGCGATCGTGAACCACTCCGGCGCCTGGGCATGGCTCGCGTAGGAGACGATGCGCGCGATCGGCTTCAGGCCGCGCTCGCGGGCCGCGGCGGCGCTCGCGACCACGATGGCCGATGCGCCGTCCGAGATCGACGAGGACGAGGCCGCCGTCACCGTGCCGTCCTTGCGGAACGCGGGCTTGAGCGAGGGGATCTTGTCGATGTCGAGCGCGAACGGCGTCTCGTCCTGTGAGATGACCTGTTCGCCCTTGCGTCCCTTGATCGTGACCGGGGCGATCTCGGCAGCGAAGTCGCCGTCGCGCACGGCCCGCTGGGCGCGACGGACCGACTCGGCGGCGAACGCGTCCTGGTCAGCGCGGGAGAAGCCGTAGCGCCCGGCCGTGTTCTCGGCGAAGCAGCCCATCGCCTGGCCGTCCCACGGGCTCTGCAGGCCGTCGTAGAACATGTGGTCGAGCACTTCGCCGTGTCCCATGCGGAAGCCCGCTCGTGCCTTCAGGAGCAGGTAGGGGGCATTGGTCATCGACTCGAGGCCGCCCGCGAGCGCGACGCCCACGTCGCCCGCGCGGATCTGGTCGCTCGCGAGCATCAGTGCCTTCATCCCCGAGCCGCACATCTTGTTGACGGTCGTCGCTGGCACCGAGGGAGCGATGCCCGCCCCGATCGCGGCCTGGCGCGCTGGAGCCTGGCCGACACCGGCGGGCAGCACGCATCCGAAGATCACTTCGTCGATCGCGTCCGTGGCGACGCCCGAATCCGCGAGCGCGCCGGCCGCGGCTGCGGCGCCCAGCTGCGGCGCGGTGACCGCGGCGAACATGCCCTGGAACGCGCCGATCGGCGTGCGGCGCGCGGCTAGGATCACGGGGTGGTCGGGCATCGTCGGTCTCCCTGGTTATTGGTCTAGCGCCAGTCCGGTCGGGCCGGGCGGGTGTCGGGCGGCAACCGATCGAGTGTAATCCCGGCGCTTTTTGCAGTGCAAGACGAGCCGGCGCCGTCCATGCAGGCGAAGGGAAGGCAGCCGTTGCGGCGGCTGCGTCCCTCAGGCCCGACGGCGGACCGCGCTCTTGTCCCGCGGCGCGAGCGCGTGCTCGAAGAAGTCGACGAACGCATCCGCGACTTCCGCGGGACCCAGCGGCTCGTGCTCGCGATACCAGTGGGCAATCCAGTTGAGAGCCCCCGCGATTGCGAAGGCGGCGAGCTTCGGGTCGAGCGGCTGGATCGATCCGTCCGCGATGCCCGAGCGCAGCAGCTGCCGGATGCCCTGGTCGATCTCCGACTTGAGCGCGTTGATTTCGCGGCGCGTCGCGGGTCCGAGGTCCTGGTCGTGTGCACGGACCATGCACCAGCCGTATTCGGAGGCCATTGCGGCGGCGTAGCCGCGGATCACGGACTTGAGGCGGTCGCGGCCGGTGCCCTCGAGCCGCACGGCTTCGTCGAGCGCCGCGCGGATCGGCTTCAGGCCCGCAAGGAAGCACTCGAACAGCAGCTGTTCCTTGTTCTCGACGTAGTAATAGACGGTTGGCTTGGTGACGCCGAGCGCGGCGGCGATGTCGTCGAGCGAGGCGTGGTGGAAGCCGCGTTCGTTGAACGCGCGGGCCGCGGCGCGGATCACCGCCTCGCGCTTCACGTCGTGGTCGCGCGGACGGCGGCGCGCGGACCAGGGAGAGCCGGCCGTGGTGGCGGCGTTTCGGGCGGGGGGGCGTCGAGGACCGGTCATCGGCTCGGGCGGGCGTGAAGGACGGTAGCATCCAGTCTACCGAAGGGTAGCTTTGTACTCAAGAGTAGCATTACACTCGGGTCCGACGACCAGCCGGGGAGAGACGCATGGCCAGAGTCAAGACCGAGCAAGGCGCCGCCGACCGGCTGCCGGAATCCCATCCCGAGCAGGCGCCGCTGCGCTTCGTGAGCGCCGCGTCGCTCTTCGACGGCCACGACGCCGCGATCAACATCATCCGTCGCCTGCTGCAGGCGCACGGCGCGGAGGTCGTGCACCTCGGCCACAACCGCAGCGTCGCCGACATCGTGCGCGCGGCGATCCAGGAGGATGCCGACGGCATCGCCGTGAGTTCCTACCAGGGCGGCCACAACGAGTACTTCCGCTACATGGTCGACATGCTGCGCGAGCAGGGCGCGGGCCACGTGCGCATCGTCGTCGGCGGCGGCGGCACGATCGCCCCGCACGAGATCGAGGAACTCGAGGCCTACGGCGTCGAGCGGATCTATTCTCCCGAGGACGGCCGCCGTCTCGGGCTCGACGGCATGATCGAGGACGTCCTTCGGCGCGTGCAGGCCGTCACCCGGCCCGCGTTCGAATTCGGCCCGCTCGGACCGCGTGACCATGGCAGGATCGCCCGCACGATCTCCGCGCTAGAGCACGCCGAGGTGCCACCGTCCTTGCGCGATGCGCTGCGCAAGGCCGGCGCGAGGTCGCAGAGGCGGGCGCCGGTGATCGGCATCACCGGTACGGGCGGCGCCGGCAAGTCCAGCCTCACGGACGAGCTGCTGCTGCGCTTCGTGCGCCATTTCCCGGACCGCAACGTCGCGGTGGTCGCGATGGACCCGACGCGGCGCCGCAGCGGCGGCGCGCTGCTCGGCGACCGCATCCGCATGAACGCGCTCGCGGCCGAGCAGGTCTTCATGCGCTCCCTCGCGACGCGGCGCCGCAACCTCGCGACGAGCGCGGTGCTCGCGGACGTCCTCGACCTGCTGCGCTACGCGGGCTTCGACCTGATCGTCGTCGAGACCGCGGGCATCGGCCAGAGTGACTCGGAGATCGTCGACGTCGTCGACGTGCCGATCTACGTGATGACGAGCGACTACGGCGCCGCGAGCCAGCTCGAGAAGATCGACATGCTCGACTACGCCGAGCTCGTCGCGCTCAACAAGTTCGAGAAGCGCGGCGCCGAGGACGCGCTGCGCGACGTGCGCAAACAGTGGCGCCGCAACCGGGTGGCGTTCCAGCTGCCGGACGAGGACGTGCCGGTGTTCCCGACGATCGCGAGCCGCTTCAACGATCCGGGCGTCAACCGGCTGTTCGCGGCACTCTGCCGCCGGCTCGACGAAAAGGCGGGCGAGGGCGGGCGGGGGTGGCCGGTCCAGGACCCGGGGCCGACGAAGCTCGTCGAACGCCATGCGCTCGTGCCGGCGCCGCGCGCCCGCTACCTGTCCGAGATCGCGTCGAACGGGCGTCACGTCCGCGACGAGCTGCAGCACCGGTCGGAAGCGGCGAGCCGCGCGAACAGCCTGCACGAGGCACTGCGTGCGCTCGACGATCCTGCGCTGCCTGCGCCGCTCGAGCGATATCCGGCCGACGCACTTGCGGACGCCGCGGATGCCTCGCGCGCCCGGCTGCGCGCCGCCTACAACGATGCGATCGATGCGGTCGGGGCCGAAGGCATCGACCTGCTGCGGCAGTGGCCGGCCGTCGCGCTATCCGCGACCGACGACGAGTACGTCTATTCGGTACGCGGCCGCGAGATCCGGGGCGGGAACTACACCGAGACGCTGAGCCACAACCGCGTGCCGAAGATCGCGGTGCCCAGGTACCGCGACTGGGGCGAGCTGCTGGCGTTCCTGCTCAAGGAGCACCTGCCGGGACATTTCCCGTACACCGCCGGCGTGTACCCGTACCGCCGCGAGGAGGAGGACCCGACGAGAATGTTCGCGGGCGAGGGCGGCCCCGAGCGCACCAACCGTCGCTTCCACCTGCTTGCGGCCGGCCACGGCGCCGCACGCCTCTCGACCGCTTTCGACTCGACCACGCTCTACGGCGAGGACCCGGACGAGCGCCCCGATATCTACGGGCGCATCGGCAACTCGGGCGTGTCGATCGCGACGCTCGACGACATGAAGAAGCTCTATTCCGGCTTCGACCTCTGCGCGCCGACGACGTCGGTGTCCATGACGATCAACGGTCCTGCGCCGATGATCCTGGCTATGTTCATGAACACGGCGGTCGACCAGCGCGTCGAGCGTCACCTGCGCGAGACGGGCCGCTGGGAGGAAGCGGAGCGGAGAATCGCCGTCATGTACCGCGACCGCGCCCGGCCGCGCTACGAAGGCGAACTGCCGCCCGGCCACGACGGCTCCGGGCTCGGGCTCCTCGGCGTGACGGGAGACCAGCTGCTCGATCGAGAGACCTACGAGCGCATCCGCGCTGAGACGCTCTCGCAGGTGCGGGGCACGGTGCAGGCCGACATCCTCAAGGAGGACCAGGCGCAGAACACCTGCATCTTCTCGACGGAGTTCGCGCTCCGGATGATGGGCGACGTCCAGCAGTATTTCTCCGAGCGCAACGTCCGCAACTTCTACTCGGTGTCGATCTCCGGCTACCACATCGCCGAGGCCGGTGCGAACCCGATCTCGCAGCTCGCCTTCACGCTCGCGAACGGCTTCACGATCGTCGAGTATTACCTCGCCCGCGGCATGAGCATCGACGACTTCGCGCCGAACCTGTCGTTCTTCTTCTCGAACGGCATGGACCCGGAGTACGCGGTGATTGGCCGCGTCGCACGCCGCATCTGGGCGCGGGCGATGCGCGATCTCTATCGCGGCGGGCCGCGCTCGCAGATGCTCAAGTACCACATCCAGACGTCGGGACGCAGCCTCCACGCGCGGGAGATCCAGTTCAACGACGTCCGCACCACGCTGCAGGCCCTCTACGCGCTCTTCGACAACTGCAACAGCCTGCACACGAACGCATACGACGAGGCGATCACGACGCCCACCGAGGAGTCCGTGCGCCGCGCGGTGGCGATCCAGCTGATCATCAACAAGGAACTCGGCCTCAACAAGACTCAGAACCCGTGGCAGGGCTCGTTCGCCGTCGACCAGCTGACGGACCTGGTGGAGGAGGCGGTGTATCGCGAGTTCGACCGCATCTCGGAGCGCGGCGGCGTGCTGGGCGCGATGGAAACCATGTACCAGCGCGGCCGCATCCAGGAGGAGAGCCTGTACTACGAGACGCTGAAGCACGACGGCCGGCTTCCGATCGTCGGCGTCAACACGTTCCTCGGCGCGGAGGACGCGAGCGAGATCCGCGAGGCCGAACTGATCCGGTCGACCGAGGAGGAGAAGCAGGCACAGGTGCATGCCGTCCGCGCATTCCTCGAGCGCAACGCCGACCGGCGCCCCGAGGCGCTGCATCGGCTGCAGGCAGCGGCCTCGAGTGGCGGCAACGTCTTCGGGGAGCTGATGGAGGCGGTCAAGGTCGCCTCGCTCGGCAGCATCTCGCACGCGCTCTACGCGGTCGGCGGGCAGTATCGGCGCAACATGTGACGTCGGCGGGATCGGCGAGTCGGGGGCCGCTCGAGGCTGCCGGCGTCCGGCGCCAGGGAAGGCAGACCTTTCCCGGGACGCCGTGAACCCCTCCCTGGGGGCTCCGGGCGCGGCGTCCCTGCCGCGCACGGCCCGGGAAAGGTCTGCCTTCCCTGGCGCCGGACACGAGCGGCACTCACGCCGCCGACGCCTCCCGCGATCCGCGCGTCTGGTCGGGCGCGAGGTCCGGCTCGTCGAGCCGCGAGAGGATCGCGCGCCGCGCGAGCACGCGCAGCTCGCTGGCGCTGCCTCCGGCCGGATGCGCCGCGATCGGCGTGAGCACCTCGACTCGGATGCGGCCCGGGCGCACCAGTATCCTGCGGTTCGGCATGGCGTGCCGCGCGCCGTGGATGACGACCGGAACCACCGGCATCCCGCCGCGGTCGGCGGCCGCGAAGGCACCGACGTGGAAGCGCTTGAGGCCCCGCTCGCCGTCGAACGTACCCTCCGGGAAGAACACGAGCGCCTGGCCGGATTCGGCCTTGCGCAGCACGCGCAGCGCATCGCGGCGGCGCCCCTGCTCGCTGTGGCGATCGACGAACTCCGAGCCGATGCGCCTGAGGAGATACCCCGCGACAGGCATCGAGGCGGCCTCGCGCTTGATCACGAACGTGAAGCGGGGCGGGAGCATCGCCTTCATCACGACACCGTCGAGATAGCTCGAGTGGTTCGCGACGACGACGCACGAGCCTGCCGGCAGGCATTGCGCGCCTTCGATCGTCACTCGAAGCCCGAGGATCACGAGCCCCGCGCGAGCGAGCCGGTGAGTGAGCGCGCGCCGCCCGTCGACCGTCGGCACGACGATCGCGAGCAGCGTCGCGACGACGAGGAGCAGGGTGAACGCGGCAAGCGCGAGAACGCCGTAGAGCGCACGGAACGCGCCGGCCAGCGGACGTAGCATCGACGGTAGACCTCGCACGTCCGCGCACTTTGCCGTGCTTCCGGCATTCTGTGAACTGGTTCCGGTTATGTTAATCCCTGCCGGGTTCTGTGAGCGGTGTCACGACGCTTCGCGAGGGTGCGCTCCCATACTCGCCGCCACTGACGATCCGAGGTCCCATGAGTACAGCAGTGAAGAGCAGTGTCGTGGCGCGCGTCCAGCGCAGCGGCGGCAGGGCCCCCGGGCCCGGCCCGATCGACCGCTTCCTCGACGCGGTCTGGATGGAGCGCGGCCTCTCGCCGAACACGCTCGCGGCCTACCGCGCCGACCTCACGACCCTCGAGCGATGGCTCGACGAGCACGAGTCCGACCTCGTAGGCGCCGGCCGCGGCGAACTGCTGCAATTCATGGCATCGAGGGTGCAGGCGGGCGCACGTCCACGTTCGACGGCGCGCCAGCTCTCGAGCTTCCGTCGCTTCTACCGATACATGGTCCGCGAGAACGTGCTCCGGGAGGACCCGACCGCGCAGATCGCGATGCCCAAGGTAGGACGGTCGTTGCCGCGGTCGCTCACGGAGGAGGAAGTCGAGGCCCTGCTGGCCGCTCCGGCCGTGAGCGACCCGCTCGGTCATCGCGACCGGACGATGCTCGAAGTGTTGTATGCGACGGGCCTCCGGGTCTCGGAGCTCGTGAACCTGAAGATCGGCGCCGTCAACCTGAACCAGGGCGTGCTCCGCATCGTCGGCAAGGGCGACCGCGAGCGACTGATCCCGCTCGGCGAGGAAGCCGTGCAGTGGGTGCAGAATTTCCTGCAGGGTCCGCGCGTCGAGATCCTGCTCGAGCGCCAGACCGACTACCTGTTCCCGACGCGCCGCGGCGACCGCATGACCCGCCAGGCGTTCTGGCACATCATCAAGCGCTATGCCCGCAAGGCCGGCGTGCAGAAGGAACTCTCGCCCCACACGCTGCGGCACGCGTTCGCCACGCACCTGCTCAACCACGGCGCCGACCTGCGCGTCGTGCAGATGCTGCTCGGGCACAGCGACCTCTCGACGACGCAGATCTACACGCACGTCGCGCGCGAGCGCCTGAAGGACCTGCACTCGCAGCACCACCCCCGCGGCTGACCGCCGCGGCGGCGGTGGCGCCCCCGGGTCGCTCTGCTAGACTCCGCGCCCGGACCGCTGAACCGGGAGCCGTTCCCGCTGTCTGATCGGTCTCTACTGCCCAGCGCACGGACGGTTCGCATGCGTCTTCCCCTGCTCACGACCTTCGCTCTCACCCTCGTCGCCGCGCTTGCCGCGCCGTCCGGGGTTCTCGCCCAGGACAAGGCTGCAAAGCCTGCGGCAGCGACGCTCGCCGCGAAGACCGTCGTGCCGGCCGACGTGCGTGCACGCGTGGTCGCGAAGATTCCCGGCGCCCGTCCCGAGGACGTCGCGGCGTCGCCGATCCCGGGCCTCTACGAAGTGACGATGGGCGGCCTGATCGCCTACGTGAGCGCGGACGGCAAGTACCTGCTGAGCGGCAACGTCTACGACCTCGATACCCAGGTGAACCTCACCGCGTCCCGGCTCAATGCCGCGCGCGCCAAGGCACTCGCGGCCGCGCCGACGGACCAGATGATCATCTTCCCGGCTGCGAACCCGAAGATGACGGTGACGGTGTTCACGGACATCGATTGCAGCTTCTGCCGCAAGTTCCACGGCCACATCGCGGACATGAACAAGGCGGGCGTGACGGTGCGCTACATGATGTTCCCGCGCACGGGCCCGGGCACGGAGTCGTGGCGCAAGGCCGAGGCGGTTTGGTGCTCGGCCGACCGGCGCGACGCGCTCACGCGGGCGAAGCGGGGCGAAGAGGTCAAGGGCAAGCCGTGCGCTGGCGCCACGTCGATCAAGACGCAGTACGGGATGGGCGAGGAGCTCGGCGTCGAGGGGACGCCGGCGGTGTTCACCCAGGGCGGCGACTACGTCGGCGGGTACCTGACGGCCGACCAGCTCGTGCAGGTCGTGCAGCAGTCGCAGAAAGCCTCGACCCGCTGACGCGCCGGCCGCGCGCGGCCCGGCGGCGGTCCCGGGCCCGGTTCAGCGCTCGAGGAAGCCGAGCTTGCCCGTGCGGCCGTCCCAGTCCTTCGCGTCGGCGGGCGCTTCCTTCTTCTCCGTGATCACCGGCCACTGCTTCGCGAGTTCGGCATTGAGTGCCTTGAACTGCTGCTGATCGTCCGGCAGTTCCTCTTCGGAGAAGATCGCCTGCGCCGGGCACTCGGGCTCGCAGAGCGTGCAGTCGATGCACTCGTCCGGATCGATGACCAGCATGTTCGGCCCCTCGTGGAAGCAGTCCACCGGACACACTTCCACGCAGTCCATGTATTTGCACCTGATGCAGTTTTCCGTGACGACGAAGGTCATCGGCTCGCTCCCGGATCTTCAGAGATCTCGCAGCCCGGCCGGCCGGCCGGGGGACGCGCATTCTGCCAAAGCAGGGCCTGACGCTGCAAAGAGACGCTCATCGGCCACCCGGCCGGCGCAGGTCGATCGCGGTGAAGTGGTGGCGCTCCTCACCGTCGCGCCGGTCCTCGAGGTAGCGGCGCAGGGCGAACTCGACGCTGCGGAACGCGATGTCCGCCCACGGGATCTCCGCTTCGTCGTAGAGCTCGACTTCCAGGCTTTCCTCGCCGACGCCATAGTCCGGATGGGGCAGCCGCGCCCGGAACGTCACGTGGACCTGGTCCGCGTGCAGGACGTGCACGACCGCCAGCAGCGAACCGACCTCGACGTCCGCCATTGCTTCCTCGATCGATTCGCGCCGCGCGGCTTCCTGGGTCGTCTCGCCGTTCTCCATGAAGCCGGCCGGGATCGTCCAGTAGCCGCGGCGAGGCTCGATGGCGCGGCGGCAGAGCAGGATCCGGCCCTGGTGCTCGGGCACGCAGCCCGCGATGATGCGGGGATTCTGGTAGTGAACGGTGCCACAGGCCGTGCAGACGTGCCGGGGGCGGTGGTCGCCCTCCGGTACCCGGATCGTCACAGGCTGGCCGCAGTGGGAACAGAAGTTCATCGCGAACGCTCTTTGGTGCCGGGAGAGGGAATCGAACCCTCACGATGTCGCCATCGCCGGATTTTGAGTCCGGTGCGTCTACCAGTTCCGCCATCCCGGCACGGGGCGGCAAGCTTACCCGATCGTCGTCTAGAGAGTTAAAAATCTATTAAAAACAAAGTAATAGACACTGATATTCGAGTGAATAATACGCAATCTCCTGCGGCTGGACGGCCCCGCGACACCGGAACCGTGACCTCCCCGCGTGCGTCCGGGACGGAACCCATTACAATCCCCCCGGTCATAGCAGCGTCTCGTCGCCCGTGGGCGGCTCTGGTTCACCGCACGGAGAGTGCTCGCATGCGACGACGGCCCTGGCCGACGCTGTTGATTCTTTTCGCGCTGGCCGGTCCGGCTGCCGCCGAAGCACCACTCGCCACCCAGCTCGCGGCGGCAGCACCCGCCGCCGATCCGCAGGTGATCACGCTCGCCACGCGCGCCGCGGAGTGCGCGCGCCGCAAGGGACTGCTCGAAGGGTTCCGCCACCTCGCCGTCATCGATTATTCGCGTCCGTCGACCGAGCCCCGCCTCTGGGTGTTCGACGTCGAGCGGCGGCGTCTCGTGTTCCAGGAGCTCGTCGCGCACGGCCGCAACACCGGCGAGAAGGCGGCCGAGCGCTTCTCGAACGTCGAGGGCAGCAAGATGTCGAGCCTCGGCCTGTTCCAGACCACCGAGACGTACTACGGGTCGAACGGCTACTCGCTGCGCATGCGCGGGCTCGATGCAGGCTTCAACGACAACGCGCTCGCCCGCGCGATCGTCATGCACGGCGCGCCGTACGTGAGCGAGGCGATCGCGGAGCGCCTCGGCCGGCTCGGCCGCAGCTGGGGTTGTCCCGCCGTGCGCCAGGAAGTCGCCCGTACCGTGATCGATACCCTGAAGGGCGGGGCGCTGCTCTTCGCCTATTTCCCCGACCGCAAGTGGCTCAAGGAATCGCCGATGCTCCAGTGCGGAGACGCGGCGCCAGGCCGCGTGGCGGTCGCGCAGCCCGCAGGATCCACCCAGGGCTGACCTTCCTGCGGCGGAGCCGGCCCGACGGCCGGGCTCCGCCGCGCCTCTGCTAGCATGCGCGCCCCATGCGGCGAGGCGACTTCCACTACGAGCTTCCGGACGAGTTGATCGCGCGCCGGCCGACCGCCCGTCGCAGCGACAGCCGCCTGCTGCGGCTCGACGGCAGCACGGGCCGGCTCGTCGACCTGGGCTTCCGCGACCTTCCGACGCTGCTGCGACCCGGCGACCTGCTCGTGTTCAACGACACGCGCGTCGTGCCGGCGAGGCTGCACGGCCGCAAGGACACGGGCGGCAAGGTCGAGGTGCTGCTCGAACGGCTCGTCGGGCCGCGCCGTGCGCTCGTGCAGCTTCGCTCGAGCAAGACTCCCGCCGCGGGCTCGGAGATCGTGATCGAAAACGGGCCCGGGGCCTCGGTCGAAGGGCGGGACGGCGAGTTCTGGATCCTCGCGTTCGAGGAAGACGCGGCGAGTGTGTTCGAGCGCTGCGGCGAGATGCCGCTGCCGCCGTACCTTCGGCGGGCGGCCGAGCCGTTCGACCGCGAGCGTTACCAGACGGTCTATGCGCGCGAGCCCGGCGCCGTCGCAGCCCCGACGGCCGGACTGCACTTCGATTCCGACGTGCTTGCCGAATGCGCTTCGCGCGGCGTCAGCACCGCGCACGTCACGCTGCACGTCGGTGCGGGCACGTTCCAACCCGTCCGTGTCGATGACGTCAGCGAGCACCGCATGCACGCGGAGCTCGCGGTCGTGCCGGCGGCGACCGTCGCTGCGATCGCGGAGTGCCGTGCCCGCGGGGGGCGGATCGTGGCCGTCGGGACGACCGCGGTACGCGCCCTCGAATCGGCGGCGGCGCAGGGGCCGCTCGCCGCGTACGCCGGAGACACGCGGCTCTTCATCACGCCGGGCTACCGTTTCAGGGTCATCGACGCGCTGGTCACCAACTTCCACCTGCCCGAGTCGACGCTGCTGATGCTCGTGAGCGCCTTCGCGGGGCGCGATCACGTGCTCACGGCCTACCGGCACGCGGTCGAGCGGCGCTACCGCTTCTTCAGCTACGGCGACGCGATGTTCGTCGAGCCCGAGTCCGCGGCGCTCGCGCCCCGGGAGGCGCCGTGAGGTTCGAGCTGCTTGCCGGCGACGGCCTCGCGCGGCGCGGCCGCCTGCATCTGCGCCGGGGCACCGTCGAGACGCCGGTCTTCATGCCGGTCGGGACGTACGGCACGGTGAAGGCGATGACGCCCGAGGAACTCACGGGCCTCGGTGCCGAAATCGTGCTCGGCAACACGTTCCACCTGATGCTGCGGCCGGGCTCCGACGTCGTGCGGGCGCACGGAGGCCTGCACGGGTTCATGCACTGGCCGGGTCCGATACTCACGGACTCCGGCGGCTTCCAGGTTTTCAGCCTCGCCGAGCTGCGCAAGCTCTCGGAGCAGGGGGTGCACTTCCGCTCGCCCGTGAACGGCGATCCGGTGTTCCTGAGCCCCGAGGTCTCCATGAGCGTGCAGACCGACCTCGACTCGGACGTCGTGATGGTGTTCGACGAGTGCCCGCCGTATCCCGCGACTGAGGCCGAGGCGCGCCGCTCGATGGAGCTGTCGATGCGCTGGGCGCGGCGCAGCCAGGCGGCGTTCCGCGAGCTCGCTAACCCGAACGCGCTGTTCGGCATCGTGCAGGGGGGCACCCACCTGGCCCTCCGGCTCGAGTCGCTCGAGACGCTGGCAGGGATCGGTTTCGACGGCTATGCCGTGGGCGGCCTCGCAGTCGGCGAACCCGCAGCGGAGCGCAACGCAGTGCTCGAGGCGCTCGCGCCGAGGATGCCCGCAGGGCAGCCGAGGTACCTGATGGGCGTCGGCACGCCGGCGGACATCGTCCAGGCGGTCGCCCGGGGCGTCGACATGTTCGACTGCGTGATGCCGACCCGCAACGCGCGCAACGGCCACCTGTTCACGAGCGGGGGCGTGGTCAAGATCCGCAACGCCGCCCACCAGCGGGACACGCGGCCGCTCGACCCCGCCTGCGACTGCTACACGTGCCGCAACTACACGCGGGCCTACCTGCGACACCTCGACCGCTGCAACGAGATCCTCGGCGCCCGGCTCCACACGATCCACAACCTGCACTACTACATCGGGCTGATGCGGCGGATCCGCATGGCGGTCGAGCAGGGCGACTATGCGCGTTTTGCGGCGGCATTCCTCGCAGGTCCCGAGGGGGGCGCAGGCTCGTCCGGCACTGCGTCGGCGCCTCGGGTATAATCCGACGCCTTTTTTGGGACCCTGACGGGGCCCGTTCACAGGAGTCCTTCGATGGAGTGGTTGATTCCCACCGCCTTGGCACAGTCCGCCGGCGGCTCGCAGCCCAATGCCTTCGTACAGCTGCTGCCGCTCGTCCTCATCTTCGTCGTGTTCTACTTCATGCTGATCCGGCCGCAGGCCAGGCGCGCGAAGGAACACAAGGCCATGGTAGCGGCGCTCGGGGTCGGCGACGAGGTCGTCACGAGCGGCGGCATGCTCGGCAAGGTCACGGAGACCGGCGACCAGTTCCTGACCGTCGAGATCGCCGACGGCGTTCGGGTCAAGGTCCAGCGACACACGGTCGCGAGCGTCCTGCCGAAGGGCACGATCAAGACCGCCTGAGTCCCGAGGAAACCTTCGCATGCACAGTTACCCGGCCTGGCGAGTCTGGCTGGTCGCGATCGTCGTGGCGCTCGGACTGCTGTTCGCGCTGCCGAACGTCTTCGGCGAGGCCCCGTCCCTGCACCTCTCTCGCGAGGACCGCGCGCCGTTCAACCCGGAGATGCGCGCAGCCGTCGAGGGCATCCTCGGCGCCAAGGGCGTGTCCGTCGACGCCGGGTGGCTCGAGGAGGATCGCCTCGTGCTGCGCTTCGAGACACTGGAGCAGCAGGCGGCGGCACGAGCGGCGATCCGCGAGGCGGCGCCCGACGAATACCTCGTCGCGCTCTCGCAGGAATCGCGCATGCCGGGGTGGATGCGCGCCATCGGGCTGCGCCCGATGAACCTCGGTCTCGACCTGCGGGGCGGCGTCTACTTCCTGTACGAGGTCGACGTCGCGGGTGCGGTGAAGCAGCTGATCGCGGGGATGGAGCGCGACTACCGCACGCTACTCCGCAACGAACGGATCCAGTACACCGGCATCGAGGCCCTCGGCAACGACGGCGTCCGCATCGAGCTCAAGAACGGGGCCGATGCCGACCGGGTGACCACGCTGCTGCGCCAGCGCGACCCGAACCTGCGCCTCGAGGCGGCCACGCTCGGCGAGGGCGGCTCCGTCACGGTCCGTCTGACGCCGGACCAGATCCGCCAGCGGCAGGACTTCGCCATCCAGCAGAACATCACGACGCTGCGCAATCGCGTCGACGAGCTCGGCGTGACCGAGCCGATCGTCGCCCGCCAGGGCGTCGATCGCATCACCGTCCAGCTGCCCGGAGTGCAGGACCCGAACGAGGCGCTGCGGGTGCTCGGTGCGACCGCAACGCTCGAGTTCCGCCTGGTCGACGACCAGAACGACGCGGTCCAGGCCGAGCAGACCGGCCGGGCGCCGCTCGGCTCGAGGCTCTACCAGCGCCGCGAGGGCGGGTCGGTGCTTCTGAAGCGCGACATGATCGTCTCGGGCGAGCAGCTCGTCGATGCGAGTTCCGGGTTCTCCGAGGGCCAGCCGGCGGTGTTCGTCACGCTCGACGCCCGGGGCGCCGCCGAGATGCTCGCGACCACGCGGGAGAACCTCGGCCAGCCGATGGCCGTCGTGTTCATCGAGAAGAAGCGGGTGGCCGAGGACCAGCCCTGCCGCGGGGTGCGGTCCGGCAACGAGTGCACCGAGGAGGAAGTCATCAGCGTCGCGACGATCCGCGGCGTGTTCAGCAGCAACTTCCAGATCACCGGGCTCCTCGCGGGCGAAGCGCGGGAACTCGCGCTGCTGCTGCGCGCGGGCTCTCTCGCGGCACCGCTCTACATCGTGGAGCAGCGCACCGTGGGCCCGAGCCTCGGCCAGGACAACGTCACGCGCGGCTTCCAGGCGCTGCTGATCGGCCTCGTCGGGATGTACATCTTCCTGATGGTCTACTACCGGAAGTTCGGAGTCGCGGCCGCGGTCGTGCTCTTCACGAACATGGTGCTGCTCATCGCGCTCATGTCGCTGCTGCAGGCGACGCTGTCGCTGCCGGGCATCGCGGGCATCGTGCTCACGGTCGGCATGGCTGCGGACGCGAACGTGCTGATCTACGAGCGCATACGCGAGGAGTTGCGCAACGGCATGAGTCCGCATGCCGCGATCAACGCCGGCTTCGACAAGGCGTTCTCGGCGATCGCGGACTCGAACATCACGACGCTCATCGCGGGCATCGTGCTCTTCACGTTCGGCACCGGGCCCGTCCGCGGGTTCGCCGTGACGCTGTGCCTCGGCATCCTGACCTCGCTGTTCTCCGCGATCCTTGGCAGCCGCGCGATCATCCACCTGGTCTGGGGCCGGCGCCGCAGGCTCGAAGCGCTCCCGATCTGAGGCAACGGCATGGAATTCTTCAAGAAGCAGACGAACTTCCGCTTCATGCCGCTGCGCAAGCGGTGGTATGCGATCTCGGGCATCCTGATCTTCGCGTCGCTCGCGCTGATCGCCGTCCGCGGCCTCAACCTCGGCATCGACTTCACGGGCGGAGTCGTGCTCGAGCTCAGCTTCCCGCAGGCCGCGAACCTCGACGAGGTCCGCGGAGCGCTCGCGACGGCCGGCCACGGCGACGCGACGGTGCAGAGCTTCGGGTCGGATCGCGACGTGCTCGTGCGGCTGCTGCCGAAGCCGGGCGAGAACACCGCGCAGGTGGGCCAGGACGTGCTCGCCGCGGTCGAGTCGACGGCGCCGGGCGTGCAGCTGCGACGCACCGAGGTCGTAGGCGCGCAGATCGGGGCCGAACTCGCCGAACAGGGCGCGCTTGCCGCGCTCTTTTCCTTCCTGCTGATCATGGCGTACGTAGCGTTCCGCTTCCAGTGGAAGCTCGGCGTGGGCTCGATCATCGCGGCGCTGCACGATCCGATCCTGGTGCTCGGGTTCTTCGCGGCGACCCAGCTCACGTTCGACCTGCCGACGCTCGCCGCGATCCTCGCGGTCGTCGGCTATTCGCTCAACGACACCGTGGTCGTGTTCGACCGCATCCGCGAGCGTTTCGTGATGACGCGCAACCGGAGCCCCGCCGAGACCATCGACCTCGCGATCAACGACACGCTGTCGCGGACGTTGATGACGAGCGTCACGACGCTGATCGCGGTCTTCTCGCTGCTCTTCATCGCCGGGGACGTTCTGCGCGGATTCTCGGTCGCGCTCGCCATCGGCGTGTTCGTCGGCACCTACTCGTCGATCTTCGTGGCGAGCTCGGTGGCGCTCGATCTCAAGCTTTCCGCCCGCGACCTGATGCCCGCCCAGCGGGAGAAGGGCGCGGTCGACGAAATGCCGTGACCCCGTCGCTGCGGCGGACCGGAGCCGGCGGAGCCCCCTGATGGAACTCGTCTGGGGGGCTTTCCTCGCGTTCTTCCTGACGCTGCTCTTCCTCGACCTGAGCGTGCTGCATCGGGAGTCGGCGGAGCTCTCGGTCCGGCAGGCGCTCTTCTGGACCGGCGTCTGGGTCAGCGTCGCGATGTCGTTCACTGCCGTGATCTACGGCCTCTACGAGCACCGCTGGCTCGGGTTCGTGCCCGCCGCCGAGGTCGCGAGCGGCCACGACGCCGTCATCCTGTACGTGACCGGCTACCTGCTCGAGTGGTCGCTCTCGGTCGACAACATCTTCGTCATCGCGCTGATCTTTGCCTACCTGAGGATCCCGCCGCTCTACCAGTACCGCGTCCTGTTCTGGGGCATCGTCGGCGCGATCGTGCTGCGCGGCCTCATGATCATCGCCGGGGCCGCGCTGCTGCGGCAGTTCGACTGGATGTTCTACGTCTTCGGCGCGATCCTGCTGCTCTCGGCGCTCAGGATGCTGCGGGACGACGACGAGGATCGGGACTTCGGCACGAGCTTCCCCGCGCGCCTCGTCCGCCGGTTCGTGCCCGTCACGGAGGAACTCGACCGGGCCCGGTTCTTCGTGCGCCGCGACGGCCGGCTGCACGCGACGCCGCTCTTCGTCGCGCTGGTGATGGTCGAGCTCACGGACGTCGTGTTCGCCGTCGATTCGATCCCGGCGATCCTCGCCGTCACGCGCGACCCGTTCATCGTCTTCACCTCGAACGCGTTCGCGATCCTCGGCCTGCGTTCGCTGTATTTCGCGGTGGCCGGGCTCATGGCGATGTTCCGCTACCTGAAGTACAGCCTGGTGCTGATCCTCGCGTTCGTCGGCGTGAAGATGCTGCTCGTGAACTTCTACCACGTGCCCAACCTGGTCTCGCTCGGCATCATCGTCGGGACGCTCGCCGGAGGCGTCGTCGCCTCGCTCTGGGCGACGCGCCGCGAAGAGGCCGCCGGCCGCGCGTCCGGGCCGCGCTGAACCCGC
>RPQJ01000029.1 GCA_003819815.1 Lysobacterales bacterium
GATCGTCGCGGAGGCCCGCAGGGCAAGGCCGGCTCGCCGCATGTCGCGTCTCCCCAGGGACTCAGAACGCGGCGCCGGGCTGCACGCCCAGCTTGCGCAGGATCAGCACGAGCGGGCAGAAACCCGTGAACGCCGACTGGAACAGGTTCGCGCCCACGAACGCGGTGAACCAGAACCAGTACGGGCTCACGTACACGCCGAGCACCAGGCTCGCGAGGATCATGAAGCCGGCGAACGCCAGCACGATGCGGTCGATGCTCATGGCAGGGCTCTCCTTGGGCAGGGGTCAGCGCCGGCCGTCTTCGATGACGCGGCCGGTTTGCGGGTCGATGCGGATGACGGGCAGGCCGGCGGCCTTCCACGCCTGGATGCCGCCCGCGAGGTGCGTGAGGTGGCCGTGGCCCGCGGCCTGCAGCTTGTGCGCCGCCGTCAGCGAGCGCTTGCCGGACCCGCAGTGCAGCACCAGCTTGCGGCCTTCCATCGGCAGCGCACCGGCGTCGAAGGTCGACAGGGGATAAAGCAGTGCGCCGTGGATGCGCTCGAACGCGTACTCGTTGGGCTCGCGGACGTCCACGAGCAGGATCTCGCCGTTGGCGAGCCAGGCGTGGACCTGCTCGGGGCTCGCGTCGGTGACGTGGGTGTCGTGATGCATGGGTGAGGATCCGTGGTCAGGGTGTGGATGGGTGTTCAGAGCGGGCGGCCGAGCACGTCGAGCGGCACGCGCAGGTAGCTCACGCCGTCGGGGTCCGGCGGCGGCATGCGCCCGGCCCGGATGTTGAGTTGCACCGACGGGACGATCAGGTTCGGCACGTCGAGCGTCGCGTCGCGCGCGCAGCGCATCGCGACGAACTCGGCCTCGGCCGTACCGGCCCGCAGGTGGATGTTCGACGACCGCTGCGCGGCGATGGTCGTCTCGCAGAGGGGCTCGCGGCCGCCCGGCGCGTAGTCGTGGCAGACGAAGACCCGCGTTTCGGGCGGCAGTGCGTAGAGTGACTGCACGGACCGGTAGAGCTGTGCCGCGTCGCCGCCCGGGAAGTCGCAGCGGGCCGTGCCGCCGTCCGGCATGAAGATCGTGTCGCCGGGAAAGAGCGCGTCACCGAAGAGATAGGACACACTGTCGCTCGTGTGGCCCGGCGTCGCGATGACGCGCCCCTCGATCGCACCGAGCTCGAGCCGATCGCCGTGGTCGAGCAGGCGGTCGAACTGGCGGCCGTCCGGCACGAACTCGTCGCCCAGTCCGAAGATGCGCTTGAAGGTCGCCTGCACGGCGAGGATGCCCCGGCCGATCGCGATGACGCCGCCGGCGCGCGACTGCAGGTACGGCGCGCTCGAGACATGGTCGGCGTGGGCGTGCGTCTCGAGGATCCAGCGCACTCGCAGTCCGGCGGCCTCGATGTGTGCAAGCAGCAGGTCGGCCGCGGCCGTGCCGGTGCGTCCGGAACGCCAGTCGAAATCGAGCACCGGGTCGACGACCGCCGCCTCGCCCGTCGCGGGATCGGCGACGACGTAGGACCACGTGCCGGTCGGCGCGTGGTGGAACGGCGTCACGGTGGGCGGCATTTCGGCTCCTGGACTGTGGGCTCCGGACCACAATATTAGTGCTTGCTAATTTAGTCAAGCCTGATTAGCCTGTCTTCGACGGAGGACTTCCGACGACATGACACCTGCCCCGACCGAGAACGACTGCGCCCCTGCGCCAGACCCGGCCGCCAGCGAGCTCATGCGGGCGCACGCCGCGGACGCCGCCCGGCTCATGAAGGCGCTCGGCAACGAGCAACGGCTGCACATCCTCTGCCACCTCATCGACGGTCCGCTGTCGGTCGGCGAGCTGAACCAGCGCCTCGAGCTCAGCCAGTCCGCGCTGTCGCAGCACCTCGCGGTCCTGCGCGAGCTCGGGCTCGTGGCCACGCGCCGCGAAGCGCAGACGATCCACTACTCGATACCCGACGGCCCGGTGGTCCGCGTGATGGCGCTGCTGCAGGACATCTATTGTCCGCGGGATCCCGGGCAGCTCCCGGACCGCGAGGCCCGCGCTGCCGCCTTCTGCAGCGAGTGAGCGGCGGGCTCCGCGCATGATCCTCGCGCTCGCCGGTGCGCTCGTGATCGGCCTGAGCCTCGGGCTGCTGGGCTCGGGCGGGTCGATCCTGACCGTCCCGGTACTGCACTATCTGCTCGGGCATCCCGAGAAAGCCGCGATCGGCGGGTCGCTGCTCGTGGTGGGGCTGATTGCGACCGCGGCTAGCGTGCCCTACGCGCTGCATCGCCAGGTGGACTGGCCGAACGTCGGCTGGTTCGGCGTCCCCGGCATGGCGGGAGCGCTGCTCGGCGCCACGCTCGCGCGCTGGGTCCCGGGCACGCTGCAGCTCGCCCTCTTCGCGTGCGTCATGCTGCTCGCCGCGTGGCGCATGCTGCGCGCCAGCCCCGTTGCCGCCGGGGCGCGCGAGCCACGCAGGGCGGCGATCGTGGCCGGCGGACTTGGCGTCGGCGCGCTGAGCGGACTGGTGGGCGTCGGGGGCGGGTTCCTGATCGTTCCGGCGCTGGTGCTGCTTGCCGGCGTGTCGATGTCGAACGCGGTCGGCACGAGCCTCGCGATCATCTCCCTGAATGCATACACGGGCTTCGCGAAGTACCTGGTCGTGCTCGAGCGCGAGTCGCTGGCGCTCGACTGGCCGGTGCTGCTCGTCGTGTCGGCGGTCGGCATCGCAGGCAGTCTCGCAGGCAACCGCCTGGCCCGGCGCCTGCCGCAGCCGGTGCTGCGCCGGCTTTTCGGGGTGCTGCTCGTGGTAATGGCGCTGGTGATCGTCGTCGACGTCGCGCCGCGTCTCATCGGGGATCCGGGTCCGACCGCGGCCGGCTAGCCTCCGCGCGGCACCCCCCGGCGCGGCATCGCCCCTGCCAGGGTGTCCGCGCTCACCGGTGCACCTGCGGCGACGAGCGCCTCGCGCTGTGCGGGGATCGGGGTACGCAGCATCGGGGCCTCGTAGGGCTGCAGCCGCGCGAGACAGTCGAGCGCGAGCACCCGGTCCACGAACGTCGCCGTGCGCGGCCAGCGCAGCGGGTCGACCTTGTAGCGGGCGAACGCCGCATTGCGCAGGAAGCAGGCGATCGCGTCGAACAGTCCCCAGACGAAGACGTCGCCCATGCGAGAGTCCGCGTACTCCTCGAGCCACCGTGCCCGCGCCCGATCGACGACGTCCTCCGGATGCAGCGCCGGGGTCGGGTAGCGGTCCTCGAGGTACTCGCAGATCACCGTCGAGTCCGCGAGCGTCACGCGGTCGTCGACGAGCACCGGAACGCGCCGGAGCGGGCTCAGGCTCCCGAAGCGCTCGTCGCCGTAGAACGCGACGATCGGGTCGATCTCGTAGGCGAGCCCCTTGTACTCGAGGCACGCGAGCACCTTCCGCACGTAGGGCGAGAGATAGCCGCCGACGACGCGGATGGGCATGCGGCGCTAGGTGTCGCCGGACTCGAGCGACGACAGGCGCGACTCGAGGTCGGCGAGCTTCTCCCGGGTCCGCTTGAGTACCGCGGCCTGCACGTCGAATTCCTCGCGCGTCACGAGGTCGAGCCGCGCGAGCTGGGACTGCAGCAGGCCCTTGAAGTTCTGCTCGAGGTCGCGCCGCAGCGCGAGCGCGCCCTCCGGCACGGAGGCCGCGAGCCGCCGGGCGAGATCGTCGATGAGGCGAGGGTCGAAGGACGACATGGCGTGGAGGGCGTGAGTGGAAAGGGGACAGTTTATGAGGAAGAGCGGGAGGTTGCGCTCCGGGGTGAAGCGCGAGGCGGGGGACGGCGCGCCAAAACGGTGCGGATGCCGGGCCGCAGGAGGCCCCGGGCAGGGGCTCGGGCCGAAAAGACGGGCCCTCGCGCCGTGGCACGGTTCCTGCATCGAGGGTCGTCGGGCGCCGGTGTGCGGCGCAGGGAGGCCCTCCATGAAGTTGATCACCGCCATCATCAAGCCGTTCAAGGTCGATGACGTGCGGCAGGCCATCGCCGACATCGGCGTGCAGGGCGTGACGGTCACCGAGGTGCAGGGCTTCGGCCGCCAGCGCGGCCACACCGAGATCTATCGCGGCGCGGAGTACCGCGTCGACTTCCTGCCGAAGACCAAGGTCGAGATCGCGGTCGACGACACCGTCGCCGAACAGGTGATCGAGGCGATCACCAACGTGGCCCGGACCGGAAAGATCGGCGACGGCAAGATCTTCGTGACCCGGCTGCACCACGCCGTGCGGATCCGCACCGGCGAGGCCGGCGCCGAGGCGCTCTGAGCCCGCGCGCCCTTCCCTACAGAGTTTTCCCGAGCGTACCAGGAGAGTAATCGTGATTCGTTCCAGACTGTTCGGCACCACCGGCATGGCGCGGACGGCGCTCGCGCTGCTGCCCCTGCTCGCCCCCGCGCTGGGGTACGCACAGGACGCGCCCGTGCCCGACAAGGGCGACACCGCATGGATGCTCACCGCAACCGTGCTGGTCATCCTGATGACCATCCCCGGGCTCGCGCTGTTCTACGGCGGCATGGCCCGCTCGAAGAACGTGCTGTCCCTGCTCATGCAGGTCTTCATGATCTTCAGCATGATCGCGCTGCTGTGGGCGACCTACGGCTACAGCCTCGCGTTCACCGCGGGCAACGCCTTCATCGGCGGGTTCGACCGCCTGTTCATGCAGGGCATGGCGACGGATTCGCTGGCGGCGACCTTCAGCAAGGGCGTCTACATCCCCGAGTACGTCTACTTCGTCTTCCAGCTCACCTTCGCCGCCATCACGCCGGCGCTGATCGTCGGCGCCTTCGCGGAGCGCATCAAGTTCGGCGCGGTGCTGCTGTTCACGGTGCTGTGGTTCACCTTCTCGTACCTGCCGATCGCGCACATGGTGTGGTTCTGGGCCGGCCCGGACGCCTACACCGACGCCGACGCGGCTGCCGCGGCCACGGCCGGCGCGGGCTTCCTGTTCCAGAAGGGCGCGCTCGACTTCGCGGGCGGCACCGTCGTGCACATCAACGCGGGCATCGCGGGCCTCGTGGGCGCGATCATGATCGGCAAGCGCATCGGCTACCGCACGACGGCCATGCCGCCGCACAACCTGCCGCTCGTCATGGTCGGCGCCTCGCTGCTGTGGGTCGGCTGGTTCGGCTTCAACGTCGGCTCGGGCCTCGAGGCCAACGGCTTCGCCGGCATGGTGTTCGCGAACACGATCCTCGCCACCGCCGCCGCGGCCCTCGCCTGGAGCTTCGCCGAGTGGATCCACCGCGGCACGCCCACGATGCTCGGCGCGGCCTCGGGCGCGGTCGCCGGACTCGTGGCCATCACGCCGGCCTGCGGCTGGGTGGGCCCGATGGGCGCGATCGCGATCGGCCTCGTCGCGGGCCTCGTGTGCCTGTGGGCCGTCGCGGGACTCAAGAGCAAGTTCGGCTACGACGACTCGCTCGACGTGTTCGGCGTGCACTGCGTGGGCGGCATCGTCGGCGCGCTCCTGACGGCGGTGTTCTGCTCTCCCGCGCTCGGCGGCACCGGCGTGTACGACTACGTGGCGAACGCGGTCGGCGAGTACTCGATGGCCGGACAGTTCAAGGCCCAGCTCTGGGGCGTTGTGGTGAGCCTGCTCTGGTCGGGCATCGTCGCCGCGATCGCCTTCAAGATCGTGGACCTCGTGATCGGCCTCAGGGTCACCGAGGAACAGGAGCGCGAGGGCCTCGACACCGTGTCCCACGGCGAGCGCGCCTACAACTGACGGAGTCTGTGGAAGGCGGCCGGTTCCTGGTCCGGTCGCCTTCTCCCCCGCTTGCGGGCGCTTCGGCGCCCGCTTTTTTTTCTGGAGGAAGAGGAAAAGGTGTCAGACATATTTTCCGGACGGAAAATATGTCTGACACCTTTTCCTGACACCTTATTCCTCTGAGGTGCAGTTCGCACTTTAGGGTCGCCCGGAAGCCGTTCGGAGGCGCCCGGCGCCGCTCCTGCTAGACTCGGGCCTCCCATGGAGGCCGACCGGATGAAACCGAAGCTCACCGCCCTCGCGGCCTGCCTGCTCGCAGTAACGGCTCAGGCGGGCGAGGTCTTCAAGACCACGGATTCCGAGGGACGCACGATCTACACGGACCGTCCCCAGACGCTGCCCGCCGAGCGACTCGACGTGCGGACGTCGACGACCGACACGGTCGAGGTGGCCCGCCGGTACGACGAGCAGAAGAAGCAGTACGCCGAGGCGGACAAGGCACGCACCGACGCGGTGCAGAAGGCGACGGACGCGAAGAAAACCGAGGAACTCACAGCCGAGGACCGCGCCAAGCGCTGCGTCGAGTCGCGCGAGCGCTACGAGTCGATGATGAACGCCCGTCGCCTGTTCGAACCCGGCTCCACGGAGGGCGAGCGCCGCTACCTCTCCTCGGAGGAGATCGACGCCGCGCGCGCCAACGCGAAGCAGACGATGGACGAGTTCTGCACCGGCCAGTAGCCGTGCCGCACGCCGTCGGATTCGTGGGGCTCGGGGCGATGGGCGTCGGCATGGCACGGCGCCTGCACGCCGCGGGCCTCCTCGCGGCCGTCTGGAACCGCACCACTGCACGCGCTGAAGCCCTGGCCGGAGAAACGGGCGTCGAGGCCCCCTCCACCCTCGCGGAGCTCGCCGCGCGCTGCGACGTCGTCGTGACCTGCGTCTCCGCCGATGCCGACGTGCTCGAAGTGGTCGACGCGCTGCGCCCCGCACTGCGACCCGGCTCGATCGTGATCGACTGCTCGACGGTCGCGGCCGACACGGCACGCACCGCCGCCGAGCGGCTCGCTGCCCACTCCGTCGCATTCCTCGACGCTCCGGTGAGCGGCGGAGTCGAGGGCGCCCGCGACGGCACGCTCGCGATCATGGTCGGCGGGTCGGCGGAGTCCTTCGAGCGCGTTCGGCCGGTTCTCGCCGCGATGGGTCGGACGATCACGCACTTCGGCGCAAGCGGGGCGGGCCAGGCTGCGAAGGCCACGAACCAGATCATGTGCGCCGGCATCATCCAGGCCGTCGCGGAGGCGATGGCCTTCGCGAAGGCCGAGGGCCTGCCGCTCGAAGCGCTGATCGAGACGCTCGGCAAGGGCGCCGGCTCGAGCTGGTACTTCGTGCACCGCGCGCCCAACATGGTCCGCGATGCATATCCGCCCGGCTTCCGCGTGCGCCTGCACGCGAAGGACCTCGGCATCTGCCACGACATGGCCGCGCGCCACGGCGTGCAGCTGCCGGTGGTCGAGATGACGCTGCTGCACTATCGCCGGCTCATCGAGCAGGGCCACGGCGACGAGGACATCTCGACCATCTTCCGCCTGAAGGACGCGATGTTCGCGCCGGCCGCGGCGGCGCGGTCGCCCAGCGGCGAGCCATGAGCAGCCGGCCTCCGTCGCCGCCCGACGGCACGGGGAGCAGAGGTTTCTTCCTTCCCGACTTCTGCGAGGCGCGCGCGGTGCTCGCGATCGTGCTGATCGCCGCGCTGCTCGCGGTCGTGCTGGCGCTCGCCGGTGCCGACGACCCTGCCCTCTTCTGGACCGAGCTCGCGCGCACCGCGGCCTACCTGCTCTGGACCGGCCTCCTGTGCGCCGCCGTGCTCTGCAAGGCGCGGCCGTGGCTCGCGCGGCAGTCGCTGCGTCGGGCGGTCGTCGGCGCGCTTGGGCTGATGGTGGGCACCGTCGCGGCGGTCTCGGAGGTCGTCTTCCAGGCCGGCCGGCTGTGGGCCGAGCGGGTGGGCCTGCCATCGGGGCTGTTCCCCGAGGGCCACGCGGCCTTCGTGCTGCCGAACCTCCTGATCGCCACGATCGTCGGCGCCCTCGCGCTGCGCTACTTCTACGTCGCGCACGAGTGGCGGCGCAGCGTCGAGCTCGAGGCACGCTCGCGGATCCGCGCGCTGCAGGCCCGCATCCGCCCGCACTTCCTCTACAACAGCATGAACACGATCGCGGCGCTCACGAGGACCGACCCGGCGCGTGCCGAGGAGGCCATCGAGGACCTCGCGGATCTCTTCCGCGTGAGCCTCAGCGAGCAGCGCGCGCAGATCACGCTGCGCGAGGAACTCGAGGTCTCGAGGATCTACCAGCGCATCGAGCAGCTGCGGCTCGGCGACCGGCTGCACGTCCGCTGGCAGGTGGGCGACCTGCCGCCGCAGGCGGTCGTGCCGAGCCTGCTGCTGCAGCCGCTGCTCGAGAACGCGATCGGCCACGGCATCGAGCAGCTGCCCGACGGCGGCACCGTCGTGATCGACGGCAGCACCGACGGCGTAGAGATCGTCATCGAGGTCACGAACCCCGTCGCCACCGCCGCGCGGACGCTCCGCTCCGGCAACCGCATGGCGCTCGACAACATCCGCCAGCGCCTCGATCTCGCATTTCCGGGCCGGGCGTCGATCGAGGTGGACGAACGCGAGACCGAGTACCGGGTGCGGCTCCGCTTCCCGAAGGTGCTCGACCCGGCCGGCCGCCCCCCAGGCCCGTGGTGACACGGCGAGGCGCTACGTCGGACAATGCGCGCCTCTGCCCGACCGACCCGTGCCGACTTGGAAGCAATCCGCACCCTGATCGTCGACGACGAACCCCCCGCCCGGGAACGCCTGCGCCGGATGCTGGGCGACGTTCGTGAGGTCGCCGTGGTCGGCGAGGCGGGCAATGGCGGCGAGGCGCTGCAGCTCTGCGCCGAGCTGTCGCCCGACGTGGTGCTGCTCGACATCCGCATGCCGGGCATGGACGGGATCGAGGCCGCCCGGCACCTGAGCTCGTTTGCGCACCCGCCGGCCGTGATCTTCACGACCGCCTACGACCAGCACGCGCTCGAGGCGTTCGAGACGCAGGCCGTCGGCTACCTGCTGAAACCCGTGCGCCAGGAGAAGCTCGCGCGCGCGATCCGCCACGCTGCGCGCGTCGCGGCGCCGCAGCTTTCGCGCCTCGCCGAGCAGTCGCGCCTCGGCCAGCGGCGGTCGCAGATCTGCGCCCGGCTGGGCGAGCAGCTGCGGCTGATCCCGATCGAGGACGTCCATTGCTTCACGGCGGACCAGAAATACGTCACCGTGCACCATCGCGCCGGCCGCGACCTGATCGACGAGTCCCTGCGCGCCCTCGCGGACGAATTCGCGCCGGACTTCGTGCGCATCCACCGCAACTCGCTCGTCGCCGTGCGGCAGGTCGCGTCGATCGAGCGCGGCGAGGACGGCCACTACGTCGTGCGGATGAAGGGCGCCGGCGAGGCGCTGCCGGTGAGCCGCCGCCACGCCGTCGAGGCCCTGCGCCGACTGCGGAGCGGACACTGAATGAGCGCCCTCCAGGACGAATCCGGGAACGATTCCCAGCCTGCACGGAAGTCCGCGGACCGGCAGCTGTACGCCAGGCTCGGCGCCATCGTGCTGCTCGTCGGCCTCGGCTACCTGGTGCTCCGGATCGTCGTGCCGCTCTGGCAGCCGCTCGTCTGGGCCATGCTGCTCGGTGCGCTCCTGGCCCCGGTCAACGAGCGGGTCGCGAGGCGGCTCGGCGGGCGGCCGCGGCTCGCGAGCTCGATCACGCTCGCCATGACCGTCGTGCTGTTCCTGCTGCCCCTCACGATCATCGCGGGGGCGGTCGCGGCGCAGGCGACGCAGCTGCTGCAGGAATTCGACACGCGACTGCCCGGACTGCGCGACGGTTCTTCGCTGAAGCTGCCGTCGTGGCCGTGGATCGACGCGGGCATCGCGTGGCTGCAGGCCAACGCCGGCGTCTCGATCGGCGATCTGCGCGGCTGGCTCGTCGAGGGCGGCCGGCAGGTCCTGCAGGCGCTCGTCGCGTCCGGCGGCTCGGTGGTGCTCGGAGCGCTCGGCACGGTGGTCAACCTGGCGCTGATGCTGTTCGTGCTGTTCTTCCTGCTGCGTGACGGCCCGAGGATGGCCCGGGACCTCGTGATCCTGCTGCCGATCGAGGAGCAGCGCCGCGCCCGTCTCTGGCGCCACCTACTCGACGTCACGCGCGCCGTCTTCCTCGGCATCGGCCTCACCGCGCTCGTGCAGGGCATGCTGGTGGGCATCGGCTTCCGCATGGCCGGCCTGCCCTCGCCGCTCGTCTTCGGCGTCGTCGCGACGCTGTCCGCGCTGATCCCGGTCGTGGGCGCGAGCCTGGTCTGGGTGCCGGGCGTGCTGTATCTCGTCGCCACGGGCGACTACGGGCATGCGACCTTCCTCGCGGCATGGGGCGTGATCGCGGTCGGCCTTGCGGACAACCTGCTGCGGCCCATCCTGATCTCGGGCCAGGCCTCGGTACCGACGCTCGCGGTGTTCATCGGCGTGATGGGCGGACTCGCCGCGTTCGGCTTCATCGGACTCTTCGTCGGGCCCATCGTGCTCGGCCTGCTCGTGGCGCTGTTCCGCTACGAGCGCGAGGAACGCCTGGGCCTGCACCAGCCCCAACCCTGAACAAACCGGATCGGAGAGCATCCCTTGTCCCGCACGCTACGCATCGCCACGCGCCGCAGCCAGCTCGCGCTCTGGCAGGCAGAACACGTCGCGGCCCTGCTGCGCGAGGCGCACCCGGGCCTCGACGTCGAGCTGGTCCCGATGACCACCCAGGGCGACCGCGTGCAGGACCGTGCGCTCGCGGAAGTGGGCGGCAAGGGACTCTTCGTCAAGGAACTCGAGATCGCGCTGCAGGAGCGCCGCGCCGACATCGCCGTGCACTCGATGAAGGACGTGCCGAGCGAGCTGCCCCCCGGCTTCTGCATCGCCGCAGCGCTGCCACGCGCCAACCCGCTCGACGCCTTCCTCTCGCTGAGATACTCGCGCTTCCGCGACCTGCCGCCCGGCGCGCGCGTCGGCACGTCGAGCCCGCGCCGCCAGTCGCAGCTCAAGAGCGTCCGCAGCGACCTGTCGCTCGAGCTGCTGCGAGGCAACGTCGACACGCGGCTGCGCCGGCTCGAGGAAGGCCACCTCGACGCGATACTGCTCGCCTGCGCCGGCCTCGAGCGGCTGGGCCTGGGCGCCCGCATCACCGAGGTGCTCGATCCCGGACTGTCGCTGCCGGCGGTCGGACAGGGCGTGATCGGCATCGAGTGCCGCGAGGACGACGCGTTCGCGCGCGACGCGCTGCGCGCGCTGCACCACGAGGAATCGTTCGTGCGCCTGCGGGCCGAGCGCGCCTTCGCCGCCACGCTCGGGGGCAGCTGCCACTCGCCGATCGCGGCGCACGCGCTGTTCGGCTCCGGCGGACTCACGCTGCACGGTTACGTCGGCGCGCCCGACGGCCGCGAGACGTATCGCGACGTCGAGACCGGTGCCGCGACCGAGGCCGACGCGCTCGGACGGCGGCTCGCGCTGCGCATGCAGGCGGCCGGCGCCGGCGCCCTGCTCGACCGGTTGCGCGACGAGGCCGCCGCCGCGTCGTGACCCGTCTCGACGGACTCACCGTCGTCGTCACCCGGCCGGCGGCCCAGGCGGCCCGCTTCACGGAGAGGCTTGAGTCGCTCGGGGCTCGCGCCCTGTCGTTCCCGACACTCGAGATCGAATGTCTGGACATCGGTCTGGACGACCGCGAGGCTCTCGCGCCGGACCGGCACGACTGGACCCTCTACACGAGCTCGAACGCCGTCGAGTGCTCGCTGGCGCAGTTGCCGCGCCCCAACCACACCCAGATCGCGGCGATCGGCCGCGCGACGGCCCGCGCGCTCGAAGAGCACGGCGTCACGGTGCACGCGTCGCCCGAGGGCCCCTCCGACTCGGAGCACCTCCTTGCGCTGGCCGCGTTCGCCGACGTGGCGGGCCTCAGGATCCTGATCGTCAAGGGGACCGGCGGCCGCACCTACCTGCGCGAGGAACTGACGCGGCGTGGAGCGGCTGTCGCGCAGGCCGAAGTCTATCGGCGACGCAGGCCGGTGCCGGCGCCGGCCGTGGTCGCTGCGCTCGAGGCGTCCTGCGGCGACGCCCGGATCGTCTGCACCGTCACGAGCGTCGACGGTCTCGACGGGCTCCTCGAGCTGCTGCCGAAGCCGCGGTTCGCCCGGCTTCGCGACCTGCCGCTCTGCGTCCCGGGCGAGCGCGTCGCCCAGGCGGCCCGGGACCGCGGCTGGCGCGGCCGCCTGATCGTGTCGCCTTCGGCCGAGGACGAGTCGATGCTCGGCGCACTGCGCACCGCAGCCGGGCCGGGCGGGCCGCTGGCGCCTGCGTGATAGGATCCCGGGCCGAGGAATCGCTCCTCGTGCCAGCCGCATGCCCGCCGAAATCGAATCGCTGTCGACCGACCAGAAGAGCCACCGCAACGGGCGCGGCGTGAGCCCCATGCTGGTCGCGCTCGTCGTGCTCGGCTTTCTGCTCGGCGTCTACGCGCACTGGCGCTTCGGCCAGTTCGACGAGAAGCTCGACCGCGTCCGCACCCACGTCGCGGAGCTGCGCGACGTGCAGGAGCGGCTCGACGCTCGCGTCGCCGCGCTCGCGGACGATCTCGAGGCGAGTCGCAGCGCGTGGCGCACCGAGCTGAAGGGCCTGCGCGACGTCCCGAACCAGGTCGACGAGCTCGGCCGCAGCGTCGAGGAGCTGCGCACGCGCACCGACGCGCCGCAGCGAGCCTGGGTGCGCGCCGAGGCGATGTACCTGCTCGAGCTCGCCGAGCGTCGCCTCAAGCTCGAGGGCGACGTCACCACGGCTCTCGCCGCCATGACCTCGGCCGACGCACGGCTCGCGGCCTCGGAGGATCCGGCCCTGCGCGAAGTGCGCGAGAAGCTCGCGGCCGAGATCGCGGCGCTGCGCGCGGTGCAGGTCGTCGACCTGCGCGAGGTGCTCGCGCGCATCGGCCGTCTCGAGGACTCCGTGGCGATGCTGCCGGTACGAGGCATGCCGGTCTCGCAGGGGCGACGCGAGAAGTCCGAGCCCGAGGCGACCGGCGCTTTCGAGCGCGCGCTGCGGCGCGTGAGGCAGGCGGTGCGCGATCTCTTCTCGCTGCGCCGCGTCGAGCCCGCGATGGCGCGGCTCGTGACGCCCGAGGAGGAGTCGCTGAGGCGCCAGCATCTCGAGCTGCTGCTGTTCGCGGCGCGCGTCGCCGCGATGCGGCCGGACGGCGCCGGCTACGCGCAGTCGCTCGGTTCGGCGGGCTCGTGGATGCAGCAGTACTTCGATTCCACGAGACCCGAGGTCGCGGACGCGCTCACGGAGATCGCGGCGCTCGCCGCCATCGACATCGACCCCGCGCTGCCGCCGGTCGGCGCCGCCGCCCGCGTGCTGCAGGACGTGATCCGGGGCAGCACGACGCCACCATGAGGGCCGCCGCCATCGTCGCCCTGGCGCTGGTCGCCGGCGGACTGCTGGCGCACCTCCTTCTGTCCGATCCGGGCTACGTCGCGGTCCGCATCGGGCGTTCGCTGTTCGAGACCACCGTCCCGGTGCTCGTCCTGCTGCTCGCGCTCCTCCACCTGCTGCTGCTCTGGCTCGGACGCGCCTTCGCGTCCCGGCGACGCCTTGCGCGACTGCGCACCGACCGGCGGAGGCGACGCGCGCGCGACGACACCCAGCGCGGACTGCTCGATCTCGCGGCGGGCCAGTGGCGCAGCGCCGAGGAACTGCTGAGCCGCGCGGCTCCCGACGCGGACTCCCCCGCGGCCAACTACCTCGTGGCGGCGCGCGCCGCCGACCTGCTCGACGCGACCGACCGCCGCGACGAGTGGCTCGCCCGCGCGGAGGAAAATGCGCCCGAAGCCCGCGTCGCGGCGCGCGTCACGCTTTCCGAGATGCAGATGCGGCGCGGCCAGGACGAGGCGGCGCTGCAGACGCTCGAGCAGCTCGAGGCGTCGGGCGACCTCAATTCCCGCGGACTCGAGCTCATGGCGCGGCTCTACCAGAAGCTCGGCCGCGGCGACCGGCTGCGCGCGCTCGGTCCGAGGCTCCTCGGCGCCAAGGAACTGCCCGACGCGCAGGTGAACGAGCTGCTCGCGCAGGTCCGGCTCGCGGACGTGCGGGCCGCCGGCGAACAGGGCAACCAGTCGGCGCTCGAGAAGGCGTGGTCCGACCTGCCGCGTTCCGTGCGGAAGCTGCCCCAGTCGATCGTCGCCTACGCACGCGCCGCCATGGCATGCCGCGATCACCCGAGCGCCGAGCGGGTGCTGCGCGACCTCATCGACGAGACGGGTGACCCGTCCGCGACGCGACTGTACGGCGACCTCGTGCTGCCAGACCCGCTGCAGCCGCTCGAGCGCGCGGAGGCTTGGCTGCGCAAGCGTCCCGAGGACCCGGAGCTGCTCGCGACCTGCGCGAGGCTGTGCCTGCGCGCCGAGCTCTTCGGCAAGGCGCTGAGCTACCTCGAAGCGAGCCTCGCGCGGCGGCCGAGCGCCGAGAACAGCCTGATCCTCGCGGACCTGCACGAGCAACTCGGCGAGCACCGGCAGGCGATGCAGCGCCTGCGCCAGGCGGTCACGCAGTCGCTCGGCCGGCGACCCGAGCTGCCAAAGGTCCGGCTGCGCCGTCGCTGACGGGGGTCGATCGGGCTCAGCGCGGCGCGGCCGCCCCCTGCAGTTTCGACAGCGTATCCGGGGCGTAATCGAACGAGTCGAAGTAGAGCTGATCGCGCGGCAGTCCGTGGCGTGGAAAGTCCGCGCGGATCGCCTCGATCATCGCCGGCGGTCCGCTCGCGTAGACGTCGTGGCCCGACAGGTCCGGGTGCTCCTCGAGCACCGCGGCATGCACGAGGCCGCGCCGACCGGTCCAGCCGGGAGCCGCCGGCCCAGGCCCCGACAGCACGGGACGGTAGCTGAATCCCGGGCGCGACCGCCCGAGGCGCTCGAGCCACGCGTGCTCGTAGAGGTCCGCCGGGGCCTGCCCGCCCCAGTAGAGCGTGACCGGCCGGCGGTCGTCGACGGCGATAAGCTGCCGCAGCATGGCGCGCAACGGCGCGTAGCCGGTGCCGCCCCCGATCATGAGCGGCGGCCGCGGCGACTCGGTGCGCAGCCAGAACTGACCCAGCGGTCCCTCGACGCGCAGCAGCGTGCCCTCGCGGAGCGTGTCGAAGAGTTGTCCCGTGAATCCGCTCTTCGAGGCGCGGCGCACGTGCAGTTCGAGGTGCCGTCCGTCGGCCGGCGCGCTCGCGATCGAGAAGCTGCGCCGGCGTCCCTCGGACAGCATCACGTCGACGTACTGGCCCGGGCGGAAGTGCAGGTCCTCGACCGCCGGCAGCCGCAGCACCACCGACATCACGTCCTCCGCGAGCCGCTCGAGCCGCTCGATGCGGCACGGCAGGCTCTTCACCTCGACGTCGGGCGCCGGCCGGACCTCGCGGGTCTCGATGCGGAGGTCGGTGAGCGCTCGTGCCTGGCAGAGCAGCGCGTAACCTGCCCGCGCTTCCTCGTCGGTGATGCCGGGCGGCCGTTCGCCCGGATAGTCGAACGAGCCCGAGAGGATGCGGGCGCGGCACGACGCGCAGTGCCCGCCCTTGCAGCTGTGCGGAAGGTTGAGGCCCGCGCGCAGCGCGGCGGCGAGCACATTCTCGCCGGGATCCACGGCGAACGTCTGGCCGGTCGGAACGAGCGTGGCCTGGGGCATGGCGGGCAGGATGCCACGATCCGGCGTCGAGCGAATCGAGCGGGGCGGTTCACGTATGCTCGGCGCATGGATGCACGCTGTCTCATCGCCGGATGCGGATACACCGGGCTGCGGCTCGCGCGGCGGCTGCAGCCCCGCTGGCAGGTCGTGGCGCTGGCGCGTTCCGAACACGCGGCCGACCGGCTCGCGGCCCAGGGGCTCGACGTCGTTCGAGCGGAACTGGACGTCGAACCCCGCGAGGGAAGCCTGGGCGCTCCTGCAGATGACGCGGCGTGCGCGTACCTGGTGCCCCCGGACGAGCGCAGCGAGGGCGATCCGCGTCTCGAGCGCTTCCTGCGCGCCGTCGAGCCGGCCCGACCCGCCGTGCTGCTCTATGTGAGCACGACCGGCGTGTACGGCGATGCCGCCGGCCGTCGCGTCACGGAGGACTCGCCCGTCGCCCCGGCGACCGACCGCGCGCGCCGCCGCGTGGCCGCCGAAGGCGCGGCCGAGCGCTGGTGCGAGCGACGCGGCATCCGCTGCGTGATACTCCGCGTGCCCGGCATCTACGGGCCGGGACGCCTCCCGATCGACCGCCTGGAGCGTGGCGAACCCGCACTGCGGCCCGAGGACGCGGGCCCCGGCAACCGCATCCACGTCGACGATCTCGTGACTGCCTGCGCGGCCGGCCTCGAGCGGCCGGTGAGCGGGATCTTCAACGTGACCGACGGCGATCCTTCGAGCACGACGGTGTTCCTGCAGCGCACGGCGGAACTCGCCGGCCTGCCGCCGCCGCCGCTCGTCGCGCTTGCGGAGGCTCGCGGCCGCATCGCCCCGGGCATGCTGTCGTTCCTCGTGGAGTCGCGGCTCGTCGACAATCGCAGGATGCGCGAGGTGCTCGGCGTCGAGCCTGCATACGGACGCTGCACGGACGGCATCGCGGCGAGTCTCGCGGAGATGCGCGCGTCCCCGGGCTGAAGCCGCTTTCGGCTATGCTTCGCGGATGCGGATCGCGTTCACGAAGATGCATGGACTCGGCAACGACTTCATCGTCTTCGAGGCCGCCCGGAGAGGCGACGTGCCCTCCCGCGAGACGCTGCAACGACTCGCCGACCGCCGGACCGGGATCGGCTTCGACCAGGCGCTCGTGCTCGCTCCGCCGCGCCGGGCGGGTACCGACGTCCACTACCGCATCTTCAATGCGGATGGCTCCGAGGTCGAGCAGTGCGGCAACGGCGCCCGCTGCATCGCGCGACTCGTCGCGACTCGTCTCGGCATCCGGGAACGACCGCTCGCGATGGACAGCCCGGGAGGGCTCGTCCGTGCGGAACTGCGGCCGGACGGCCTGGTGTCGGTCGAAATGGGCGTGCCGGACTTCGACCCGCGGTCACTGCCGTTCGTCGCGGACGCCGAAGCGCCGAGCTACCGCCTCGACCTGACGGGCGGTCCCGTCGAGTTCGGCGCGGTGTCGATCGGGAACCCTCACGCGGTCATCCGCGTCCGGGACGTCGACGACGCGCCGGTGGACACCGTCGGACCGGCCGTGGAGAATCACGCGCGATTTCCGCGACGCGTGAACGTCGGTTTCCTCGAGATCCTCGCGCCGGACCACGTCCGCCTCCGCGTCCACGAGCGGGGCGCCGGCGAGACGCTGGCGTGCGGGACCGGCGCCTGCGCCGCCGTCGCGGTCGGCCGGCGTCACGGCCCGCTGGCCGAGGAGGTCCGGGTGGACCTGCCCGGCGGACGACTCACCGTGCGCTGGCCCGGACCGGGCGCACCGGTGTGGCTGACGGGCCCGGCCGAGACGGCGTTCGAGGGCCAGGTGGAGATACCCGAGACCCTGGGGAGCACAGGATGAACAAGCAGCCGATTCCACGCGTCGAACCGGGCAGCGTCGCCGAAGAGCAGATCGCCGAGCACCTGGCCGCGCACCCCGAGTTCTTCGACCGCCATCCCGGCGTGCTCGCCCGCCTCCGGGTGCCGCACCAGCGCGGCAGCGCCGCCGTCTCGCTGGTCGAGCGGCAGGTGCTCGTGCTGCGCGAGAAGCACGCGGCGCTCGAGCAGAAGCTGCACGAGCTGATCGAAAACGGCCGCACGAACGACGCGATCTCGGACCGCGTGCACCGGATGTCGCGCCGGCTCCTGCGCGCGCGGGACCTGCCGGCGCTGGTCACGGCGCTCGAGACCTCGCTGCGCGAGGACTTCGGCGCCTCTCGCTGGGTCATCCTGCTCACCGACCCCGCGTTCTACGCGATCGCTGCGCACCCGGGTCGCCAGGTACGGGTCGTGCCGCGCGGCAGCCCGGAGCTCAAGATGTTCGAGACGTTCTTCGAGTCCGCGCGTCCGCGCAGCGGGCAGATCCGCGACACGCAGCGCGAGTACCTGTTCGGCGCCGAGGGCGGCGGGCAGGTGGGCTCGACGGTGCTGATCCCGCTGGGGGAACGGGCCTCGCTCGGCCTGCTCGCGATCGCGAGCCACGATACCGAGCGCTACCTGCCCACGATGAGCACCGACTTCCTGGTCCGCATCGGCGAACTCGTCACCGAGGCGTTCACCGCGCGCAACGCATGAGCGCGGTGCTCGAGGCGGGCGTCGAGCGTTTCCTCTCGAGCCTGCGCCACGAGCGCCGGCTCTCGGTCCATACGGCGGACGGCTATGGCCGCGACCTCGCCGCCCTGCTCGACTACTGCCGGGCCCAGGGCATCGCCGAGTGGCGCACGCTCGACACGCAGCACGTCCGCAGCTTCGCGGCCCAGTGCCACCGGCGCGGGCTCGGCCCGCGCAGCATCCAGCGGCGGCTCTCCGCCGTCCGCAGCCTGTGTCGCTTCCTGATCCGCGAGGGCGAGCTGGCGAACGACCCCGCCGCGGACGTGCAGGCGCCGAAGGCGGCCCGCCGCCTGCCGACCGCACTCGACGCCGACGCGATGGCGCGGCTCCTCGAGTTCCGCACCGACGACCGGCTCGGCGTGCGCGACAAGGCGATCATGGAGCTCTTCTATTCCTCGGGCCTGCGCCTGTCAGAGCTGCTCGGGCTCGACCTCGGCGACGTCGACCTGCGCGACCGCACCGTCCGGGTCCTCGGCAAGGGCAGCAAGACGCGCATCGTGCCGGTCGGGAGCCACGCGGTCGCGGCGCTCTCCCGCTGGCTCGGCGAGCGGATCGCGCTCGCGGCGACCGACGAACCGGCGGTGTTCGTCGGCGTCAACGGCCGCCGGCTCGGGCCGCGGATCGTGCAGCGGCGCATCGCCGCCTGGGCCCGGCGGCAGGGCCTGCCGGAGCACGTGCATCCGCACATGTTCCGGCATTCGTTCGCCTCGCACCTGCTCGAGTCGTCGCAGGACCTCCGCGCCGTGCAGGAACTGCTCGGCCACGCGAACATCAGCACGACCCAGGTGTACACCCACCTTGATTTCCAGCACCTGGCCCGCATCTACGACGCGTCCCACCCCCGGGCGCGCCGCAAGAGACCGTAGGATGTCCACGTTCGACCCGCACGGGACCACCATCGTCTGCGTCCGCCGCAACGGCCTCGTCGCGATGGGCGGCGACGGCCAGGTCACGATCGGCAACACCGTGATGAAGGGCAACGCCCGCAAGGTGCGCCGGCTGCACGACGGCAAGGTGATCGCCGGCTTCGCGGGCGGCACGGCCGACGCCTTCACGCTGTTCGAGCGCTTCGAGGGCAAGCTGCAGCAGTTCGGCAACCTGACGCGCGCCGCGATCGAGCTCGCGAAGGACTGGCGCACCGACCGCAGCCTGCGCCGCCTCGAAGCGCTGCTCTGCGTCGCCGACGCGCGGAGCTCGTTCATCGTCTCCGGCAACGGCGACGTGATCGAGCCCGAGCACGACCTGATGGCCGTCGGCTCCGGCGGCTCGTACGCCCAGGCCGCCGCGCTCGCGCTGCTGAAGAACACGAACCTCGGCGCCCGCGCGGTCGTCGAACAGGCGCTCGGCATCGCCGCGGACATCTGCATCTATACGAACCGGAACGTGACGGTGGAGGAGATCAGGGAAGAGTGAGGAGCCGCGGCGCTGCCGCGTGAGCTACGCTCCCCCTCCCCTGCCCCTCGCCCCCTGCCCACCCCCTCTGCCCCCTATGTCCTCAATGACGCCCCGAGAAATCGTCCAGGAACTCGACAAGCACATCGTCGGGCAGTCGGCCGCGAAGCGTGCGGTCGCGATCGCGCTGCGCAACCGCTGGCGGCGCCTGCAGGTGCCGGAGGCGCTGCGGGCCGAGATCACGCCGAAGAACATCCTGATGATCGGCCCGACCGGCGTCGGCAAGACCGAGATCGCGCGGCGCCTCGCGCGGCTCGCGAACGCCCCGTTCGTGAAGGTCGAGGCGACGAAATTCACCGAGGTGGGCTACGTTGGCCGCGAGGTCGACTCGATCATCAAGGACCTCGTCGACGTCGCCGTGAAGCTGACGCGCGAGGCCGAGACCGAGAAGGTGCGCCACCGCGCGATGGACGCCGCCGAGGAGCGCGTGCTCGACGCGCTGCTGCCGCGGCCCCGCGCCGTGGGCTTCGGCACCGAGGCGGAGCCGCCCCGCGACGGCGACACGCGCCAGCGCTTCCGCAAGATGCTGCGCGAGGGCCAGCTCGACGACCGCGAGATCGAGGTCGAGGTGCGCGCGATGCCGGCCGGCGTCGACATCATGGCGCCGCCCGGCATGGAGGAGCTCTCGCAGCAGCTGCAGGGCATGTTCCAGAACCTCGGCGCCGGCCGCTCGCGGCCGCGCAAGGTCAAGGTCCGCGAGGCGTTCAGGCTGCTCACCGACGAGGAGGCCGGCAAGCTCGTCAACGAGGAGGAGCTCAAGCTCCAGGCGCTGCGCAACGCCGAGCAGAACGGCATCGTCTTCATCGACGAGATCGACAAGATCGCGCGCCGGCAGGAGACGATGGGTGCGGACGTGTCGCGCGAGGGCGTGCAGCGCGACCTGCTGCCGCTCGTCGAGGGCTGCACCGTCAACACCAAGTACGGCATGGTGAAGACGGACCACGTGCTCTTCATCGCGTCGGGCGCGTTCCACATGTCGAAGCCGTCGGACCTGATCCCGGAGCTGCAGGGCCGCCTGCCGATCCGCGTCGAGCTCGAGGCGCTCGTCGTCGACGACTTCGTGCGCATCCTCACGGAGCCCGACGCGTCGCTCTGCACCCAGTACGAGGCGTTGCTCGCGACCGAGGGCGTGAAACTCGAGTTCGACACGAGCGGCGTGCGGCGCCTCGCCGAGGTGGCGTTCGACGTCAACCAGCGCACCGAGAACATCGGCGCGCGGCGTCTGCACACCGTGATGGAGCGGCTGCTCGAGCGCGTCTCGTTCGAGGCTTCGGACAAGTCGGGCTCGTCGCTCGTCGTCGACGCGGCGTACGTCGACCGCAACCTGGGCGAGCTCGCGCGCGACCAGGACCTCGCCCGATACATCCTCTGATCGCCGGCCCGCCGCCATGCCGACCGTGACCCCGACCGAGATCAAGCTGCGAACGAAGTCGCGCGTGCTCGAGGTGGCGTTCGACGACGGCTCGCGCTACGAGCTGCCGTTCGAGTACCTGCGGGTGTACTCGCCGTCGGCCGAGGTGCGCGGGCACGGCCCGGGGCAGGAACAGCTGCAGCTCGGCAAGCACGAAGTCGGCATCCGCTCCGTGGACCCGGTCGGCAACTACGCGGTACGGCTCGCGTTCGACGACGGCCACGACACCGGGCTCTACAGCTGGGACTATCTGCACGAGCTCGGGCGGACCCGCGCCGAAAAGTGGCGGCAGTATCTGGACCGGCTCGAGAAGCTCGGGCTGCCCTACCCGACCCCGGTGCCGCCGAAACGGCCCGCCTGAGCGCCGCGGGTCCCGCCGGGCCGTCCTGGCGTCCGCAGCGCGGCCTGGCGCAACCCGCGTAGAATGGCCGCTCCATGAGCGAGCAAGCCCCCGGCAACCCGCGCAACCCGAAACCGGGCACGGTCGACTTCGGCTACCGCGAGGTGCCGGCCGCGGAGAAGTCGCGCCACGTCCGTGCGGTGTTCGACTCCGTCGCGGGCAAGTACGACCTCATGAACGACCTGATGTCGGCCGGCGTGCATCGGCTGTGGAAGCGCTACGCGCTGTCGCAGACCGGGCTGCGGCCGGGCCAGGCCGCGCTCGACGTGGCCGGCGGCACGGGCGACCTCGCCGCCGGCATGGCGGAGCAGGTCGGCGAGCGCGGCCTCGTCGTGCTCTCGGACATCAACGAGTCGATGCTCGCCGTGGGGCGTGACCGCCTGCTCGACCGCGGCCTGCTGCGCAACGTGCGCACTGCGATCGCGAACGCCGAGTGCCTGCCGTTCGCCGACTCGAGCTTCGACTGCGTGACGATCGGCTTCGGACTGCGCAACGTCACGGACAAGCCGGCCGCGCTGGCGTCGATGAGGCGCGTGCTGAAGCCGGGCGGCCGGCTCCTGATCCTCGAGTTCTCGAAGCCCGTCGTGCCCGGGCTGAAGCCGGTCTACGACGTCTACTCCTTCAGCGTGCTGCCGTGGCTCGGCCGGCGCGTCGCAGGCGACCCGGAGAGCTATCGCTACCTCGCGGAGTCCATCCGCCGCTTCCCCGACCAGCCGACGCTCACCCGGATGATGCAGGAAGCCGGCCTCGAGGACTGCCGCTGCCACAACCTGAGCGGCGGCATCGTCGCCCTGCACAAGGGCTACCGGTACTGATGATCCTCGACCGTCTCGAAGCGGTGCTGAACCGCAACGTCGCCGAGTCGCCGCGTGCGACCGCGCTCGCGGGCCAGCTCGACGGTCGCTCGATGTCGCTCACGGTCGAAGGCACGCCGCTCGTCATCGTCCTGCGCGCCGAGGACGGCCGGCTGCGGTTGTCGTCGCGCGCGGAGTCCCCGGCCGACGCGCAGCTGTCGGGCACGCCCTTCGCGCTGCTGTCGCTCGTTGGCTCGCAGCCCGAGGGAGCCCTGCGGGCCGGCGCCGTGCGGATCGAGGGCGACGCCGACGTGGCGCAGAAGTTCCGCGAACTGCTCGGCGAGGCGCGGCCCGACGTCGAGGAGGAACTTTCGCACGTGATGGGCGACGTCGCGGCGCGCCAGGTGGCGAACTTCGCGCGCGGGTTCCTCGACTGGGGCCGGCGCGCGTCGGGATCGTTTTCCGGGAGCGTGGTCGAATTCCTGCAGGAGGAAGGCCGCGACCTGCCGACCCGTGTCGAGGTCGACGAGTTTCTCGACGGCGTCGACCGGCTGCGCGACGACATCGATCGGGCCGACGCCCGCGTCGTCCGCCTCGAGGCCGCACGCGCCGCGCGCCGCCCGGCCGGCGGATCCGAAGAATCGTGATCCACCCGACCACCACCCGCGAAGCGGTCACCTGATCCCCGGCCTCATCCCATGCGCCTCAGAGTCCTCGGCCGCCTGCTCCAGATCCAGCGCGTGCTCGTCCGGCACGGGCTCGACGAGTTCATCCTGCAGACACACCTGCTGCGGCCGCTGCGCTACGCCTTCTACCTCTCCCCCGCGACGTGGTTCGAGCGCCGCAAGGGCGGCTCGCGCGGCGAGCGCATCCGGCTCGCACTCGAGGAGCTCGGCCCGATCTTCGTGAAGTTCGGCCAGGCGCTCTCGACGCGGCGCGACCTGCTTCCCTCGGACATCGCCGACGAACTCGCGAAGCTGCAGGACCGCGTGCCGCCGTTCCCGGGCGACCAGGCCCGGGCGATCGCCGAGCGCGCCTACGGGCGCCCGCTGGCCGAGGTGTTCGATTCGTTCGACGAGATGCCGCTTGCCGCCGCCTCGATCGCCCAGGTGCACACGGCGCGGCTCCGCACCGGCCAGGACGTCGTCGTGAAGGTCGTGCGCCCCGGGGTGCGCGAGCGCATCGAGCGCGACCTCGAGGTGATGTACGTGGTCGCGGGCCTCGCCCTCGACTACGCGCGCGAGGCCTACCGCCTGCGGCCGGTCGAGATCGTCCGCGAGTACGAGAAGACGATCGTCGACGAGCTCGACCTGATGCGCGAGGCCGCGAACGCGGCGCAGCTGCGGCGCAACTTCGAAGGCTCCGACCTGCTCTACGTGCCCGAGGTGCACTGGGACTACTGCCGTCCGGAAGTCATGGTGATGGAGCGCATCCACGGCATCGTCATCAGCGAGATGGACGAACTGCGGCGGCGCGGCGCGAACATCCAGCGGCTCGCCGAGAACGGCGTGCTCATCTTCTTCACCCAGGTGTTCCGGCACAACTTCTTCCACGCCGACATGCACCCGGGCAACATCTTCGTGCAGCTCGAGGACCCGGAGTACCCGAAGTACGCCGCGGTCGACTTCGGCATCGTCGGCTCGCTCGACGCCCGCGACCAGCACTACCTCGCCGAGAACTTCCTCGCCTTCTTCGAGCGCGACTACAACCGCGTCGCGCGCCTGCACGTCGAGTCGGGCTGGCTGCCGGCCGACACGCGCGTCGACGAGCTCGAGGCCGCGGTGCGGACGGTCTGCGAGCCGATCTTCAACAAGCCGCTGTCCGAGATCTCGTTCGGCCAGGTGCTGCTGCGCGTGTTCGAAACCGCGCGTCGCTTCAACATGCACGTGCAGCCGCAGCTCATCCTGCTGCAGAAGACGCTGCTGCAGATCGAGGGGCTCGGGCGCCAGCTCTATCCCGAGCTCGACCTGTGGAAGACGGCGCAGCCGATCCTGAAGGAATGGGCCGCGGACCGCCTGAGCGGCCGGGCGCTCGCCGACCAGCTGCGCCGCCAGCTGCCGGACCTGAGCGAGGCTCTGCGCATGCTGCCGCAGGTGCTGCAGCAGGCGGTGCAGCAGGCCTCCCAGGGCAACCTGCGCATCAAGGTCGACCAGCCGGGTTTCGAGAGGTTGCGCGCCGAAATCCGCGCGGGTGCGCGCCGGCGCGATGCGACGATCGTCGGCGCGGTCACGCTGCTCGGCGGCCTCGTGTGGCTCGCGGTCAGCTTCAACCCGTGGCCCGGCGCCGTGCTGTGCGCCGCCGGCGGCATCGCGATCGTGCTCGCGCGTCGCGACTGAACGTACGCCGCGCGACGCCATGCGCTACCGTCAGCACGTCACCGAGGACGCCGTCACGCTCGAGCCGCCGTCGCCCGCCACGGCCTCGGTCGTGCTGCTGCACGGCCTCGGCGCCGACGGCTGGGACTTCGCGCCGATCGTCGACGAGCTCGAGCTGCCTCCCGCGCTCGCGCCACGCTTCGTGTTCCCGCACGCGCCGCTGCGGCCGGTCACGGTGAACGCGGGATACGTGATGCGGGCGTGGTACGACATCCGCGAGTTCACGCCGGAAGGCCGCGCCGACGCGGCGGGACTCGCCGAATCGTCGACCCGGGCGAGCGAGTATCTCGACCGGGAGATCGAGCGCGGCGTGGCGCCGGGGCGCATCGTGCTCGCCGGCTTCTCGCAGGGCGGCGCCGTCGCCCTGACCGCGGGCCCGCGCTACCCGCACCGTCTCGCCGGCATCCTCGCGCTTTCGACGTACCTGCCGTTCCCGGAACGGCTCGCGGCGGAGCGGTCCGGCGCGAATGCCGGACTGCCCGTGCTGCTTTGCCACGGACGGCACGATCCGGTCGTTCCGCTGGCGATGGGGGTCGAAGCCCGCGACGTGCTCACGGCGAACGGCTACGAGGTCGAGTGGCACGAGTATCCGATGCAGCACGAGGTGTGCCCGGCGGAACTCGGCCACGTCGCGGCCTGGCTCACGGCACGGTTCGCGGCCGCGGGCTGATCGCGCTCGGCGCCTCGAGACGGCTGCGCACAGTGCCGTGCGCGTGTCGCTCGCCGCGAAGACCGGAATCCGGAAGCTCTTCCCGGGACGCCGTGAACCCCTCCTTGGGGGCTCCGGGCGCCGCGTCCCTGCGGCGCACGGCCCGGGAAGAGCTTCCGGATTCCGGTCTTCGTGGCTCGGTGGCTGTCGCGGTTGGCGCTGCGCAGGTCTCGCGCTGGCGCGATAGCGTCCGGGAATGCGTACGCCCACGCGCAGCACGACCGACGCACCGAGTCCGCCCGCTGTCCGGAGCATCCTTGCCGGGCCGTGCGCCGCAGGGACGCGGCGCCCGGAGCCTACATGGACGTACTCGCGGCGTCCCGGCAAGGATGCTCCGGACAGCGGGCAGACGAGAGAGCGCGTGAGCCGCCGCGCAGCGTGACGCGTCTGCGCCCGCGTCTGCACAGCGCGCACCAGAGCACACCGCCAACGACGCTACCGCAACTCGATCCAGGTCGCCCGCGCCCTGGCGCAGAGTTCCCCGTCCTCGTCGAAGATCGCCGTGCCCGCCCGGTGCTTGCGGCCGTCGACGTCGATGCGCCAGCCGATGACGATGCATGACTCGCCGACGTGCACGCGCCGGTCGACGTGCGCGTGCATCTCGCCCAGCAGCATCGGGCGGCGTCCCGCCGTGACGGCGAAGTAGCCCGGGCAGTCGAGCGCCGCCCAGTGGAACTCGGGCGCGACCTTGCCGTCGCCGCCGTCGAGCGCGTCGGCCGGCAGCCACGGCGCTGCGACGATGCCGCTCTCGAGCCGGCCCGCGAAGATCCGCAGCCCGTCGCCGCGGCGCCGGTGCGGGCCGCAGACGAAGCACTCCGGGAAATTGTGCTCGCGGAATCCCGCGTAGTGCTGCGAGGCCCAGACGGCCTGCACGTACTGCGGCGGCGGCGGCACCTCGAGCTCGAGGCGCGCGGGCGTCGCGCGGGCGACGGGACCGGCCTCGGAGCGGAGTTCCCAGCCACCGTCGGCCTGTTCGAGCGACAGGATCGTGCCCAGCGGCGGAGGCGTCACGAGCCGAACCTGCACGTCGGCGCGCAGCGTGGCCGCGATGAGCCCGCAGACGTAGCCGCCGTTGCCCGAATCCGGCGGGCCGCGGTAGCGGCGGTCGATCGTGAGATTCACCGAGCGCCCTCGCTCCCCGGGGGCGGCGCCGCGCAGTTCCAGCACTGCGAGAACTGCGGCTCGACCTCTTCCCCGCAGCGCGGGCACGTCCAGGGCTCGCCGTCCTCCACGGATTGCAGGGCCTCGTCGATGAGCGCGCGAGCCCGCAACGACTCGCCCGGCTGGCGCACCCACAGCTCCGGCCAGCACTCGACGAACGGGATCTCGCCCACGACGCCGCCGAGGCGGTCGTTGCGGACCACGCAGGCGATGCCCTCGGACTCGAGCACGTTCCTCAAGTGGGCGATCTCGACCAGGGATTCGGCGGTATGGACCTTGCGCATCGGCGGGCCTCCGCGCGTAGCATGACGCAATGAGCAGGACCCGTGCCCTAACGATACTGTCCGGACGCTTTCCCGCAAAGCGCGCCTTCGTCACCGGTGCGGCGAGCGGGCTCGGCCGGGCCACCTGCGGGCTGCTCGCGACCGACGGGTGGCGGCTCGGCCTGCTCGACCGCTCGGCGGAGAAGCTAACCCGGGTGTCGGCCGCGCTCGAGGCCGCCGGGGCGGCGGTACACGCCTATGCGGGCGACGTCTCCGACGAGGCGTTCGTCGCGCACGCGGTCGAGGACTACGGGAATCGCGTCGGCGGGCTCGACCTCATGGTCAACAACGCGGGGGTGGCCGTGGCGGGAGCCGCGGAGGTGACGCCGCCCTCCGACTGGCGCTGGATCGTCGACGTCAACCTGCTCGGGGTCGCCTGGGGCACGCGCGCGGCGATCCCGCAGATGCGGGCAGCGGGCCGCGGACTGATCCTGAACGTGGCGAGCGCGGCGGGGTTCGCGTCCGGCCCGCGCATGGCGGCGTACAACGCGACCAAGGCGGGCGTGATCGCGCTCACCGAGACGGTGGCGGCGGAACTCGAGACGACGGGCGTGCAGGCGACGGTCGCGATGCCCGGGTTCTTCCGCACGTCGCTGCTCGACACGATGCGGGCGCCGCCGGCCGACGGCGAGCTCGCGCAGCGCCTGATGCAGCGCGCCTCGCACGATGCCGACGATGCAGCGGCTGCGCTCCTGCTGGCCGCGGCCCGCGGGGCAAGCCACGTCGTGTGGCCCCGCGAGTACCGGCTGCTATGGTGGCTGAAGCGGGGGTTCCCGGGCTGGTTCGTCAGGCGAGCCGGGCGGATGGGCGGGCGGCTCGCGGCGCAGGCGGATCGACCGCGAGGATGAAGCGGGTGTAGATCTCGGGCAGGCGCTCGAGCACTTCGTCGCGGCCGAGGATCTCGCTCTCCGCGATGGCGCGACGCAGCACGGGCAGCGTGAGCGACTCGAGCGCCTCGCTCGCGAGGGGCCAGTAGCTCAGGTGCCACGGCTCCACGCCCGCACCGCACTCGCCGGTCGAGTACGGGCGATAGAACCCGTATCCCGCCATGTGCTCGTCGAGCCACGCGGTCAGGCGCTCGAACGGGCCGCCGGGACCATACTCCGCCGGCACGAGCTGCAGCCGGCAGCCGGCCGGCAGCGAAGCTGCGTCGTACACGTCGACGTCGGTGCCCCAGTGATGGCGGCTGCCGCCCGGAAGCGCCGACCAGCACAGGATCGCGTCGATGCGCGCCGGCTCGTCGAGCATGGCCACGTCGAGCGGCTGGCCTGCGCGGTCGAGCAGTGCGCGTTCGCCGCGCCACTTGCCGTTCCAGATGGCGAGCTGGCGGTCGAAGTCGCGGAACCCCGACGCCGCCACGAGGTCGATTCCTGCACGGGCGGCTGCATCGCGCATCGCGAGGAACGACGTGGCCGCGCCGTAGTGCAGCAGGCAGTGCGGCTGCTCGAGTTCGACGATGTGGGTGCGGGCGCGGCCCGTGAGTTCGAGTTCGTTCATGCCAGCGTTCTTCCGCGCGAAGCATACCGGACTCCGCAGCCGCGCCGCGGGGTGCGGTCGTGACGGGCGTCGGAAAATTTTCCAACCTGCCCAATGTGGCCGATCTGGGGCGATTTGCCTCTCGCCGTCGCGGAGCGCTGCGACTATGATCCCGGGCGAACCGATACCAAACACAAGAAGGGCGCAAGATGCTCCGCGGTCGGCCGAGCCGCACGGGCGAGGCATGAAGGGGTTCCGCCTCAGAAGCCGTTACCTGCTGACGGTGCTGGGCATCGGCCTCGCGCTCACGGGCGTCGTCGTCCTCGCCGTCGAGCTCGGCGGCCAGCAGCGGGTGCCGCTCGCGCTCGTCGTCGTCGCCGGGATCGTGCTCTCGCTGCTCGCCGCGGCATTCGCGTCGGTGCTCATCTCGCGCATCGACCGCGCGATGGGCGCGCTGATGGCAAGCGCCGAACGCATCGGCCGCGGGCTCTACTCGGAGCCGGTGCGCGTGAGCGGCGTCCCGGAGGTCGCGCCCCTCGAAGATGCGCTCGAGCGCATGCGCCAGGCCCTCACCGGCACGGCGATCTCGCGCGACTACCTCGACGCGGTGCTGAACAGCATGAGCGACGCGGTGCTCGTCACGGCACCGGACGGCCGCGTGCGCACCGTCAACGCGGCGGCAGTCGCGCTGTTCGGCCACCGCCCGGAGCAACTCGTGGGGCGCGACTTCGACTCGTTGATCGCGGAGGCGCACCGCGCCTCGTTCGAAGCGGACAAGATCGTCGAGGAGCCGGGCGAGACCGTCGTGCGCACGGCACGCGGCCAGACCATCCCCGTATCGGTGAGCGCTTCCTCCGTCTCGAGCGAGGACCCGGGCTTCCAGGGGCGGATCTACGTGCTGCGCGACATCACGGAGCGCAAGCGCGCCGAGCGGCGGATCCGCTACCTCGCGCGGTTCGACATGCTCACGAAGATGCCGAACCGCATGCAGTTCCAGCACCTGCTGCAGCAGGCGCTCGCGCGCGTCGCGCGGCAGGGTCGCGGCGTCGTGCTGCTGTACGTCGACGTCGACAACTTCAAGGAGATCAACGACACGTTCGGCCACGCTGCGGGCGACAGGGTCCTCGAGACCATGAGCGAGCGGCTCACGCGCGTGCTGCCGAAGGAGTCGGTCGTCGGACGGCTGGCCGGCGACGAGTTCGCGGCATTCATCGAGACCGCGGACGGAGCCGAGGACCGCCACCAGCAGGCCAGCGGGCTCGCGCGCCTGCTGCTGCGCGAGGTATCGCGTCCGCTGCACGTGAGCGACCACGAGATCGAGGTGACGGCGAGCATCGGCATCGCGACGTGTCCCGAGGACGCAGACAACGTCATCGACCTGATCCGCAACGCCGACGCGGCGATGTACCACGCGAAGCGCGCCGGTCGTAACTGCCACGTGTTCTACGCGCCGGAGATGAACGCCGCCGCGGTCGAGCGGCTGCTGCTCAAGAGCAAGCTGCGCCGCGCGCTCGAGCGCGACGAGTTCCTGGTGCGCTACCAGCCCAAGGTCGAGCTCGCGAGCGGCCGGGTGGTGGGCGCGGAGGCGCTGCTGCGCTGGCGCCTGCCGGGCCACGGCGACATCGCGCCCGCGCAGTTCATTCCGCTCGCCGAGGAATCGCGGCTGATCCTCGACATCGGTGCGTGGGTGCTGAACCAGGTGTGCAGCGACTACGCACACTGGCAGAAGAATATCGACGACCCGGGCCTGGTCGCGATCAACCTGTCGCTCAAGGAACTGAGCCAGGCGAGCTTCATCCCCCGCTGCCGCTCCGTGTTCGAGCGGCACGGCGTCTCGCCGAGCCGGGTCGAGCTCGAGATCACCGAGACGACGCTGATGATGGATGCCGAGCGCACGCTGCCGCTGCTCGACGAGCTGCGCGCCATGGGCGTGCACCTGTCGATCGACGACTTCGGGACGGGCTACTCGAGCCTGAGCGCGCTGCAGCAGTTCCCGATCGGTACGCTCAAGATCGACCAGTCGTTCGTGCGCAACGCGGCCGCCGACCCCGACGACGCCACGATCGTCCGCACCATCATCGAGATGGGCCGCAGCCTCGGCCTGCACGTGCTCGCCGAAGGCATCGAGACCGAGGAGCAGCAGCGCTTCCTTCTGCAGAGCGGGTGCCAGTACGGCCAGGGCCGCCTGTTCGGCGAGCCGGTGTCCGCGGACGAGTTCCTCGAGATGGTGCTCAGGCAGGCCACCGGGGCGTTCCCGGTCCTTCGACAGCCTGCCTGAATCCGGCGGAGCCCCGATTCAGAAAAAAAGAGGGCGGGAATCATTCCCGCCCGAACGGGGGTCATCGTTGACGCCCGAATTCTAAGACTTCCGACATTTAGAATCAATATACGTACAGCACTTGACTGTACTTTAGCTATACAAATGACCGCCTCGTGGGCGTATGATCCCGCGATGTACTCCATCAAGGCCGTCGCCCAGGCCACGGGGCTGACCGTCGAGACGCTGCGTGCCTGGGAACGCCGCTACGGCGTCGTGGTGCCGGGCCGTGATTCGACGGGGCGCCGGGTCTACCGGCCCGAGGACGTGCTCCGGCTGCGTCGGCTGCGCGAGGCAACGGAGCGCGGCCACCCGATCGGCCGCCTCGCCACCCTGAACGAAGACGGGCTCGCCGACCTGCTGAGCGAAGCCCCGGACCGGAGCAGCCAGGCCGCCTCGAACGCGTTCGTCGAGCGGATCCTCGAATCGGCGCAGCGTTTCCGCTCCGCGGATTGCGAGCAGGCGATCACGCTCGCGATCGCGATGCTGCCGCCACGCAGCCTCGTCGAGGAGGTGCTGCAGCCGCTCCTCCGGGAGGTCGGCGAACGCTGGCACCGGGGCGAGTTCTCGATCGCGCAGGAGCGGATGATCTCGAGCCTCGTGCGACGGCACGTCGGGCTGATGCTCGACTCGTTCGACCGCAACGCACGGCTTCCGCCGATCGTGTTCGCGACGCTGCCCGGCGAGCGCCACGAGTTCGGCCTGCTGATGTCGGCAATGATGTGCGCGAGCCGCGGCCACAAGGCCCACTACCTCGGTGCCGACCTGCCGCCGGACGAAATCGCCCGCTACGCACTCGAGGTGCAGGCCGCGATCGTGGCGCTGAGCCTCGTCCTGCAGGAAGGCCTCGTCGACGTGCCGGACCAGCTGCGGACGCTGCGCAGCGCGCTGCCGGAAGAAATCGGAGTCTGGCTCGGCGGCGAGGCTTGCCGCGCGCTGCCGAAGGACGCGATCCCGGACGGCTGCATCGTCCTGAAGGACTGCCTCGAGCTCGAGCAGCGCCTCGAGATGCGGCCGGCCTGACCGTCTTCCCGGCCTTCAGCGGCCGGCCACCGGCGCGTGCGGCCGCACGCCTTCGATCACCTGCCGGACGGCGTCGTCGGTCGCCTCCTCGAAGGCCGCGATCACCGAGCGGCGCGTGTCCGCTGCAGCGGCTGCCTCCGACGACGCCCGGAAGCTCGCGACACGACCCAGCCGGCGTCCGTCGACCAGCGTGGCCTGCACCTCGACGCGCACCCGCGGGGGTGCGCCCGCAGACGCGTAAGCGGCCTCGAATCGCCGCAGCTCCAAGTCGAGAAAGAGATCCGGCGGAACCCGGCTCGGCACGGCGACGACCGCCGCGAAGCTGCCATCCGCACTCAGCGCCTGCACGAGCCGGCGCTGCAGCATCTCGGGCGCGGCCTCGGACCAGCGGACTCCCGCGTAATAGTCGAAGCGGCTGCCCGGCTGCACGACCGCGATGCGCTCCGTGTCGAGCGACGTCGCGGCGCGTGGACGGGTGACGCCGAGCGACGCCGGCGAGGCGGCCGCTGCCCTCGGCGGCGCCGCGGACTGCGCGCCGTCGAGACGGTAGATCTCGGGCGCCTCGGACTTCGACTCGAGCAGCGACCCCGCGCAGCCCGCGAGCGCGACGCAGGCGAGGATCGTCGGGACGACGGCTCTCAAGGTGCGATCTCCACTCCACGCTCCTTCGGTTCCCGCAGCAGGCTCGATGGCTGTTCGCGCAGCGTGCGGGCGAGCTCGCGCACCTCGCTGCTCGCGTCGCGGACGTCGATGACCAGCTGCTGCACCTCGCCGAGGCCGGGGCCGGCGAAGCCCGCGAGCGACGCCTCGTTCGCGACAACGATGCGCTCGAGGCTCTCGGCCGTGCGGGACAGGCGCTCGACCGCGGCCTCGGCGTTCTCGAGCGTGGCCGCGACGCCGGGCCCGGCGTCCGCGGCGATCGAGTGGACGCGCTGCGTGACCGCCGCAAGTTCCGACGACGTCCGCCGCAGGTCGGCAGCGAGCGCCGCGGCATCGCGCGACAGCGCGGGCAGCTGCGTGGACGCCTCGCGCAGGTTCGCGAGCGACGTGCCGACCGCCTCGAGGTTCTCGTCGCCGACGAGCCGCTCGATGCGGACCATGACCGCGCTCGCCTGGTTCACGAGGTCGGGCAGCTTCTCGACGAGCGCCTGGATGTCGCCCTTCTTGGCGGCGATCATCGGATAGCGGTCGCCCTGCACGAGCGCACGCCCCGGGTCCTTCTTGGAATCGACCTGGAGGTCGATGTAGAGGAGGCCGGTGAGACCGAGGAGCCCGAGTCGCGCCTCGGTGGCGCCCGAGAGCGGTGCTTCCTCGTCGACCTCGACGACCA
>RPQJ01000030.1 GCA_003819815.1 Lysobacterales bacterium
CGACGGTCGCTTTACCGGCGAACGCCAAGGGTTCGGGGCAGGTGGCGGGCGTACTGAACGCTCGGGCGCTCGATGCGGCGACACTCGAATTTCCGCTGCCCGACGGGCAGGTCCTGATCGCGTTGCAGGCACACGTGTCCAATGACAGTCGGCTGGAAACGCGGACGTGGACCGGCCGCATCGCGGGCTCACCGGGCGATCTTGTGTTGCTCGCGCAGCGTCGCGAAACGATCGTCGGGTTCGTGAGCAGCAGGGGGAAGATCTTCGAGATCCTCCCGGGCGTATCGGGCGAGCATGTGCTGTTCGAAGTACAGAGCCCGCGGATGACGGTCACTGACGCAGTTCGCATGCCCGTCGAGTGCTCTCCGGGTGAGCCACGATTCGATGGCAGCGTCGTCGGCAGCCTGTCCGCCACGTTGGTTCCGGTTGTGCAGGACCTGCTCGTCGTCTACACGCCCGCGGCGGGCGCGACACGGTCGCTGGCGGTCCTCGAAAGCATGATCGTCGCCGCCGTGGAGGCCGCAAACGCGTCGTACCGGCAGAGCGCGGTCAACGTTACGCTGAGTCTCGTCGGGCTGCAGGTGACCGATGTTGCCGAAGGTCCCGGCATGGCCGACACCCTGCAGGCCCTCGGTCGCGACGCTGAGTGCATCGAAATGCGCAATAGCCTGGGCGCCGACATCGTGCTGCTCATCACCGAAACAGCAGAAGAGGAATGGTGCGGATACGCCTACATCATGAAGTCGAATTCGACGCAGTGCGCGCCCTTTGCTTACGCTGTCGTGCGCTCGGACTGTCTCAGCAGCCAGGCTCTGACGCATGAAATCGGCCATGTGCAGGGCGTGGCGCACGATCGAGAGACGGGCGGGAATCCGGGGGCCTTGCCATATGCCCACGGATATCGACGTTGCACCCAGGACGGCACGGCGTTCCACGACATCATGGCTTATCGTTGCAAGAACACTCCCTGCGCCTCGCTGGCGACGTTCGCGAGTCCGGACATCTACTACCTCGGCCATCCAACCGGCATCAGCTACGAGCTCGACCCGGCACAGTCAGCGGACGCCGTGCGGGCACTGAACGAGACGGGCCCAACCGTCGCCGGCTTTCGGACGACAGGACTGACGCCTCCTTCGGGACCCCTGTCTCTTGCGGCAAGCATGACGTCGACCGGCAGCGTGGACCTCACCTGGACGGACCATGCAGACGACGAGGCGGGATTCGTGGTCGAGCGGACTACCGATGGCGTGAGTTTCGTGCAGATGGCCCGGCTCAGCGCGAACGTCAATCGCCATTCGGACGGCACCACAAACCTGATGACCGTCTATTCCTACCGTGTGGCGGCGTACAACAGCGCGGGCCAGTCTCCATACTCCAACGTCGCCACCGTGAGGGCGACGCCAGGTGGCGATGACGGCGGTGGGCAACGTGGCAAAGGAGGAGGAGCCGCCGATGCATGGCTGGTCATCGCGGGGCTCGTGCTTCTTCTGGCGCATCGGGCGTCCGGGCGCGACCCGGTTGCCGTCTCGCGCGCCACAGCTCCCCGGCGAAGCTTCTCTTTCCGAAAGGCGCCGAACGAGCGGCCGCTGCGTTTCGATTCCGGCCGTTGAACGTAGCGATGAAGTGTCCTCGGGGCGACGGCGGAAATGTCAGACTGTTCCAAGCCGTCCAGTCGTGACTGATCTTCCGCTTCGGGCCTGAACGAGCGGCTCAGTCACGGCAGACCGGACCCGCCTGGCTACCGTCGCCGACGCCCTGGAGGTCGACATGACGACATACCCCATCGACCGCCGCACCGCCGTGAAGCTGCTGGCCGCCGCCACCGCTGCAGCACTGGCGCCGTCCGGCTTCACCGCCGCAGGGGCCGACAGCATGACCACCCGCAAGGTACCGATGTCTGGCGAGGAGATTCCGGTGATCGGCATGGGCTCGTCCGGCACGTTCGACGTTGGCAGCGATGCAGCGAGTCGCGACGGGCTGCGCGGCGTGTTGCAGGCGCTAACGGACGCGGGCGGCAGCGTTATTGACACGTCGCCGATGTACGGACGCGCCGAGACGGTGCTTGGCGACCTGATCGAAGAGCTCCGCCCCACGTCGACGCTGTGGTACGCGACCAAGGTCTGGACGCGGGGACGCGAGGCGGGCGCGAAGCAGATCGAAGAGTCGTTTGCCCTCCTGCGCACGAAGCGGCTGGACCTGCTGCAGATCCACAACCTGCTCGACTGGCGCGAGCACCTGCCGACGCTGCGTGCGCTCGGCGAGGCGGGCCGCGTGCGCTACGTCGGCATCACGCACTACCGCGCCGACGCCCACGCCGAGCTCGAGCGCGTGCTGCGCGAGGAGCGCTTCGACTGGCTGCAGGTCAACTACTCGCTGGGCGAGCGGGAGGCGGACGCGCGGCTGCTGCCGTTCTGCCGCGAGCAAGGCATTGCGGTAATGGCCAACCGGCCGTTCGCGGACGGTGCGCTGTTCGAGCGCGTGCGCGGTCGCTCGCTGCCGCCGCTCGCGGCCGAGCTCGGGTGTACGAGCTGGGCACAGTACTTCCTCAAGTGGATCGTCTCCCACCCCGCGGTCACCTGCGTGATTCCCGCGACGTCGAAGCCGCGCCACATGCTGGACAACGTCGCGGCAGGCCGCGGCCCGATGCCCGACGAGCGGCAGAGGGCGCGAATGTTCGAGGAGTTCGAGGCCTCGTGAAGCCCATCGCAACCATGCAGGGAATGCCATGACGCTGCTCCACTGGAACCCCAACCTCAGCATCGGCATCGCCGAGGTCGATCGCGAGCACCGCGAGTTCGTCGACCTCGTGAACCGGCTGCATGCCGAACTCGGGCCAGCGCGCACGGGCCCGACCGCAGCCGCCTTCGTGCGGCGCGTGCAGGCGGACGTCGCGGCGCACTTCGCCCACGAGGAACAGGCGATGCGCGAGCGCGGCTACGAGGCGCTTGCGGAGCACCGTGCGAGCCACGTCCACCTGCTCGAGGAGCTCGGCGACGCACTGCGCGAGCTCGACGCCGGGCTGCCGCTCAACGACGAGCGGTTCGCGCGGTGGCTGTCCGCGTGGCTCGCGGATCACTTCCAGCTGCACGACGCGCGGTTCCAGCGGTACCCGGCACGCTGAGCGGAACGCGACCGCGGTCACGCCCCGGACGGCGCGGCGCGGGCGCGGCGATCGGGGGCGGCGGCCTGCAGTACACTCGTGGCTGCACTGGCCTCCCGGAGTTTCGATGGACCAGGTAAGCGTCGCAGTCGTCGGCGCCGGCATCGCCGGCCTCACCTGCGCGCGCGAGCTCGCCCGCGCCGAGGCCCGGGTGACCGTCTTCGAGCGCTCGCGCGGCCTCGGCGGCCGGCTCGGCACCCGTCGTCAGGGCAACTTTGCCTTCGACCACGGCGCGCAGTTCGTCACCGCGCGCAGCCGTCCGTTCGTCAAGTACGTCGAGATCGCGGGGCGCGCAGGCGTCGTCCTGCCGTGGCGGCCGCGGATCCTCGAGGACGACCGGGCGTGGGACGCCCCGATCGAGGAATGGCACGTCGGCGCGCCGGGCATGAGCGCGCTGGTCCGGCCGCTCGCACGCGGGCTCGACGTCATGATGGGCGTCGGGGTGAACGAACTGCTGCAGGGGCAGCGCGGCTGGGAAGTACAGACGGACTCCGGTCGTGCGCCCCGCACTTTCGATGCGGTGGCGGTCGCCGTGCCCGCGCCGCAGGCGCTCGCTCTGCTCGGCCCGCACGGGCGGACGTTCCGTCACATCGCAGACGTGCGCATGGCGCCGTGCTGGGCTGCGATGGTGACGTTCGACGCACCGGTCGACGTCGGGGCCGAGGTGCGCCGCTGGACGACCGGCGCGCTCTCGTGGGCGGCCTGCGATTCGAGCAAGCCCGGGCGCCCGGTCGGGCCGCAGGCCTGGACGCTGCACGCCTCGGTGCCTTGGTCGCGCGAGCACCTCGAAGCCGACTCGCAGGAAGTGGCCCGCCTGCTGCTGCACGAGTTCGGGCGCTCGACCGGGACGCCGCTGCCAGCGCCGTCGCACCTGGCCGCGCATCGCTGGCGTCACGCCTACGCCGAGCAGGCGCTCGGCCTGCCCTGCCTGGTCGACGAGGAGATCGCCGCCGGCGCGTGCGGCGACTGGTGCATCGCGCCCCGGGTCGAGGCGGCCTACGAGAGCGGCCGCACGCTCGCGCACTCGTTGCTGTCGACGGTCGGACTCGCCTCGCCCGCCCTGCTGCGCTGAGTCACGGCAGCGGCCGCGTCCGTTCCGCCGACGCCCCGGGCCGCAGCAGCCGGAGCCTCGCGCCGTCCCTGGCGAGGAGTTCGTAGAGTCCCCAGAGCGAGACCGCTACAAGCAGCGGCAGCACCTCGTAGATCACGCGATAGAGAAGCACCGATGCGAGCAGTTCCTCGGGCGGCACGTGCGGCAGCAGGAGCAGCAGCATCGACTCGAGGACGCCGAGCCCCGCCGGTACGTGGCTCACGACGCCGACCAGGACGCTCGAGAGGTACACGGCGACGAACGGAAGGAAGGCCAGGTTCGCGGACTCCGGCAGCAACAGGTAGAGGATCGACGCGATCAGGCACACGTCGATCAGCCCCACTGCGATCTGCAGCCACGTGAACCGCGGCGTCGGCAGGTTCACGGCCCAGCCGCCGAGCCGGATCGGCGCCTTGCGACGGTGCACGAACACGACATAGGCGAGGTCCTTCGCGAGACCCACGCAGCCGAGCACGACGAGCCAGTGGGACGGCACGCGGAAGATCGCCTCGAGCCGATCGGCGGCGAACACGAGCGCGAGGTCGATCAGCAGGCCGAACGCGAGCGCGTACGGCATCGAGACGAGCAGGACGGTCGCGCCGACCTCGGTCGCGCTGAACCCCGCGGGCGCGTACATCCGGTAGCGCAGCGCGCTGCCGCTCAGTACGGTCTGGCCGAGCGCGTGACCGAGTGGAAACGCGATCAGCGCCGTGAGCGCCGGCTTCGCGCGGCCGATGCAGTGCTTCACGTAGCGAACGGCCGCGACTTCGAACGCCGCGAGCGTCGCGAAGGCGCCCGCCGCGCAGGCTGCGGCCAGCAGCAGGCGCTCGACGGGCATCGCCCGCACGTTCGCGATCACGTCGGCGACGTTGATGCGCTGGAAGGTGCGGTACAGGACCCACGCCGCGAGGCCCGCGATGACGAGGCTGGCCGCGGCACCGAGGATGCGCTTCAGCCGGCTGTGGCGCGGATCGGGCATGGCCCGATTCTAGGCGTGGCCGACGACCGTGCGCAGGGTCGAGTTGAAAAGAATGATTCTCATTTACCACGTTGCCGCAGGCGAACCGAAACCATTGGGCGAAAGCGATGTCGAATGAACCGTACCCGCGTATAGAATCCTGTGTTCCCCATTCCGTTTCCGTGGCCGAGGAGAGTCTCCCGATGACCGACCGTAAGATTGCCCGCCGCGACGTGCTCAAGGGTGCGCTCGTGGGCGTCGCGACCGTTCCGCTGAGCGCCCTGCTCGGCCGTGCCGAGGCCGCCACCGGCCCCGTCGATCCGAACGAGCCGCAGGCGAAGAGCCTGGGTTACGTGACGGACGCCGCGAAGGTCGACCCGAAGGCGAACCCGAATTTCAAGCCGGGCCAGCACTGCGCCAATTGCCTGCAGGCGCCCGCCGGCAAGGAAGCGGGCGGCATGGTTCCGTGCAACATCTTCGGCGGCCGCCAGGTCGCCGCGAAGGGCTGGTGCAAGGTCTGGGTGAAGCGGCCGTAAGCCACCGCGCGATCGTGACTCCAGGGACGGCGCGACCGGGGAGACCCGGCCGCGCCGTCGTCTTTTCGGGAGCGGCCTCGACCCCTTGAAACCTCCGCCTGCGCACGCATCTAGGCCGCATGCAGGGGCCGCGGGTGCGGTCCCCCAGGAGGAAATGCGATGCGTGTCATCAAGTGGGAACCCTTCCGTGAGGTCGACGACGTGTTCAACCGCTTCTTCGCCGAGACGCTGCGGCACTGGCCGCGGCCGAATGCGGAGGCGCGCCCGGCGTTCGACTGGGCTCCGCTCGCCGACGTGAGCGAGACCGAGGCCGAGTACCTGATCAAGGCCGACCTGCCTGCGGTGCGCAAGGAAGACGTGAGCGTCACCGTGCAGGACGGCGTGCTCACGCTGTCCGGCGAGCGCCGGCAGGAGCAGCATGCCGAAAGCGAGAAACTGCACCGCGTCGAGCGCAGCTACGGCAGCTTCGCGCGCCGCTTCGCGCTGCCCGAGAACGCGGACGAGCAGGGCATCCGTGCCGAGTCGCGGGACGGCGTGCTGCTGATCCACATCCCGAAGCAGAAGGTCGAGCAGCCGCAGCCGCGCCAGATCGAGATCCACTGAGCCCGCGCCTGCGGGCCGGGTCCCCGGCCTCGCCCCGTCATCACCGGCGGGGCGCGGTCGCGCCGGCCCTATAATCGGGCTCCTGTCACTCGACTGCGGGACGAGCCATGACGACGACCCATGCCACCGCCGACCTCTGCGACGCCCACGGGGACCAGATGCAGGTCTGTGAGCCGCTGTTCACGGCCTACGGAGGCAGGCGCGCGTTCCACGGCCCCGTGAGCACCGTGCGCTGCTTCGAGGACAACTCGCGGGTCAAGGAAGCCGTCGAGAGTCCCGGCGAGGGCCGCGTGCTCGTCGTCGACGGCGGCGGCTCGCGGCGCCGGGCCCTGCTCGGCGGCAACCTGGGCGTCGCAGCCGTGAAGAACGGCTGGTCGGGCGTGATCGTCTACGGTTGCATCCGCGACTCGGCCGAACTCGCGCCGCTGCCCCTCGGCGTCCGCGCGCTCGGCACGATGCCGCTGCGCAGCGAGAAGCGCGGCGAGGGCGAGCGCGACGTGCCGGTGCGGTTCGCCGGCGTCACGTTCCGTCCGGGCGACCACGTCTACGTCGACGAGGACGGCGTCGTGCTCTCTCACGGCCCGCTCGCCTGAGGCGCGCCGCGATGCCCCGCACCGTCTATTGCCAGTACCTGAAGCGCGATGCCGAGGGGCTCGACCGCCCGCCGTACCCGGGCGAGCTCGGCGAGCGCATCCACGCGCACATCTCGAAGGAGGCGTGGCAGCTGTGGCTGCGCCACCAGACGATGCTCATGAACGAGTACCGCCTTTCGCCGATCGAGCCGAAGGCGCGCAAGTTCCTGGTCGAGGAAATGGAGAAGTTCCTCTTCCAGGGCGGGTCGGAAAAGCCCTCGGGCTACGTGGCACCCGAGTCCTGACGGACGCGCTCAGCGGCGCCGGGCCGCGACGAGGGCGTGCCACGCGAGCAGCGCCCACGCCGCCATGAACGACAGCCCGCCGACCGGCGCCACCGCGCCGAACCACCGCGGCGCCCCGGCGGTCATCGCGTAGATCGAGCCGCAGAAGAACACGATCCCCGCGACCACGAGCCGCGCCGACCAGCGCAGCAGCGGCGTCGGGGACGTCGCCTGCGCGACGAGACCGAGCAGGACGAGCCCGAGTGCGTGGAGCTGCTGGTAGGTCACTCCCGTCCTGTAGCTCTCGAGCTGCCGCGGCGTTACAAGGTCCTGCAGCCCGTGCGCGCCGAATGCGCCGAGCGCGACCCCGAGCAGCATCAGCGCCGCGCCGCCGCCGATGCAGCGTGCGGCGAAGGAGTCGATCATCGCGGGGCTCGGCGTCATTCCGCCTCCGTGGCGTTCGTCGCCAGCTCGACCAGCACGGCGATGGGTTTCGGAAGCCCGACTCGCGCGGGATTCCGAGCATCGTACCAGCGGTAGCGGTCGTCCTCGCGCAGTGCCTCCGCCTTGCCGCCGCAGGCGACGACGAGCGGCCGCATCTCGTAGTCGAAATGGCTGAAGGCGTGGCGCAGCACCGTCAGGCTGCGCGGTCGAGCGGCGCCCACGAGCTGCTCACGGCACCACTGCTCCGCGTGGGCGCGCGTCGGGAATTCCGGCAGGCCCCAGAGGCCGCCCCACACGCCGCTCGGCGGACGGCGTTCGAGCAGCACCTTGTGGCCGCCGCGCATGGCGAGGACGAGCCAGCCCTCGCGCACCGGGCGCGGCGCGCGTGGCCGCGGCGACGGCAGGCGCTCCTGCAGGCCGGCGGCGCGTGCCACGCAGTCCGCGTTGAGCGGGCAGAGCAGGCAGGCGGGCCTCGAGCGCGTGCAGACCGTCGCGCCGAGATCCATGATCGCCTGCGTGTAGTCGGCGAGGCTCCCGTCGGGCAGGCACGCCTCGGAGAGCGACCACAGGCGCCGGTCGACCGCCGCCTCGCCGGGCGCTCCCTCCACGGCGAACACGCGGGCGAGCACGCGCTTGACGTTGCCGTCGAGGATCGGGTGGCGGTCGCCGCGCGAGAGCGCGAGGATCGCGCCGGCCGTGGAGGGGCCGATGCCCGGCAGCGCGACGACGTCCTCGAACGAGCTGGGGAACTCGCCGCCGTGGCGCGCCACGATCGCCCGTGCCGCGCGCTGAAGGTTGCGCGCCCGCGCGTAGTAGCCGAGCCCGGACCACAGGTGCAGCACTTCGTCGAGCCGCGCGGACGCGAGCGAGCCGACGTCCGGGAAACGCCGCAGGAAGGCCTCGTAGTAGGGCAACACGGTCGCGACCTGCGTCTGCTGCAGCATGATCTCCGAGAGCCAGACGCGGTACGGCGTCCGCTCGCGCTGCCACGGCAGGTCCCTGCGACCGTCGGTCGCGTACCACTCGAGGAGCCGCGGTGCGACGCGTCGCGCCCGCTCGATCTCGCCGGCGGAGAGTGGCTCACTCTCCACGGGCGCGACGCTCCACGTTGGTGAAAACCGTGAGCACGGACTCTTCGAGCATGCGTGGAGCGTACCTGCGCTCGATGAGCGCGGGAACCCAGAACCGGGGCTCGAACTCGGCACTATAAGACAGCCGGGTGCCCCCCTCCTCCGCGTGCCACTCGGTCCGGGCGCGACCGTGGCTCAGGTCGCTGAGCGCCGGCAGCACCACGGCCACGAGCACGCCCGGCTCCGCGCGCACCATCTCCACGCGATCCACGTACCGGCAGAAGAGCCCTGCGCACGCGAGTATCCGCGTGCGGATGCGCGTGTCGCCGCCCGGCGCCACGGCCTCGACCTCGCTGCGGCGGATCTGCGGATCGAGGGTCGCGTAGGCCGCGTAGTCGGTCAGCACTCGCGCGACGGCATCCGGCCTCGCTCCGAGGCGCGCCTCGAATTCGACTCGATAGACACCCGCGACGACCTCCGCCGAGAGCCGCTCGATCTCGATTGCCAGCGCCGCCGGTGCGGCAATGGCAAGCAGGAACCCGGCACAGACGGCGCGCAGCAAGCGCGGCTCAGCCGCAGACGACCGGCGAGTCCGTACCCGCGCGACAGCCGTCCGGGTAGCCGTACTGCTTCCAGTAGTCGACGAAACCCATGCGCTCGGCGAGCTCGCCGAACCGCGGGTCGCGCCGCATCGCGACGCCCTCGGGCCCCCACGCGAAGTCGGCGTCCCAGTGCTTGGCCCACACCGTCGGGTCTTCGGCCAGCGCGTCGAACATCACCTCGTAGGCCACGTCGACGGCGCCGAGCTCGACGTAGGGCTTGATGAGCTTGTGCTGGGGAATCACCTTCGGGTCGATCCGACGCATTTCCGCGACGACCTGCGGGCGCAGGCCCGGGTCGGCCACCGCATCGACGTAGCGCGCGATGACCGGACGCAGCGCCTCGGGAAGCTCCTCCTGGGCCGCGATGAGTCGTTTGGCATCGTCCCACTGTCCGCGACGCAGCGCGACGGCCGCATCGATTCCAAACTGCTTCTTGCCGAAGCCTAGATCCTCGGCGAGGCGGTTGTAGCGAAGCGCCTGCTCGTCGTCGCCGTGCATGAGATACATGCCGGCAAGATTCGCCGCGATGATCGGCGACGTGGGATCGAGCTCCTGCGCGCGCCGCGCCTGCGCGAGCGACTCCTCGACGCGCCCGACGCGGCCGAGCAGCAGCGAGTACCAGTGGTGCGGCGTCGGCTCGTTCGGCTCGAGCGAGATCGCGAAGAAGAAGCCCGACTCGGCGTCGAGCAGGTCGCCGCGCTCGGCGTTCATCTGCGCGAGGACGGCGTGCGCCTCGCCGATCTTCGGGTCGATCGAGAGCGCCTGCCGGGCCGCCTGCTCCGCGAGCGGCATCAGCCGTTCCTCGTCGCCTTCCTCGCGCGTGTAGCCCGGCAGTACGACGTAGGCGGAGGCGAGCGCCGCGTGCGCGCGAGCGAACCCCGGATCGAGCCCGAGCGCACGCTGGTACAGCTCGATCGAGCGCCTCAGATTCTCCTCGCCGCGGCGCTTCCAGACGGCGCGTCCCTGCAGGTAGAGCTCGTACGCCTCGACGTTCTGCGTCGGCGCCTGGTCGCGCATCGCGAGCTGCTGCTCCCGGGGCGCAAGCTCGATGCGCAGCTTGTCGACGATGGCCGCCGCGATCTCGTCCTGCACCTGGAAGATGTCGGCCATGCGGCGGTCGTAGGTTTCCGACCACAGGTGGAAGCCCGTGTCGGCGTCGATGAGCTGCGCGGTGATGCGCACCTGGTCGCCGGCCTGCCGCACGCTGCCCTCGAGCACGGTCTCGACGCCGAGTTCCTGCGCGACCTGCCGTACGTCGACGTTACGGCCCTTGTACGCGAACGACGACGTGCGCGACGCGACCTCGAGGCCCGGGACGCGGGCGAGCAGGTTCAGGAGTTCCTCGGTCATGCCGTCGCTGAAGTAGTCGCGCGAGTCGTCGCCGCTCAGGTTCGTGAACGGCAGCACGGCGATGGAATTGTGGCCTTCGCCCGCGTGCGCCCGGCCGTAGCCGCGCTCGTAGAGCAGGTAGGCGAGCCCCGCCATCAGCGCGAGCACGACCGCCCCGTAAGCGGCCCGCGCCCGGATGCGGTCGGACGCGCTCGTGCCCGCGGGCGATTCCGTGCGCTCGATGCCGCCGGGCCCCACGTCGAAGATCCACGCGAGGACCATGGCGACGGGAAACCCGACCAGCAGGAAGACGACGACGAAGGTCACCGTCCACTCGGGCAGGCGCAGCGCGGGCAGCACGACCGACGACGCCTCCGTCACCGCCCAGGCGACGGCGCCGTACGCGATCGCGACCTTGCCGACGCGCCGCCGCTTCAGTTCTGCGAGGAAAGCCATCGGATCCGTGTCCTGACCGTGGCCGTATTCTCCACGAATCTCCCGGGTTGGACACTCCGCTCAGGTCATTTGTTGCAGACGCTGATGTCCCCGTTCAGGGTCTTGATCCGGACCTGCGCGCTGCCGGACCCCTCCTGGAACCGCAGCTCGCTGCCCGGCGCGTACTCGTCGGTGCGCACCGGCTTCGGACCGAAGCAGTTGCGGATGTCGCCGTTGAAGGTCGAGACCTCGAATTCGGCGCCGACCGGGCCCGCTATGTCGAGGCGGATGTCCCCGCTGATGCTCTCGAGGTCGAGGCGCGCGTCCGCGGCGAGGCGACCGCGGAGGCCGAGGTCGCCGCTTGTCGAGCGCACGCGCGAGCGCGCGACGTCGGTCATCGTGATCGCCAGGTTGCCGCTCACCGTGTTCGCGTTCACCTCGCCCGCGACGTTCGCGAGCGTCGCGTCCCCGCTCACCGTCGTGAGCGTGACGAGGCTGCGGGCACCCGAGCCCGTCACCTCCACGTCGCCGCTCACCGACTTGATCTCGACGTCCTGGGCGGCCGTGGCGGTGCGCACGTTGCCGCTCACGGACTGCAGCCGCTGCCCGCCCCGCACGCCCTCGACGGCGATGTCGGCGCTGATCGTGTTGACCGAGAGTCCGCTCCCGCTCGGCACCTTCACCACGAGCCGCGTCTCGTCCACGCCGTACGAGCGCTTCGGCAGCACCACGCGGATCCGCGTGAGCTTGCCCTGCGTCGTGAACTCGAGGCGCTCGCTGCCCTCGCCGAGCTCGCCCGTCACCTCGACCTCGTTCCGCGGCCAGCCGGTGACGGTCACGGAGCCCGCCGTGTTCGCGACCTCGATGCGCCCAGCCGGGTCGGCTGCAGAACGCTGGTCGATGGATGCGGCCACCGCGGGCGACGCAGCCGCGAACGCGGCGGCTGCATACGCAAGCGCCGCCACGGCTGACGGGGCGCGGACGAAGGCGGGTCGAAGCATGCGGGTCATAGCGGAATCCTCTTCTCGGTCTCGTCTGCAACCGCGCGCAGGTCGGCGGCGGCGGTGATCTGGCTGGCGTTCGCGAGCACGGCGAGCTCGTCCTGGTAGGTCGCGAGCAGGAGCTCCTCGAGCAGCGGGTCGCCCGGGCGCTCGGCGAGCAGGCCGTTGATCTCGGAGCTCGCCCGCCGCAGCTCGCCGAGATTCGCCTCGAGGCGCTGGCGCGCCGACGGGGGCATGCGGTCGATGCGGCGCGAGAGTTCGTCCACGAGGTTGCGCCGCGCTGCATCGTAGGCGGGATCGAGCGTGTGGCCCGGTCCGAACGCGGTGCTCGCCGTGCCCGGGACCGGCGCCTCGGCCACCGGTCCGGCGGCGACCGGCGTGCCCGCGCGCCGCACCAGGCTCGCCGTGATCGCCGACGAGGCGACCACGAGCACGACGGCCGCGGCGGCGGCCCAGGGCCAGCGCAGGCCGCTGCGGCCCGGCCGGTCCTCGACGCGCGCTGCGATGCCGGGCCAGAGATCCCGCGGCGGGTCGACGCTGCGCGGCAGTCGTGCGAGCGCCGCTTCCAGAGCGCGATCGTCGTCGGGGCGGATGGTCATGGCTCTTCCTCCAGCGCGAGTCGCTCGCCGAGCAGCCGGCGGGCGCGATGCAGCTGCGACTTGCAGGTGCCGACCGCGAGCCCGAGCATCGCGGCCGCCTCCTCGTGGGAATAGCCGTAGATGCCCGTGAGCACCAGCACGTCCCGGGCCCCGGGCGGCAGGCGCCGGATCGCTTCCTCGAGGTCGATCACCGCGGCGTCCTCGCCGAGCGACGGATCCGCGAGCGTGTCGGCGACCACCTCGTCGATCGGGCGGTCCGCCCCGGTCGCCTCGCGACGCCGCCGGCCGTGGGCGAGCACCGCGTTGACCGCGATCCGGTGCAGCCACGTGCCGAAGGCGCTGCGGTAGCCGAACGACGGCAGGCTGCGCCAGGCCTGGACGAACGTCTCCTGGGTGCAGTCCTCGGCGGTGGCGGGATGGGCGGTCATGCGCAGGCAGAGTCCGTAGACGTGGCCGACGTGCAGGCGATACAGCGCCTCGAACGCGGCCGCCGATCCGCGAATGGCCGCCTCGACCAGCGGGCGCTCCTCCTCGCGGCGTCGCGCGCGCTCGAATTCGCTTGCGTCATCTGCTGCCCTCACCGCCACCTCGGCCCTCGTTTCCCGTCCGGCGGGCATGGTACCGCCCGGGAGCCGGTGGAACCGGAGCGTTGCCTGCCGGAGCTAAGATGCGGCGGATCGCCGAATGGTTCGAAAGGAGAGCCCCGATGGCAGACGAAGTGCGGATCGAGCTTCAAGGCCCGGTGGCGACCGTGATCCTGGACCGCCCTGGGGTCCGCAACGCGATCGACCCGCCCACCGCCTCGCGGCTCGCTGCCGCCTTTCTCGAGTTCGAGCGCGACGACTCGCTGCGGGTCGCCGTGCTGTGGGGCGCCGGCGGCACGTTCTGCGCCGGGGCCGATCTCAAGGCCGTGTCGGCGGGCTGGGACCCGTCGCGGCTCGTACCTCCGTCGGGGGAAGCGCTCGACGGCTTCGGGCCCATGGGTCCGACGCGCCTCGCGCTGGAGAAGCCCGTCATCGCCGCCATCTCCGGGCACGCCGTCGCGGGCGGCCTCGAACTCGCACTCTGGTGCGACCTGCGGGTGATGGAGGACGACGCCGTGCTCGGCGTGTTCTGCCGCCGCTGGGGCGTGCCGCTCGTCGACGGCGGCACGGTGCGCCTGCCTCGCCTGATCGGCGAGAGCCGCGCGCTCGACCTCGTCCTCACGGGGCGGCCGGTGGGCGCGGCCGAGGCGCAGTCGATCGGCCTCGTGAACCGCGTCGTGCCGCGCGGCGCGGCCCGCGTCGTCGCCGAGGCGCTGGCCGAGGAGATCGCGGCGTTCCCGCAGCGGTGCCTGCGGGCCGACCGGCGTGCGGTGCGTCGCCAGTGGGGACTCGAGGAGCGCCAGGCACTTGCAGCCGAATTCGCGGACGGGCTCGCGGTGCTCGAGAGCGGCGAGTCCGCGGAAGGCGCCGCGCGCTTCGTCGGCGGCGCGGGCCGCGGCGGACTGCCGGCCTAATTCGGGCGAGTCTCGAGGAAGTCGACCGTCGCGGCGACCAGCGCGCGCAGCCCGAGGTCGAGCGACGACTCGTCGACGTAGAAGAGCGGCGAGTGGTTCGAGGGCGCGGTCGCCGCGTCCTGCCCCTTCGGCGTCGAGCCCACGAAAAAATAGAACGTCGGCACGACGCGGGCGATGTGCGCGAGGTCCTCGGCGGCCGTGACGTATGGGATCTCGACGACGTTGCCCGCGCCCGCCACGCGCTCGAGCGCCGGCAGTGTCCGCTGCACGAGGGCCGGGTCGTTGACCAGGGCGGGACTGCCGTCCTCCTGCACCGCGAGCGTCGCGGTGGCGCCGTGGGCAGCCGCGACGTGCTCCACCTTGCGACGGATGTCCTCGAGCACCTGGTCCCGCACCGCGGGATCGAAGGTACGGACCGTGCCCAGCATCTCGACGGAGTCGGGGATGATGTTGTGGCGGATGCCGCCCTTGATCGCGCCCACGGACACCACGGCCGGATGGCGCGTGATGTCCGTCTGCCGGCTCACGACGGACTGCAGCGACACGACGATCTCCGAGGCCGCGACGATCGGGTCGACGCCACCCCAGGGCCGCGCGCCGTGCGTCTGCGCGCCCTGCACCTCGATGCGGATCGTGTCCACGGCCGCCATCAACGCGCCCTTGCGATAGCCGATCTGGCCGGCGTTCTGCGAGGACCACAGGTGCAGGCCGAACACGACGTCGGGCTTCGGATCGCGGAACACGCCTTCCGCCAGCATGCGCGGGGCACCCGCGATCTCGCCGTCGGGCCCGCCCTCCTCCGCCGGCTGGAAGACGAAGAGCACGGTTCCCGGCAGGTCGGCGCGACGCCGCGCGAGCACCTCGGCCGCGCCCATCAGGATCGCCGTGTGGCCGTCGTGGCCGCAGGCGTGCATGACGCCGACCTGCTCGCCGCGGTATGCGGTCGTGACCGTCGACTTGAACGGCACGTCCGTGCGCTCCGTGACGGGCAGCGCATCCATGTCCGCCCGCAGCGCGACGACGGGCCCGGGCCGGCCGCCCCGCAGGATGCCGACCACGCCCGTGACCGCGATGCCGGTCCGCACTTCGAGGCCGAGCGAGCGCAGGTGTTCGGCCACCCGTTGCGCGGTCCGCACCTCCTGGTTGCCGAGTTCGGGATGCTGGTGGAAGTCGCGTCGCCACTCCACGACGCGCGGCGCGACGGCACGGGCGGCGTCCTCGAGCCAGGGAGGCGCAGGGGATTCCGCCGAGTGCGCGGACGGCGTGCCGGCGAACATCGCGAGGACGAGCGGAAGGCGCAGCGAACCTGGGACGGGCATGGCCGATTCCTGGCAGTCGGGTAGCGAGAGCATAGCCGAAGGCCGTCGCCGCGGCGGACGCACGGCAGGTCACGGATGCGCGGCTTATACTGAGGCTGCATCCGGGGGTGTGCCGTCGTGCTGCTGAAGATCGTTTCCGTCGTGCTCGGCGTCGCGGGCCTCGCCTGGCTCGCGCTGCTCTTCTCCTCGCGCGCGATTCTCGTCGGCGAGCGCGTCGAGGACGCGACGCTGCACCGCCAGCTCGTCTGCACCTACTTCTCGGGCAGCCGCACGATGGTCAAGAAGTACTGGTATTCGCCCAGCGATCGTCTCGGTCGCGCCGCGTGCCCGCGCTGGGAGCGCGTGCGCCTCGCGGAATGAACCCGAGCCCCCCCGGAGCACCCGTCGATGACCGGACTGCCGCGACTCGCCCTCCTCCTCTGCACGTATGCCGCAACGCTCGCCATGACACAGCCCGACACCGCCCTCGGCCAGGCCGTCACACCGGCCGTCGCCCGCTCGATCGCGAAGACGCAGAAGCCGCCGCTGCACGGGCAGCACTGGATGGCGATCACGGGCAAGCCGCTCGCTGCCACCGCGGGCGCGATGATGTTCCAGCGTGGCGGCAACGCCGTCGACGCGGCCTGCGCGATGATCGCGGCCACCTCGACGATGTGGGACGTCCTCTCGTGGGGCGGCGAGACGCAGGCGCTCGTCTACGACCCGCGCACGAAGAAGGTCGTCGCAATCAACGGGCTCGGCGTGGCCCCGACGGGTGCGACGGTCGAGTTCTTCCGCAGCCGCGGCATGGACTACCCGCCCGCCTACGGGCCGCTCGCCGCAGTGACGCCTGGCACACCGGGCGGCCTGATGCTGATGCTCGCCGGGTACGGCACGCTGTCGCTCGCGGAGGTGCTCGGGCCCTCGATCGAGCTTGCCGACGGCTACCCGATCGACGCCGAGACGGCCGACAACATCGAGCGCTGGAAGGACAAGATCAAGGAGTGGCCGTACTCGCGGCAGACGATGCTCCCGCACCTCGGCGAGGCGCGCGAGGCCCCGCGGCCCGGCGAGATCTTTCGCCAGCCCGACCTCGCCGCGACGCTGCGGAAGCTCGTCGAGGCCGAGCGCGAGGCGCTCGCCGCGGGCAAGTCGCGCAAGGACGCGATCCAGGCCGCGCACGACCGCTTCTACCGCGGCGACATCGCCCGCGAGCTCGTGCGCGGCACGCAGGAACAGGGCGGGCTCATCACGCTCGAGGACCTCGACCGCTGGCGGCCGCTCGTCGAGGCGCCGCTCACGACGAACTACCGCGGCATCGACGTCTACAAGCTCGACGTGTGGACGCAGGGCCCGGCGCTGCTGCAGGCGCTGAACCTGCTCGAGCACTTCGACCTGAAGGCGCTCGGCTACAACAGCGCGAACTACGTGCACACGGTCTACCAGGCGATGAACCTCGCCTTCGCGGACCGCGACTTCTACTACGGCGACCCGTCGTTCCCGCCCGAGGAGCCGACGCGCGGGCTGCTGTCCAAGGACTATGCGAAGGCGCGCGCCGCGACGATCCGCATGGACCGCAACGACGCGACGGCCGGTCCGGGCGATCCCTACCCGTACCAGGGCGGCGTGAACCCGTTCGCGGACCGGCTGCGCGACACGAGGCGGGCCGATGCCGCGACGCCGGACGCAGCGCTCTCCGGGGCCGGACTCGAGCGCTTCGAGCAGGGCTTCCGGAGCGGCACGACGACGGTCGTCGCGGCCGACGCGCAGGGCTGGCTCGTCGCGGTGACCCCGAGCGGCGGCTGGATCCCGGCCACGATCGCCGGACGCACGGGCATCGGACTCAGCCAGCGCCTGCAGTCGTTCGTGCTCGACCCGGCGCTCAACCCCTACAACGTGCTCGAGCCCGGCAAGCGCCCGCGCGTGACGCTGACGCCGAGCCTTGCGTTCAAGGACGGCAAGCCGTGGCTCGCCTTCGCCGTGCAGGGCGGCGACTCCCAGGACCAGAACCTGCTGCAGTTCTTCCTGAACGTCGTCGAGTTCGGCATGACGCCGCAGGAAGCCGCGGAGGCCGCGAACTTCACGAGCTACCAGATGCGCAGTTCCTTCGACAGGCACGAGTCGCAGGCCGGGCGGCTGGTGCTCAACGAGTCGATGCCGCAGTGGGTGCGCCGCGAGCTCGCGCAGCGCGGCTACAAGCTCGAGTACGAGCAGCGGAGCTCCGGGCCGATCAACGCCATCCTGCTCGACCACGCCCACGGCACGATCTGGGGCGGCTCGAGCAACCACGGCGAGGACTACGGCATCGCCTGGTAGCGGCGCCGTCGCGCCCTCCCGGCCGCGCCAGTCAGGACCGCAGCGGGACCGCGCGCCTAGCCGGCGTCGCGCGCCTGCTGCTCGCGGATCACCATTGCGACCAACGTCACGATCGTGAGCGGAATCACGAAGCTCAGCATCACCGTCGAGAATTCCTCGAGCGCGTCGTGCTGCTGGGCACCCAGGATCAGGTACACGACGTAAGCCACGTAATAGGCCAGGAACAGCAGCCCACGCCGGCGGCCGATGCGGCGTCCGAGCAGGAACACGGGCAGGCTCGCGACGGCCACCGCGATCATGACCCAGATGTCGAAGTTGAGCACCGCGGGAGCGATCTCGAGCCCGGAACGGCTCACGACGCCCGAGATGCCGAGGCAGCCCAGGATGTTGAACGTGTTGCTGCCGATCACGTTGCCCACCGCGATGTCGCGCTCGCCGCGGATCGCCGCCATGACCGACGTCGCGACCTCGGGCATCGACGTGCCGGCCGCGATGATCGTGAGCCCGATAACGAGGTCGCTGACGCCGAGCGCACGCGCGAAAACGACTGCCGCGTCGACGAGCCAGTTCGAGCCGAGCACGAGGAGCCCGAGGCCCGCCGCGATCAGGAGCACCTGCACCGCCCAGTGGCTGTCCCATTCGCCCCGGCGCGGCACGCCCGCGGCATACTCGTCACGGATCTCCTTGGTCTCGGCCCGCGACTGGCGCACCAGGAACACGAGATAGGCGACCAGCAGCACGAGTAGCAGCGCGGCCTCGAGCCGGCTCAGCTCGCCGCCGATCACCAGCATCGCGAGGATCAGCGAAGCGCCGATCATGATCGGCACCTCCTGGCGGATGATCTGCGAGTGCACGACGAGCGGCGTGATCACCGCGCTGATGCCGAGGATGAACAGGATGTTGAAGATGTTGCTGCCGACGACGTTGCCGACAGCGATGTCGGTGGTACCGTTCAACACCGCGCCCACGGACACGGCGATCTCGGGCGAGCTCGTGCCCATCGCAACGATGGTGAGACCCACGACCAGCGGGGAAATCCCGAGCGACAGCGCGATCTTCGAGGCGCCTCGCACGAGCGACTCGGCCCCGAGCACGAGGGCGCCAAGGCCGAGGATGAAGAAGACGACGTGGATGAGCATGGCGTGCAGGAACCGTGACCGATTGCCGGACGTGCGAGTTTATCGCAGCCTTCGGGCGACGTCGGGCTAAGCTCTCGCGATGGGCACCCATCGTGTCGTGTGGCGTCTCGACCGGGCGGGCTCGATCGACCGGCTGCGGCAAGTCGAGGAGCCCGTGCCCGACCCTGGCACGGGCGAGGTGCGCGTGCGCGTCGAGGCCGTCGGACTAAATTTCGCCGACCTCTTCGCGGCCCAGGGCCTCTACTCGGCGACGCCGAAGGGATCCTTCATTCCCGGCCTCGAGTGCACCGGCGTCGTGGAGTCGTTCGGTCCGGGCGCCGTGGACTCGGGGCTCGCGCCCGGCGACCGGGTCGTGGCGCTCACGCGTTTCGGGGCGTACGCGACCCGGCTCAACGTCGGCGTCGAGTACCTGCGGCGTGCGCCGCCCGGCTGGTCCGCGGTGCAGGCCGCGGCGTGGGCCGTGCAGGGTCTCACCGCGTGGTATGCGATCGTGCCGCTCGCGCGGGTCGGCGCGGGCGACGTGGTGCTGGTCCAGTCGGCCGCCGGGGGCGTCGGGCTGCAGGCGCTCGCGATACTCGCTACGCTCGGAGCGCGACCGGTCGCGGTCGTCGGCCGCGAGGAAAAGCGCCGCTTCCTGATCGAGCACTGCGGCCTCGCGGAGTCGTCGGTCCTGGTGCGCGAGCGCAGGCAGTTCGGCGCCCGGCTCGACGACGCCCTCGCTGCCTGCGACGCCAAGGGGTTCGACTGCGTGCTCGACGCCGTGCTGGGCCCCGGCTTCCGCCCGGCCTTCGAGCGCCTGCGGCCCGAAGGCTGCTGCGTGCTCTACGGCGCCGCGGACTTCATGTCGCGCTCGGCACGGCCGAACTACCCACGCCTCGCCTGGAGCTACCTGCGTCGGCCGCGGGTCGACCCGCTCGCGATGATCGCCGCAAACCGCAGTCTCATGGCCTTCAACCTGATCTGGCTGTGGGAGCGGGCGGAGCGATTGCCCGCGGCCTACGCCGGCCTCGAGCGGCTGGCTCCGGATCCGCCGCACGTGGGCGCGGTGCTGCCCTTCGACGACGCGCCCTCCGCGCTCCGGCTGCTGCAGGGCGGCGGCACGATCGGCAAGGTGGTGCTCGAGGTCTAGCGGCGTGATGCCGCCGGCCGGCTCAGCCGCTCGCCGCGAGCTGCTCGCGGTGATAGAGCCGGGCCGCGAGCCACCACACGGCCACGACGAGCAGCGCGCCTGCTCCCAGGCTCAGCGCCCACTCGAACGGGGCGATGCGCTCGCCGCGCAGCACCCGCAGGATCAGCTGGTTCTGGCCGAGGAACGGCACGGCCAGCATCCAGGCGCGCGTCTTCACCGGCGCGACCATCAGGTACAGCGTCGGCAGCATCGGCAGGAAAATGAGGAGCGGCAGGTAGCCCTGTGCCTCCCGGTGGCTGCGCGCGAACGCGGCGAGCGCGGTCAGCACGGTGGCACCCAGCAGCACGACGGGCAGCACCACGAGCAGCAGCTTCACGAGCGCGTCCGCGGGCACCGCGAGCGAGGCGTCGACGCGGTTCTCGGGCACGAACGTGAACGCCACGCGGTACATGACCAGCGTCGCGAGCAGCGAGAGCAGCGTGAACGCGGCCGTCGCGAGGATCTTGCCGCTGATGATCGCCTCCCGCGACGCCGGCGTCGCGAGCAGCGGCTCGAGCGACTGGCGCTCGCGCTCGCCGGCCGTCGCGTCGACGGCGAGCTGCATGCCGCCCACGAACGCGAGCAGCAGCAGCAGGTACGGCAGCATCTGCTGCGCGAGGTCGAAGCGCGACTCGGGCGTGGCGACGTCGCGCGAGCCCAGACGCAACGGTTGTGCCACGGACGGGTGGATGCCACGCGCGACGAGCCGCAGCGCGCCCACTTCGCGATCGTAGGCGTCGAGCAGGCCGCGCAGCCGCGCCACCGTCGCCCCGGACTGCAGCGGTCGCGAGCTGTCGTAGACGAGCTCGAGTGACGCAGGACGCCCGGCGCGCCAGTCCTCCGCGTAGGACGGCGAGATGCGCAGGATCGCCTCGTGCCGCTGCCCGCGGACCGCGGCTTCGGGGTCCGCGGGCGCGTCGATGACCCGGACGTCGTGAGTCGCGAGCCACGCGAGCAGGTTCGGCGCGTGCTCGCGCCCGACGACGGGCAGCTCCAGCGTGCGCTCGAGCTGCTCGGCCTGCTTGCGCATCCCGAGCGTGCTCAGGCCCGCGAGCAGCAGCGGCACCGCAAGCGGCATCACGACGAGCGCGACGAGCACCATCCGCCGGTCGCGGAACGCGTCGAGCAGCTCCTTCCGGAACACCGTCCAGACCGCGTTCATGCGAGGAGTCCCTCGTCGCTGCCGATCGCGCGCACGAATGCGTCCTCGAGGCTGGCCTCGCCCGTCCGTTCCCGCAGTTCGTCCGGCGTGCCCCGGGCGACGACCCGGCCGCGCGCGATCACGACGATGCGGTCGCAGAGCGCCGCCACCTCCTGCATCACGTGGCTCGAGAGCAGCACGCAGCGCCCCTCCGCCCGGAGTTCGCGCAGGAAACCGCGCAGCGAACGCGTCGTCATCACGTCGAGCCCGTTCGTGGGCTCGTCGAGCAGCACGTTCCGCGGGTCGTGCACGAGCGCCCGGGCGATCGCCGTCTTGGTCCGCTCGCCCTGCGAGAAGCCTTCCGCGCGCCGGTCGAGGATCTCCCGCATGCCGAGGGCGTCCGCGAGCCGCGCGACGCGCTCGTCGATGCGCGCCGGGTCGAGCCCGTGCAGCCGCCCGAAGTAAGCAATGTTCTCGCGCGCCGTGAGCCGCTTGTACAGGCCGCGCGCGTCCGGCAACACGCCGAGCCGGCGGCGCACCTCGTCGGGACGCGCGGCCGGGTCGTGCCCGTCGATGAGCACGCGCCCCGACTCCGGCTGCATCAGGGTGTAGAGCATCCGGAGCGTGGTGGTCTTGCCGGCGCCGTTGGGCCCGAGGAGCCCCGTGATCTCGCCGTCCGCCGCGCGGAAACTCACGCCGTCGACCGCAGTCACGCGGCCCGTGCGCGTCGCGAAACTCTTGCGCAGTTCGATGACCTCGATCATGCGGCCGTCAGGGCCCCCACCCGTACGCGCCCGTGAAGGGCGGCGTGTGCCGCAGGCGATCGAGGCACGTCGCGTCGAGCGTTCGCGCGTCGGCCGCGGCCACGAAGCGCCCCAAGAGCTGCGGCATGCAGCCCGTGCCGAGCACGCCGTGTGCCTGGCCGCGGGCCACGAGGTGGCGGCCGTTCGGGAGCGTGCGGACGACCTCCTCACCGTAGCGAGGCGGCGTCACGGGATCGAACTCGCCCGACAGCAGCAGCACCGGGCGGTCGCTGTGGAGCGGCGCATCGAAATCGGCGGGACGCGTGCCGCGCGGCCAGACCTCGCACTGCGCGAGCAACTGTTCGACGAAGCCCGCCCCGAGCAGCGTCTGCGCATCCGCGGCGTCCGGCTGCAGCCGGTCGGCATCCTCGGCGCAGCTTACCGATAGCTGCAGGCCGACCTGGATCTGCTCGCCCACCAGCGTCTCGACCATGCGCGCCTGGGCCATCAGCGTGCCGGGACGGCCGGCCGCCGCTTCGGCGAGCGTGAACGGGATGAGCGCGGCGAGCTGCGGAGCATAGGCGTAGAGCCGCACGACGCCCGCGACGGTGTCGGACGACAACTCGTCCTCGCGCGGATCGTGGGTGACGGGGTCGCGGTAGGAGACGCGCTCGGGCGCGCGCTTCAGGCGCTCCAGCAGTGCGACGAGCGTGCTGCGCGGATCGCCGTAGCGGGCGGCGCAGGCGGCATCGGCGACGCACCGCGCGAACTGCGCGTCGAGGGCAGCTTCGAGGTTGCGGGCGTGCTCGGACCCGAGCGCGAGCGTTGGTGGCAAGACGCCGTCGAGGACCGCCGTGCGTATCCGCGACGGGTGCCGGCGCAGGTACTCGAGCGCCACCCGCGTGCCGTAGGACACGCCGACCAGGTTCACCTGCCCGGCGCCGAGCGCCGACCGCACGGCTTCGAGATCCGCCACGGCCGCGCTGGTCGTGTACTGGCGCACGTCGGCATCGAGCGATTCGAGGCATTGCGCCGCCAGCTCCCGCGCGGCTTCCGTGCGGGGCGTGGTGACCGCCGCCGGATCGGGACCCTCGGTCCGCGACGGACACGCGAGCGGATTCGAACCGCCGGTGCCGCGTTGATCGACCAGTACGACGTGGCGGTCGCGCAGCACCTCGGCGAAGGCCGCAGCCGCCACCGGAAAGGCCTCGCGGGCGGACTGCCCGGGACCACCCGCGAGCAGCAGCACCGGGTCGGGCGCCGGGCGGCGCGAGCGGGTCGGGACGACGGCGATCGCGAGATCGATCGTGCGCCCGCCCGCGCGTTCGCGGTTCTCAGGCACAGGCAGCGTTCCACACTGCGCCGACACCGTGACCGGCCAGCCGGGTGCCGCAAGCGTGCAGGGCTCGAGTTGCAGCGCACCGAACGCGCGCGAGCCGTCGGCGGCGCCGGCCGGCAGCACCGCGACCAGCCCGCACGCCAGGAGCCCCGCGTACGCCAGACGTCCCACGTCGATTCCTCGTTCGTCCGCCTCCCGGACCGGCGTCCGGACCGACCGGCTCCGGCGCCCGATTTCGGCTAGGATGCCCGGATCATGCAAGGCCTGCCACCCGTCACGCGCGCGTTGCTACTCGTGAACGTCGTCGTGTTCGTGATCCAGCTGATGACGGGCAACCTGCTCATCCGTCCGTTCGCGCTCTGGCCGTTTGCGAACCCGGCGTTTGCGGGCGCGCCGTCGTTCGCGCCGTGGCAGGTGCTGACGTACGGCTTCCTGCACGGCGGCCTGACGCACCTGTTCTTCAACATGTTCGCGCTGTGGATGTTCGGCGGCGAGATCGAGCGGCTGTTCGGCTCCCGCCGCTTCCTGATCTACTACCTCGTCTGCATCGTCGGCGCCGCCGTCACGCAGCTCGTCGTGCTCGGCGCCTCGCCGAAGCCGCCGATGCCGACCGTCGGTGCGTCGGGCGGCGTGTTCGGGCTGCTGCTCGCCTACGGGCTCGCCTACCCGAAGCGCAAGCTGATGCTGCTGTTCCCGCCGATCCCGATGCCCGCGTGGCTCTTCGTCACCTTGTACGGCCTGCTCGAGCTGTACCTCGGCGTCACGGGCTCCGGACAGGGCATCGCGCATTTCGCGCACCTCGGCGGCATGGCCGCCGGCTACGTGCTGCTCGTGTACTGGATGCGCCAGCGCCGGGCCTGACCGCCCGGCGCGGCCGCCGCGACCTGGAGGACCCATGGCCCGCAAACGAACGCTGCGCAACGCCGGCACCGTCGTCGTGCTCGAGCACCGCTCCCGGGTGCTCGCGGACAACCCGCTCGACGATCCACGGGATCGCCGTCTGGCCGTCTGGCTCCCGCCCCACTACGACCGCCGCGGATCCGGACCGGGCCAGCGCTACCCTGTCCTCTACGACTTTGTGGGCTACACGGGCTCGGGGCTCGCGCACCTCAACTGGAAGCCGTTCAGCGAGAACGTCGCGGAGCGCGCGGCGCGCCTCGTGCATCAGGGCCGCATGGGCCCCGCGATCCTCGTCTTCCCGGACTGCTACACGAGCCTCGGCGGCAACCAGTACGTGAACTCCTCGGCGATCGGACGCTACGCCGACTACCTCGTCGACGAGATCGTGCCGTTCGTCGACCGCGAGTTCCGCACGCTCGCCTCGCGCGAACACCGGGGCTGCTTCGGCAAGTCCTCGGGCGGCTACGGCGCGATGATCCACGGCATGCGCTACACGCGGTACTGGGGCGCCGTGGCGAACCACAGCGGTGACGCGTACTTCGACTTCATCTACCGGGCGGACTGGCCGAACACGCTGAACCAGCTCGCGAAGTACCGGCGGCCCGCGATCGCCGCGGGCCCGGTGCGCGCACCCCGCGACAGCGCGGCCGAGCGTTGCCTGCGGGAAGGCCTCGACGACGGCCGCGTGCGGCGCTTCCTCGAAGCCGTCTGGCGCAAGCCGAAGCTCTCGAGTGCCGAAGTGCACGCTCTCATGAACGTCTGCATGGCGGCGACCTACGACCCGGACCCCGAGGCACCGCTCGGGTTCCGCCTGCCGTTCCACGCCGACACCGGCGAGCTGATCGAAGCACGCTGGCGGCGCTGGCTGGAGCACGACCCGGTGCTGCTGGTCTCGAAGTACGCACGGAACCTGCGCAGGTTGAAGGGTGTCTACCTCGACTGTGGCTGGCGCGACCAGTACCACATCCACTACGGCGCCCGGCAGCTGTCGCGGCGGCTCGCGGCGGCCGGCATCCGCCACCGCTACGAGGAGTTCGACGACGACCACTCGGACATCGATCACCGCATGGACGTGAGCCTGCCGTACCTGTACCACGCGCTGCAACCGTGAACCGTCCGCGCATCGGCATCGCGCTCGGCAGCGGCTCCGCGCGCGGCTGGGCCCACATCGGCATCCTGCGCGGCCTCGCCGAGCGCGGCATCGTGCCCGACGTGATCACCGGCGCCTCGGTCGGCGCGCTCGTCGGCGCGGCCTGCGCCGCCGGCCGTCTCGACGACCTCGAGCGCTGGGTCCGCGCGCTCACGCAGCGCGACGTGTGGCGGCTCGTCGATACCACGTTCCGTGCAGGCGGCGTGATGACCGGCAACCGACTTATGCAGGCGATCGAGGCCTGCATCGGCAACGCGCCGATCGAGTCGCTGCCGCGCGCGTTCGCCGCGGTGGCGACCGACCTGTACACGGGAGAGGAGATCTGGCTGCACGACGGGCCTTACATGACGGCCGTGCGCGCCTCGAGCGGGCTGCCGGGGCTTTTCGCCCCGACCTGGCACGAGGGCCGCTGGCTGATCGACGGCGGCGTCGTGAACCCCGTTCCCGTCTCCCTGTGTCGCGCGCTAGGGGCCAAATTCGTCGTCGCCGTCGACCTGAGCCGCTCGGTGACCCGCATCGCGCTGCGGGCGCAGCGCGAGGCGCAGGAAGCCATGGAGCCGACGCCGACCACCGAGGCAAGCGCCGAGGGCAACGCGATCCTGAAGCGCTGGTCCGGCCTCCTCGACGGTGTCGTCGAATCGTTCCGCAGCCGCCGCACGGAGCCCGGCCTGTTCGAGGTCATGGCGAGCTCGGTCAACATCATGCAGGACCGCATTACCCGCAGCCGGCTCGCGACGGAACCGCCCGACGTCGTGCTGCGCCCCGACCTCGCGGCCTTCCAGCTCATGGACTTCCACCGTGCGGCCGAGGCGATCGAGGTCGGCCGGCGTTACGTCGAGCAGGCGGCCGATGCGTTCGCGATACTGCAGCCGCCTGCCGCGCCCGGCCGCGATCCGTCGTGACGGCATCCGAGCCCGTCGAGGTGTATCGCTCCTACTGGCGACCGGCCAGCGAGGAGCGCGGCTTCGTGCTGCACGCCGTCGGCATCGAATCGGTGGTCGTCCGGGTCGGCGCGACGTGGGTGCTCTACGTGCCCGCGGAGTCCACGGACGCCGCGCTCGTGCAGCTGCGACGCTACGAGCTCGAGAACCCGCCGCGACGCCGCCCCGCCGCGCCCGAGCCGCTGCACCGGCACGCGTGGGTGGGCTCCGCGGCCTACGCGTTCGTGATGCTGCTCGTCGGGTACCTGGCCGGCGAGTTCGCGTACGGCGTCGACTGGCTCGCGGCCGGCGCGCTGCGCGGCGCACCGACGCAGGCCGGCGAATGGTGGCGGGCCGTGACCGCGCTGACGCTGCACCTCGACGTCGGCCACCTGCTCGCGAACCTCGGCTTCGGCACGGTGTTCGGGCTGCTCGCCGGCCAGCTGCTCGGCACGGGCGTCGCGTGGGCGACGGTCCTCGCCGCGGCGGCGGGCGCCAATCTCGTGAACGCGTTCCTGCAGCCGGCGAACCACTCCTCGGTGGGTGCCTCGACCGCGGTCTTCGCGACGCTCGGGCTGCTCGCAGCCTACGCGTGGCGCCGGCGGCACGACGCCGGCGATCGCTGGGCGTACCGCTGGGCGCCGCTGGTCGCGGGCGTGATCCTGCTCGGCTTCACCGGTGCCGGCGGCGAACGCACCGACGTCGTCGCGCACCTGACGGGATTCGCGGCGGGCACGCTCGCCGGCATCGCGCACGCGCGCTGGCCGGCGCGGCGCGGCGCGGTTGCTCAATGGCTCGCTGGGCTGGTCAGCGTCGCAGTCCTTGCCGGCGCGTGGGCGCTCGCGCTTTCGGCGGCTGCGCGGTAAAGCCGCGGCAGCTGCTCCCGGAGCGGGGGCAGAGGGGCTGCCCGGCCGGGACGCGTGAACCCATCCCTGGGGCTCCGGCGCCGCGTCCCTGCGGCGCACGGCCCGGCCGGACAGCCCCTCTGCCCCCGCTCCGGAAACGGTGGCGCACGCCGTGAGTCGATGCAGTGGTGAGGCGCACACCATCGCGCTCGGCGGCTCGTTCCATCGATCCGTTTCCCCGCCGTCCCTCGACGCCGCACCTGCAGCAGCGCGTCCGGGCGTGGGGTGGCCTGCCCGGGCCGTGCGCGGCAGGGATGCCGCGCCGGAGCCCCAGGGATGGGTTCACGCGTCCCGGGCAGGCCACCCCACGCCCGGACGCGCGGCCGACTGCGCGCCGAACCGTTCGGGTGGCTCCGGAGTACTTCCGAGGGCCGTGCGCCGCATGGACGCGGCGCCCGGAGCCCCCATGGAGGGGTTTACGGCGTCCCTCGGAAGTACTCCGGAACCACCCGAGCGGTTCCTGAACCGCAGTCGCCTCAGATCGACACGCGCACGGAGCCGTCCCGCACGGTGACCTTGTAGATCGTGAGCGGCTTCTGCCCGCGCACCGCGTTCAGGAGCTGGATGCCAACCGGGAAATTCGCCCAGTCGATCACCTCGCCCGTGCGGATGTCGAAGCGGGCGCGGTGGAACGGGCACTGGACCTTGCAGCCATCGACGATCTTGCCGCGGGCGAGCGGCGCGAAGACGTGCGTGCAACTCGCCTGCGTGGCGTAGAAGCCGTCCGCGAGGTGGTAGACCACGATGTTGCGGCCCGCCACCTGGAAGGCCTTCATGTGGCCGCGCTTGATCTCGTCGGTGCGGCAGACGACGTGCTGCTTCATGGCTCCCCCGTCCGGCCATGGCGTGGCCACAGTGTAGCCGCGGCGCCCGTCCCGGCGCGAGCGGACACGCATCGGGATTTACCGGTATCCTCCCGCGACTTCGAGCGAGCCCGCCATGGCACTGCAGCAACTCACCGACGAACAGATCCGCACCTGGACCCGCGAACAGAAGGACCGCTGGTGGCTCGAGCGCGTGTTCCGCGGCGACATGCCGCAGCTCACGCTGCGCTCGGCGCTCACGGGGTTCGGCCTCGGCATGCTGCTCTCCGCGACGAACCTGTACGTCGGCGCCAAGACCGGCTGGACGCTCGGCGTCGGCCTCACCTCGGTGATCCTCGCCTTCGCGACCTACCGTCTGCTGTCGCAGCTCGGCGCCCGCGACATGACCATCCTCGAGAACAACTGCGTGCAGTCGATCGCGACCGCGGCCGGCTACATGACGATGCCCCTCACGTCCGGGCTCGCCGCGTACATGTGGGCGACCAACAGCGTGCTGCCGGTGTGGCAGATCGTCTGCTTCACGATCGTGCTCTCGATCCTCGGCGTGCTGGTCGCTTTCCCGATGAAGCGACGTTTCATCAACGACGAGCAGCACCCCTTCCCCGAGGGTCGCGCGTGCGGCGTCGTGCTCGACGCGCTGTACGAGAAGGCCGAGGCCGCGAGTGGCATGTTCAAGGCCCGGGCGCTCGCGCTCGCCGCCGCCTTCGCGGCCGGCCTGAGCTTCGTCTCGGGCGAGAACTTCATGCGCCTCGTGCAGCAGAAGTGGCTCGGGTTCTCCTCGTCGTGGCACCTGCCGCACAACCTCGACGGGTGGTACTACTCGCTCGTGGAGCGCGGCCTGGCGCCGCTGCCGAAGCTCGCCGGCGTGGATCTGCGGCAGCTCGCGCTCTCGCCGACGCTCGACCTCGCGATGATCGGCGCGGGCGGGCTCATGGGCATCCGCACGGCGGTGAGCCTGCTCGTGGGCGCCGTGCTCAACTTCGTGATCGTCGTGCCGATCATGATCTCGCTCGGCGAGATCGAGCCCAGGGCGGGCTCGATCGCCGAGGGCACGGCGCTCTTCGGTCGCGCGCACATCCTGAACACGTGGGCGCTGTGGTGGGGCATCACGATGATGGTCGTCGCCGCCATGGTCGCGCTCTTCGCGCGGCCCGACGTGTTCGTCGACGCCTTCCGCACCCTGACCCGCAGGCGCAGCGCCGACCGGGGCGGCAGCGACGTGCTTGGCCACATCGAGCTGCCGCTCTGGGTGTCCTGGATCGGCGTTCCGATAATCGGCGCGTTCGGCGTCTGGATGGCGCACGAGTGGTTCGGCGTGCACTGGCTGCTCGGCGCGCTGTCGCTGCCGCTGATCCTGGTCCTTGCGCTGATCGCGGCCTCGAGCACGGCGCTCACCGGCATTACGCCATCCGGGTCGCTGTCGAAGATCCCGCAGTTCGCGTTCGGCGCGATCGATCCGCGCACGCCCGCCCCGAACCTGATGACCGCCGTGATGTGCTCCGAGGTCGCGAGCAACTCGTCGAACCTGCTGATGGACATCAAGCCGGGCTACATGCTCGGCGCGAAGCCGCGGCAGCAGGCGGTCGGCCACGTGATCGGCATCTTCGCGGGTGCGATCGCGGCGACGCCGCTCTTCTTCGTGCTGTTCGGCCTCACGGGCTGGGACGCGGGCACCGGCAAGTCGGTCATGGACACGATGGTGAGCGAGAAGTTCGCGTTCCCGGCCGCGCTGCAGTGGAAGGGCGTGTCGGACCTCGTGACGGCCGTGTTCGGGGGCGACAGCGGCGGGCTGCTCTCGCGCTCGATCGTCTGGTCGATGGCGATCGCCGGGTTCTCGGCGCTCGTGATGGAGGTGCTCCGGATCCGCACCCACAACCGCTTCCCGCTGTCGCCGCTCGCGATCGGGCTCGGCGTCGTGGTACCGCCCGATTCGACGCTGATGATGTTCGTCGGCGCCGCGTTCTTCTGGCTGATGAGCCGGCGCTACGGGGCCCGTCGCGACACGAGCGGGTACCGCGTCTGGGTCGATTCGCAGGAGCCGATCTGCGCGGGCCTCATCGCGGGCGCGGCGCTCGTCGGCATCGGCGACATCCTCGTCAAGGTGTTCGTGTTCGGTTGAGCGAGTCGACCCGCCGCCGGAACGCCTCGTACTCGTCGACGACGCGATCGTGCACCTCGAGGTGCGGGTAGTGCCCCACGTCCTCGAGCACTACGACGTCGGGATCGGGCACCAGCTCGCGATACCGCTCCGCGAGATGCCGGCCCGAAACGGGATCGACCGCTCCACAGATAAGTCGCCGAGGCACCGTCGATGCCGTCAGCGCGCCGACCCAGCGCTCGCGGTTACGGCGGCGCTGCTCCATGTAGTTGATGAGCCGCGCGAGCGCCTGCCGGCCGCCGTCACGCTCGATCAGCACCCACAAGTCCTCGAGTTCCTCGCGGGTGGGCGGCGAGCGGCCCGAGATCGAGAGCATCGTCTGCTCGAAGCGCTCGTAGCGCATCGTGCGCGCCAGCAGCGGACCGAGGACCGGCCGTGCGAGCAGTTTCTGGATCGGCCGCGCGCGGTGCGTCTCGGGGAACAGGCCGCCGTTCAGGAACGCCATGCTCGCGATGCGGAGGCGTCCTTCGCGCTCGCGGGCCAGCAGCTCCTGGCCCACCGTGACCCCGTAGTCGTGCACGAGCAGGTGCGCGTCCTTGATTCCGGCGTCGTCGAGCAGCGCCATGCAGAGGTCCGCCTGCAGCGAGATCGGGTACGTCGTGTCGCGCGGCTTCGCGGAGAGACCGAAGCCGAGCAGGTCGAGCGCGTAGAGCGAGTGGCGCTCCGCGAGGCGCGGCCAGACGCGGACCCAGTCATAGCTAGCGGTCGGGTAGCCGTGCACGAGCAGCAATGGCGGCTTGCCGGGAGCCACCTCGGTGCGCACGAAGATGCGGTGCCCGGCGAGCCGGCGATGCTCGCCGCGGCGGATCCATTCGTCGAGTCGCTGCGAACCGGCCACTTGTCCTCCCCCACGCCCGGCTCCGGGCCGGTAGCCTGAAGTATGCTCGGTTCGCTACCCGACGGCAGCCACGTGCTGGTGCAAGGCGCGAGCCGCGGCATCGGCCTCGAGTTCGTCCGGCAGTGCGCGGCCGATGCGCGGATCGCGACCGTCGTGGCCGCCTGCCGCAGGCCGATGGAGGCGTCGGACCTGCAGGCGCTCGCCGCACGCGATCCGCGCGTCCGCCCGGTCGCGCTCGACGTCACCGACGAGGCGAGCATCCGCTCGGCTGCGGCCGAGGTCGCGCGGATCGTTCCGCGGCTGCATCTCGTCGTCCAGTGCGCCGGCCTGCTGCACGATGCGGCCCGCGGGATCACCCCCGAGAAGCGGCTCGCGGACGTACACGCGGATGCACTGCTCGCGAGCTTCGCCGTGAATGCGTGGGGCCCGCTGCTCGTCGCGAAGCACTTCGAGCGCTTGCTCGATCACCGCGAGCGTGCGATCCATGCGAGCATCTCCGCACGCGTCGGCAGCATTGGCGACAACCGCCTCGGCGGCTGGTACGCGTACCGGGGTTCGAAGGCGGCCCAGAACATGTTCACGAAGACGCTGGCCATCGAGTGGTCGCGCACGCGCAGGAACGTCATCTGCGTCGCACTGCATCCGGGCACGACCGACACCGACCTCTCGAATCCCTTCCAGGGCAACGTCGCGCCCGAGCGGCTCTTTTCGTCCGAGCGCACGGTGCGGCAGCTCCTCGGCGTCATCGACCGGCTGCAGCCTACGGACACGGGCAGGTTCCTCGCCTGGGACGGGACCGAGATCCCCTGGTGACGACGCTCGATCTGCTCTACCGCGACGACTGGCTCGTCGTCGTCGACAAGCCCTCGGGCCTGCTGGTGCACCGCTCGCCGATCGACCGCCACGAGACTCGCTTCGCGGTGCAGGTGCTTCGCGACCAGCTCGGCCGACGCGTGTACCCGGTGCATCGCCTCGACAAGGGCACGTCCGGAGCGCTCGCCTTCGCGCTCGATCCGACGACGGCCGCCGCTCTCGTCGCGGCGTTCACGGGGCGCGAGGTGCAGAAGACGTACCTGGCCCTCGTACGCGGGTGGCCGGTGCCCGAGGGTGTGATCGACCATCCGCTCCGCGCGGTCGCGGATCGCTACGCACCGGCCGACGACGGCGAGCCGAAGCCCTCTGTGACGGCGTGGCGCACGCTCGCGACCGTCGAGCTGCCGCACCGCGTCGATCGGTATCCCACCTCGCGCTATGCGCTCGTCGAGCTGCGGCCCGAGGGCGGCCGGCGTCAC
>RPQJ01000031.1 GCA_003819815.1 Lysobacterales bacterium
CGGCCCACGCGGAGGACGCGGCGGGACAGAAGACGTTCCGTCAGCTCGACACGAACTCCGACGGCCGCATCTCGATGAGCGCAGCGGCATCGAACACGCGGTTCAACAAGGACTTCCGCACGACGGACGCGAACGGCGACGGGCTCATCAGCGAGTCCGAGTACGATTCGTGGATGGGGAGCAGCGGCCAGTCCGCGACGAGCCCGGGCCAAACCGGCACGACGCCCGGCCAGTCCGGCACCACGCCCGGGCAGTCGGGCACCACGCCGGGCCAGTCCGGCACGACTCCCGGCCAGTCCGGCACGACTCCCGGCCAGACGGACAGCGGTTCGGACATGAGCGACTCGAGCTCGAACTACGACACGTCCGGCACGAGCTCCTCGGGCAGCGAGTCCGGCGGCGGTTCGGGCAGCGGCGGCTGACGTCGCCGATCGGGCTTCGACCCTTCGACGGGTGCCGGCCTTCATGGCCGGCGCTTTTCTTCGACTGGCAGCACGACGTGCATCGCTACGAGCAGCAGCACGCTGCCTGCGAGCGCAACGAGCGTCCGGATCCCCGTCGGAAGCTGCGGGGTCGCGAAGAAGTACGCGGCGAACCCGGCCCCCATGACACAGCCAGCGATGCACACGAGCCCGTGATGCCGGCTGCCCCGTCGCAACATCAGGCATCCCATCCATCCGATGATCGCCCCCACCCACACGTCGAGCGGCATTCCCTGACCCTCCCTGTACGAACGACGCCCCGGGAGCCGAAAGCTCCCGGGACGTCACATCCGGTCATCGACCCGAGCGTGATCCCCGACGGTCGTCATCGTCGCGGCCCCGCGAGGAACGCGAGCCGCCCTGGTCTTCCCAGCGACGACGTGCCGCCTCGGCATGGCCTTCCGGATCGCCGTGCCAGCCACGGCCCTCGCCCCGGCCTTGCAAGCCGCGGCGATCGTCGTCGTCGTCGCGGCTGCGCCACAAGGAGCGCTCGTCCTCGCGCGACGAGCGGCTCGACCGGTCGTCGCGCTCTTCCCAGCCCCGGCGCGCCGATTCGGCAGGGCGCTGCGGATCGCCGTGCCAGCCGCGACCCTCGCTCTGGCCGCCCTCGCGGTCGCGGCGGTCATCGCTCATGAAGCGGCCCTGGAATTCCTGCTCGCGCTCCTGGTAGCCGCCGCCGCGACCGCGCGACCAGCTGCCGCGCCGGTCGTCGTCGTCTTCCGGGCGCGCGCTTCGCTCCCCCCGGCCGCGCGAGCTCTCTCGGTCGTCCTCGCGCATGAAGCGGCCATACTCGTCGCGCTCCTGCTCGTCGGCGCGCGACCCGCGTCCTCCGTTGCGATCCCTCTCTCGTTCGCGTTGCATGGTCGATATCTCCTGGTTGCCTTGGTCGGTGGTCTCGCTGGACGCCAGCGAGCGCGGCACGGGGGGCGGCAGCCGGCCCGACTCGGCCTGCTCCATGAGCTCCGCCTTGCGGACCTGCAGCCGTTCGCCCAGCTCTTTCATATCCAGCCTGGCCGTCCGCGCCTGCGCGAACACGCCGCCGTCCGGTTTCTCCTCCTCCGCCACGTGGTGCTTCACGTACTCCGAAAGCACCCTGACCCGCGCGTCGTAATACGGGTCGCCCGGCGAACGGGCGAGCACGTCGCGGATCAGCAGCTTGATCGTGTCGTGCTCGACCTGCGCCTCGTCGAGCGCGTCGCCGAGCCCTTCGATCCCGCGGCAGGCCGGATAGAAGATCTCTTCCTCGAGCATCGTGTGGACGACGAGTTCGTTGCAGGCGCGACGCGCGAGCTCGGCCTTGCGCTCGCCGAACTCCTCGGCCTCGAACTGGCGGAACAGCTTCTCGACCGACCGATGGTCCGCACGCAGCATCGTCGTCGCGCCCTCGCTCGCGCCGTTGCGCCGGCGGGCCGTCGACGCGGACTGCTTGTTTCGCTGTGTGGCCATGGGGAATCCCGCGTGTGCGACGAAATGGTGCCGCGAAGATTCCCACTCGTGTGCACGCGGGCATGCCGGCACACGGATTGCCGGACTGTCGGCATAAGCCGACGGCGTCCGTCAGGCGCGCGTGCGATCGGCCTGCAGCTCCGCGACGAGCCCGGCCAGGTCGGCGAGTTCGATCGGTTTCACGGCGTGGGCGTCGAACCCGGCCTCGTCCGCCCTTCGACGGTCGCCCGTGCCGCCCCAACCGGTCACTGCGATGACGAGCGGCTCGTGGCCCCACGGCAGCGCGCGGATGCGACGGCACGCGCCGTAGCCGTCGAGGCGCGGCATGCCGATGTCGAGCAGGATGACGTCGGGCCGCGACCGCTCGGCGAGCTCGACCGCCTCGATCCCGTCACGCGCGATCTCGACCTCGTTGCCGGTCATGCGGACGAGCAGCGCCAGCGAGTCGGCAGCGTCGGCGTTGTCGTCGGCGATCAGCACGCGGCGGGCCGAAAAGCCCTGCACGCTGCCGCGCTCCCGCTCACCCCCGGCAGGGACGCCCGGCAGGGCGGGCAGTTCGATCACGAACTCGCTGCCGCTGCCGACACCCGCGCTGTGCGCCGACACCGTGCCGCCGTGCAGCTCGACGAGGCGCTTGACGAGCATGAGCCCGATGCCGAGTCCGCCGCGCCCGTCCTTCCCGGGCCGCTCGACCTGCACGAAGAGGTCGAAGAGGCCCGGGATCTGGTCCGACGGGATGCCGATGCCGTCGTCGACCACCCGGACGAGTACACGCTCGCCGGCCGACTCGACGACCACTCTCACCGTCCCTCCCGCGCGGCCGTACTTGCAGGCGTTGTCGATCAGGTTGCCGACGACCTGCACCAGCCGCGCCTCGTCGGCGAGCACGCGACACGGCTGCGACGGAAGGACGAGATCGAGCCGGAACGGCCCGGCTTCCAGTGCGTGCCTCATGCCTTCGGCGGCCCGCTGCACGATCGTCGCGACGTCGACCGGCTCGCGGTGCAGCTCGAAGTCCGTGCGGGCCATGCGGTTCAGGTCGAGCAGGTCGTCCACGAGACGCGTGAGCTGGCGGACCTGCCGCTCCGATCGTTCGACGACGCCTGGGAGACCCGGCGTCGGTGCGAGCTTGAGGGCGTCGATCGAACTGCGGATCGAGGCGAGCGGGTTGCGCAGTTCGTGCGCGAGGATCGCTATGAACTCGTCCTTGCGGCGGTCGGCGAGCCGCAGTTCCTCGATGAGCTCGCCGATCCTCCGTTCGGCCCGCTTGCGGTCCGTGACCTCGTACACGGTGATGTTCACGCCGATCACGTGGCCGGCACCGTCGCGGAACGGGTGCCAGGACTCGATCCACGTGCGCTCGACGCCGGGCTGGGCGGCCGTCCTGCCGACGACCTCGAACTCGAGGCGGGGCTCGCCGGTCTCGATCACCCGGTGCAGTTCGGGCTCGATGATGCGCGCGAGTTCCGGCACGACCTCCCCGATGGTGCGCCCGACGTGGTCCTCGGCAGGCAGCCCGTTCATCTCGGCGAGATGTTCGTTGATACGACGGAAGCGCAGGTCGCGGTCGACCAGGCAGAGTCCCACGGGCGCGGTCGTGTAGATCGCCTGGAGCTCCTCGAGGCGCTCGCGCGCCTCCCTCTCGCGGAGCTCGAGGTTGCGCTCGGCGGTGCGCTTCACCGTGTTGTCGCGCAGGATCAGCACGGCTCCACCGACCGTGCCGTCCGCGCCGAGGATGGGTGCCGCAACGGATTCGACGTTGCGCAGGCCCCAGGTGCGCGACACGAGCAGCGTGTGGTCGAGCGGATCGGCGGCGCGGCGCTCGCGGATGGCGCGGTGGACGGGATTCGGGACGTCCTCGCGGTTCGCCTCGTCGCACAGGCGGACCACTTCGTCCACGGGCCGACCGCGCGCTTCCGATTCGCTCCAGCCCGTCATCCGCTCCGCTGCCGCGTTCATCGCGACGATGCCCGCGCCGACATCGATGGTGACGACGCCGTCCGCGAGGCTGGCCATCGTGACCTGCAGCGCCTGGCGACGCCGGGCCTCGCGCTGCCATGCCACGCGCGCGACGCTCGCCGCCGCGACGACGATGACGCAGGCCACGACGTAGGTCTGGAGCATCGCGACCGTGCGCGGATCGGTCGGGCCGATGTCCCAGCGCGGGGCGAGGAAGAGGTAGTCGGTCGCGAGATACGCCACGACTGCGATCAGGACGCCGAGCCACGGGCCGCCGAGCAGCGTCGCTAGCACGACGACCGCCATCACGAGCGTGAAGGGCGTGTTGCTGCCGAGGACCGGGTCGAGCAGCCAGCGCAGCGCGAGGGCCGCGGCGAGCGCCGAGAACGCAACGGACACGGAACGGAGCAGCGGTCGCCTCATCCCTGAGGGTCTCTCCCGGTGACAGGTGGAGGAGATCTGTCGGACATGAGGCTACCACGAAGCGCGGGATCGCTGGGATGGCGCACCCGCGGCGGATCGGGGATTGATCGTGGTGATTTTGCCCCCAACTCAGCCTTCCCGGTCACGAATGGGCCTGTCATGGCGCGACGTAATCCCGACCCCTGGATCTGGGGCGACGCATTGGACCTGCTCGAGCAGGCGGAGCGCCTGCAACGGCAGTTCTTCCGCCTCGCCGCGGCCGCCGAGCGCGCGAGGTGGGAACCGCCCGTCGACGTCTATTCGGCCGCCGACCAGGTGCTGGTCGAGGTGGCGCTGCCGGGCGTGCCGGAAGACCGCATCGACCTGATGCTCGCGCCGGGCGAATTGATCGTGCGCGGCGAGCGACTCTTGAACCGCCGGCTCGCCGGCGCGGCCATCCACCGGCTCGAGATCCCGCACGGACGATTCGAGCGGCGGCTGCCGCTGCCCGCCGGGACCTGGGACCTCGTCGCCCAGGAGTTGTCCAATGGCTGCCTGCAGCTGCTGCTGGCCCGACGCTGAACGCGCAGAGGTGATCGAATGAGTACGAGCGAATCGTCCGCCGTCACGCCCGAGGAGCACCGCGCGGGGCCGAGCCTGCCCGAGGACATGCTGATCGTGCTGCCGGTGCGCAACATGGTGCTGTTCCCCGGGGTGATCCTTCCGGTGGCCATCAAGCGCGAGAAGACCGTCGCGGGAGCCCAGGAGGCCGTGCGTTCGGACGGCCGCGTGGGCTTCCTGCTGCAGAAGGACCCGGAGACCGAGGATCCGGGCTTCGACGACCTGTATCGCGTCGGCACGGTGGCGAGCGTCGTGCGCTACATCACGGCGCCCGACGGCACGCACCACCTCGTCTGCCAGGGCGAGCGCCGCTTCCGGGTGCTCGACGAAGTGGGCGGCTTCCCCTACCTCGTCGCGCGCGTCGAGTACCTGAACGATTCGGGCACGGCGCACCCCGAAGTCGAGGCACGCTCGCTGCACCTGCGGCAGAAGGCGCTCGAGGCCATCTCGCTGCTGCCGCAGGCGCCCGCCGAGCTCGGCAACTCCCTGCAGGCCATCGAGTCGCACTCCTCGCTTGCGGACACCATCGCGAGCTTTCTCGACGTGCGCCCGGCCGAGAAGCAGGAGCTGCTCGAGATCCTCGACCTGCGCGAGCGGCTCGAGCGGGTGGCGACGCTGCTCTCGCGACGCGTCGAGGTGCTGAAGCTCTCCCGCCAGATCGAGCAGCAGACCAAGGATGCGATCGACGATCGCCAGCGCGAGATCGTGCTGCGCGAGCAGATGCGCCAGATCCAGAAGGAACTCGGCGACGAGAGCGGCGGCGAGGAGATCGCCGAGCTGGCCGAGGCGATCGCGAAGGCCGGCATGCCGCCCGACATCGAGGAGCACACCCGCAAGGAACTGAAGCGCCTCGAGCGCATGAACGAGGCGAGCGGCGAGTATTCGATGGCGCGGACCTACCTCGACACGCTGATCGCGCTGCCCTGGTCGAAGCTCGACGAGGAGTCGATCGACATCGAGCGCGCGCGAGGCATCCTCGACGCCGACCACTACGGCCTCGAGAAGATCAAGAAGCGCATCGTCGAGTACCTGGCCGTGCGCAAGCTGAACCCGGAGGGCCGCAGCCCGATCCTCTGCTTCGTCGGTCCGCCCGGCGTCGGCAAGACCTCGCTCGGGCAGAGCATCGCGCGCTCGCTGGGGCTCAAGTTCCAGCGCGCGAGCCTCGGCGGCACCCACGACGAGGCGGAGATCCGCGGCCACCGCCGCACCTACATCGGCGCGCTTCCGGGCAACGTCATCCAGGCGCTGCGCAAGGCCGGCACCCGCAACCCCGTGCTGATGCTCGACGAGATCGACAAGCTCGGCCGCGGCATCCAGGGGGATCCTGCCTCCGCACTCCTCGAAGTCCTGGACCCCGAGCAGAACGCCACGTTCCGCGACAATTACCTCGGGGTGCCGTTCGACCTGTCGAAGGTGCTCTTCATCGCCACCGCGAACCAGCTCGACACGATCCCCGGCCCGCTGCGCGACCGCATGGAGATCATCGAGCTCACGGGCTACACGGAGGACGAGAAGGTCGAGATCGCCCGCCGCTACCTGGTGCGCCGGCAGCTCGAGGCGAACGGCCTCAAGCCCGATCAGGCGACGGTCAGCGACGAAGCGCTGCGCCGCATTGCGCGGGATTACACCCGCGAGGCCGGCTGCCGCAACCTCGAGCGCGAGATCGGCGCGGTGCTCCGCAACGTCGCGGTACGCATCGCAGAGGGCAAGGCGCAGTCGGTGCGCGTCGACGCGGCCGACGTCCCCGAGATCCTGGGCGCGCCGCGATTCGAGAACGAGGTAGCCATGCGCGTGAGCCTCCCGGGCGTGGCGACGGGGCTCGCGTGGACGCCGGTTGGTGGCGACATCCTCTTCATCGAGGCGACCCGCGTGCCCGGCAAGGGCGCGCTGATCCTGACCGGCCAGCTGGGGGACGTCATGAAGGAGAGCGCGCAGGCGGCGCTCAGCCTCGTGAAGTCGCAGTCCGACGTGCTCGGGCTGGACCCGACGCTCTTCGAGCGCAGCGACATCCACGTGCACGTGCCGGCGGGCGCCATACCGAAGGACGGCCCGAGCGCGGGCGTGGCGATGTACACGGCGCTCGTCTCGCTCCTGACAGGCCGGACCGTGCGTCACGATCTCGCGATGACCGGCGAGATCAGCCTGCGCGGCCTCGTGCTGCCGGTAGGTGGCATCAAGGAGAAGACGGTTGCCGCGCACCGCGCCGGCATCCGCACGGTGCTGCTGCCGGCCCGCAACCGCAAGGACCTCGACGACGTGCCCGCGAGCGCCCGGAACGACATGGAGTTCGTCTGGCTCGAGCGGGTCGAGGACGCGACCGCACATGCGTTCGGCCCGCCGGTGCAGCCGGAGAGCGCGGCTGCGCTGGATGCGACGGGAACGTAGGGAAGGGGGTCGTGGGCAGGGGGTAGTGAATAGTGAAGAGGAGGTAGTCGGAGGGCCAGTGGCCGCGCGCGGCGAGCCGCGCTTCCGGTTACCCCCTACCCCCTATTCACTATTCACGATTCACCACCCTACCCCCTCTTCCCCAGGTACGCCGCGTCGTCGAAGCTCATCACCCACCGCGGCTTGTAGACGACCGACATGGCCATGACCATGCCGTTCGCGACGGCCTCGCCGAAGCTCATGAACGGCAGCACGGCGAAGTACTCGGCGCCGACGCGGCCCGTCTCGAACGCGCCGCCGAACGCGAGAATCACGAGCCGCGAGAGCCCGGCGACGTTGTAGGCGATGGCGGAGCCGACGAAGACGGTGACGAAGAAGTACACGAAGTAGTTGTGCGGGAGGCGCTCGTGCACTACCTCGTGCAGCCGCGCGGTGACGAGCGCGGGCACGATGACAGTGCAGATCACGTCCGCACCGAAGCTCGGCCACTCGGCCTGCCCGGTCAGCCCCAGCAAGGCGAGCGCGATCGAGCCGCCGATCACCGCGAGTTGCCAGCCGTGCATCAGCGTCAGCGCGGAGACGAGCAGGAACCTCAGCGACAGCCCGGGCGTGATGCCGGCGTTCATCGACCACAGGCCGACGAGCAGCAGCAGGCTGAAGAGCCACACGCGCTGCCTCTCGCCGTCGGAGAGCCAGAATCGCCAGGGTGCGGTGCGGGCGGCGTGCACGACCACCGCGGCCGCCGCGGTGCCCGTCACGATCCGCATTCCGGTGCCCAGCAGTTCCGACTCGATCAGCATCAGGCGAAGTCGTCCGTCTCGGAGGAAGGCAGGTCGGGCCGGGAGTCGGGTCGCGCCGTGCCCTGGCGCCGCTCGGCCCGGGGCTTCACGGCCGTGTCCGCCTGTACGGCCCGCAGCGACGCGAGCGCCTCGGGCGCGACGGTGCGCAGGTGCAGGTCCTGCTGCGGGTACGGGATCTCGATGCCCGCGGCGCGGAGGGCATCGAGCACGCGGATCGTGAGCTCGCTGCGGATGCCGACCCACTCGCCGAAGTTATTGGTCCAGGCACGGATGCCGAAGTCGAGCGAATTGGCGCCGAAACCGATGAACAGCACGTTCGGCGCGGGGGTCTGGGCGATGCCCGGGGTTCCCTGCGTGACTTCCTTCAGCACCTCGAGCACGCGGCGCGCGTCCGCGCCGTAGTTGACGCCGACGTTGACGTCGATGCGACGGTTCATGTCGCTCAGCGTCCAGTTGATGAGCTTCTCGTTCAGCAGCGCGCCATTGGGGACGACGACGTCCGCTCCCTCGAAGGTCGTGAGCGTCGTCGCGCGCATGCCGATCTCGCGCACGGTGCCCGAGGTGCCGGACACCTCGACGACGTCGCCGGGCTGGATGGGTCGCTCGAACATCAGGATCAGTCCGGACACGAAATTGTTCACCACGTTCTGGAGACCGAGGCCCACGCCGAGGCCCACCGCGCCGAACACGATCGCGAGCTGGCTGGTTTCGAAACCGGCGGCGGCGAGTGCGACCAGCAGTCCGACCAGCAGCAGCGCGTAGTAGCTCAACGAGGAGATGCTGTTGCCGACGCCGCGCGGCAGCGACATCTTGGGCAGCACGTCCTCGCGCAGGATGAGGCGCGTGGTCTTGGCGACCCAGAAGGCGAGCCACACCGAGAAGACGAAGAGAAGCACGCCGCCGAGCGTCAGCGAAATCTGACCGAAGCGGAACTCGTGCGTCAGGAACGCCTCGACGGCGTCGCGAAGCGGCCGGAACACACGGAACGAATGCAGCAGGACGACGACCCACGCGGCGACGGCGGCGTACTTGAGCAGGCGGGTGAAGCTCTGGAGCAGCGGCCCCGCGTGCTGCGTCACGATGCTGAAGCGCGACAGCGCACGGCGGGCGAGCAGCAGGCGCAGCACGGAGGCGAGCACCGTGGCGCCGGCGTAGAGCACGAGGCCGACGTATCCCGAGTCGATGATCGCGGCGGTGAGCATCTCGGCGAGCGAAACGTTGCCGACGAGGTTCGCGACCACCGCGACCACGAGGCCCGCGACCGCGACCCAGCCGACGAACCGGGTGATCCGGTGGGCGCGGGTTTCGACGATGTCCGTGCGCCGGCTCCGTCGCCACAGGACCCAGACCAGCAGCAGCGCGGCCAGCACGCCGAGCGCGAGCAGGTAGACGCGGTGATAGAACAGGTTGCCGACGAAGAGGAAGCTCAGTCGGTGCAGCAGGTAGAGGCCGGTCGCGATGTAGGGCCACGGGCCCAGCACCTGGTGCACCGCGGGCGGCAGCAACCGCAACACCGGCACCAGGGCGAGAAGGAAGGCGACCTGGTGCCGCAGCATCGGGGCGTCGGGCTCGACCATCACGAGCCCGACCATGCAGAGGACGATCCAGGACGAGAACGGCCGCTGCAGCACACGGGTCGAGGCCTGGATCTCGGGATCGTCGGACTGCACCTTGCGGCTGCGGCGGCCGAGCCAGAGGAGAAGCGGCAGCAGCAGGAACGCGGCCACGTTCAGGTAGCGCAGGAAATCGGCGTTCGCCTCGTTGTACTCGGCAAGGAACCTGCCCTCGAGCTCGAGGCCCCGCTTGAGGGCCTCGAGGCCGCTGCCCGCCGCCGCCGGATCCGTCCATGCTTCCCAGAGCGGCGGCGAGTCGACCATCATCAGGCGGTGGTCGCTGTAGGCGATCGCGGCGTCGACGGCCCGCTGGCCCGCGCGGATGCTGGTCTCCACGGCGTTCGCGCTGCGGCTCAGGCGCAGCTGCTGCTCGATCGGGCCCGACAGCGCCTGTTCCGCGACCGAGAGCTGTGCCACGACCGCCGCGATCCGGTTGCGGAGCGCCTCCGGCAGCCGTCCATCCTTGTCGGCTTCGAGCGTCTTCTCCCACGATGCGCGACGCCGCGCGAGCTCCGCGGCATCTTCGTTGTACGGATCCATCGCCTGCCTGAGGTCGCGTCGCCACTCCTCGAGTTGCCTGGCGTAGAACTTCCAGTGGCGCTCGAAGCTCTCGAGCCGCGCGATCGACAGCGTCTGCAGCTCGTCGCGCTTGAAGACCTTGGCCTCGCTGCCCACGGACTGCACGAGTGCGGTCATCCGCTGCTCGAGCTTGGCCGTCGGCTGCTTGCCGCGCACGCGCTCGAGGACGTCCTGGGCGAATCGCTCGTCCGCGTCGGCACGCGACGGCACGTCCGTCGCCGCGACCGGCTCGGGACCCTGCTTGGCGGGCGCGGCGGCAGCGGCGGGCGCGGGTGCTTCCTGCGCATGGAGCGCTCCGGCAAAACACACGAGCAGCAGCAGGCACGCAGTCAGTCCGAGTCGACGAGGCATGGACGCTCCGATGACCGATCCGGTCCGGGATTGTCGCACCTGCCGCGTGCCCTCTCCTATCGCGGGTGCCCGGCGTCGCGACGCGGCCGCGGGCCGGCGGATCTGGCAGAATGCCGCCCCCTCCACTGCCGCAGCCGCCGTCCGGCGCGGCCGACGGGCCCGGATCGCCGACCATGCGCGAAATGATTGCCTCCCTGCTCGAGTGGTACCTCGGCGCCCTGGACGAGGGCGGCTACCTGCTGGTCGCGCTCCTCATGGCGATGGAGAGCTCGATCGTCCCCCTGCCGAGCGAGTTCGTGATCCCGCCCGCGGCCTACGTCGCGCACGCGCACGGCCACATGTCGCTCACGGGCATCGTGGTGGCGGGCACGCTGGGCTCCTGGGCCGGCGCGAGCGTGATGTACTGGGCCGCGCGGCTGCTCGGCCGCCCGCTGCTCGTGCGCTACGGCCGCTACGCGCTCGTCACGCCCGAGAAGATCGTCAAGGCCGAGGTGTGGTCCGGCCACTACGGCATCGTCGGCGTGTTCGTGTCGCGCCTGCTGCCGGTGATCCGCCACCTGATCGGCATCCCGGCCGGCATCGTGCGGCTCAATTTCCTCTGGTACTCGCTCGCGACGCTGCTGGGCTCCGCGATCTGGTGCACGGTGCTCGCATGGATCGGCGTCACCGCGGGTCAGGACCCGGAGCTCATGGCCGGCAACGTGCACCGCATCTCGCTCTGGGTCGGCAGCGTGATGCTGTTCCTCGGGGCGCTGTACTACTTCTTCGTCCACCGCCACATGCGGCGCTGAGGCCCGGCCCGTGAACGACGTCGCCGCCTCGCCCGAACGCGCCGCGCCGGGCGGCGTGAAGGCCGTGCCCGCGCGCCGGGCCGGTCCCGACGGGCGGCCTCGCGTCGACTACCGTGCGATCGCGGCGCTCGCGCTGCCGCTCATGGTCAACAGCAGCCTGCAGGCGGTCATCAACCTGACCGACACGTGGTTCGTCGGGCACATCTCGACGACCGCCATGGCGGGCATGGCCGCGATCTTCTGGCTGGTGTTCTTCTTCGTGATGCTGCTCGGCGGCGTCGGCCTCGGCGTGCAGACCTTCGTCGCGCAGTACGAGGGCAGCGGCCGGCGCTGGCGGGCGGGCCACGCCGCGTGGGTGGGGCTCTGGGCCGCGGTGGCGACGTTGCCGCTCTTCGCGCTCGCCGGTCATTACGGCTACCTGCTGCTCGCTCCGTTCGGGCTCGATGTGGAAGTCGAACGCCTGGCGCTCGAGTTCTGGGAGGCTCGCATGCTCGGCGGCCCGCTCGCGGTCGCGCTCTGGTCGATCCTCGGGTTCTTCAACGGCGTCTCCCGTCCACGCGTCACGGTCGCGACGACGGCGCTGGTGGGCGGCGCGAACGCGTTGCTGAACCAGCTCTTCATCTTCGAGCTCGGCTGGGGCATGGCGGGCGCGGCCTGGGCGACCAACGCGAGCATGCTGCTCGGGCTCTCGTTCGCGCTCGCGATGTTCGTGCGCGGCGACCTGCGCGCGAAGTACCGCACGCACCTGACGTGGCGGCCCGATCTTGCGAACCTCTGGCGCGAGTTCCGGCTCGGGCTTCCGATGGGCGCGATGTACGCGGCCGACCTCTTCGGCATGGCCCTCTTCTCGCTGATGATGGTGCGCATCGGCCAGGTCGACGGCGCGACGACCCAGATCGTGATGATGCTCACCTCGCTCGCGTACCTGCCGGGCGTGGGGCTCGCGCTCGCGGGCACGACGCTCGTGGGCCAGGCGATCGGCGCCGGCGACCCGGCGTGGGCGCGACGCCTCGGCAACTCGGTGGTCGCCGTCACGACGGGCTTCATGGGCGCGGTCGGCGTGGTGCTCGCGCTGCTCGGTCCCTGGGTGATGCCGCTGTTCGTGGGCGACGCGGACCCGCAGGCGGAGGGCGTGGTGCGGCTCGGCATCGTCCTGCTGTGGGTCGCGGCGGGCTACCAGCTCTTCGACGGGCTGCAGCTCGGCTCGGGCTTCGCGCTGCGCGGCGCAGGCGACGTCCGCGTGCCGGCGCTCATCTTCTTCGGGCTCGCCTGGGGCGTGTTCGTCCCGCTCGCGCACTCACTCTCGTTCGCGCCCGGCCAGGGATGGTGGGATGGTCTCCCGCAGCTGGGCCTCGGCGCAGTGGGCGGCTGGGTCGCGGTGCTCGCCTACGTCATCCTGCTCGCGGGCGCGCTGCACCTGCGCTGGCGATCGGGGCGCTGGCAGCAGATCCGGCTGTGATGCGGCCGCGCTACGCGAGCCACTCGGTCAGCCCTTCGACCTCGTAGAGCCGCTTCCAGCTCGGCCGCGCGCGGAGCCGGTCGGCGTAGTCCCTGAGCGCGGGCCATGCGGTGACGGGCCTCGGCATGTTGCGCGACCAGCGCATGTACATCAGGGCGTAGAGGTCGACCGCGGAGAAGCCGGCGCCCAGCAGGTACGGCCCGGCGGCCGCGAGATGGGCATCGACGAGCGACCACGCGGATTCGATCTTCGACTGCAGGGCTGCGCGCTGCGCGGGCGGGTGCTCCGGCGTGCCGAGGTCGGTGGGATAGAACCAGAGCCGGAAGACGGGGCCGACCGAGCTCGCGAGGAAAGCGAACCACTGATACCAGTCGGCGCGGAGCGCGCTCCCGGGCGGCGGGGCGAGCCCCGCTTCCGGATGGCGCTCGGCGAGCAGCATCACGAGCGCGGCCGACTCGAAGTACGGCCGGCCGTCGACGACGAGGGTCGGCACCTGCCCGCGCGGGTTGAGCTTCCGGTACTCCTCGCCGTGCTGTTCGTCGCGCCCGAAGTCGACTCTGGCCAGCTTGAACGGCGCGCCCGTCTCGATGAGCACGAGGTGCACGGCCATGCTGGCAGCGCCTGGAGAGTAATAGAGTGTGTACACGGTGCCGCCGCCTCCTCGCACGGAACGCTCCCCGGAGCCGGGGAGGGTGCGCCCACGGCCGCGCCTGCGGCCTCGGGGCATTCATCAATTCTAAATAGAGAGGGCGCTCGTGTCCCATGAATGCTGGAGCGAGCGCCCCCATCATCAAGGCAAGTCGAACACCAGCACCTCGGCGTCCGCGCCTCCGGTGAGGGTCACCTCGCGAGGGTCGACGAGCTTGAGCGCATCCCCCGCCTCGAGCGTCTGGCCGTTCGCCGTGATGCGGCCTCGCGCGACGTGCACGTACACCCGCCGGCCGGGCGAGACCTCGAGCGTCGCCCGCTCGGCGCCGTCGAAGAGTCCCGCATGGACCCGGGCGTCCTGGTGGATGCGCACGGAACCATCGCCGCCGTCCGGCGACGCGATCAGCCGCAGGCGACCGCGCTTCTCGGCGTCCGGGAAATGCCGCTCCTCGTACTCGGGCGCGATGCCCTGGACATTCGGCTGGATCCAGATCTGCAGGAAGTGCACCGGCCGCTCGTGCGAGTGGTTGAACTCGCTGTGCATCACACCCCGGCCCGCGCTCATGCGCTGCACGTCGCCCGGGCGGATCACCGAGCTGGTGCCCGTCGAGTCCTTGTGCGCGAGTTCGCCATCGAGGACGTAGCTGATGATTTCCATGTCGCGGTGCCCGTGGGTGCCGAAGCCGGCCCCCGGCACGACCCGGTCCTCGTTGATCACCCGCAGCGGGCCGAACTGGACGTGCTCCGGGTCGAAGTAGTCGGCGAACGAGAAGGAATGGTACGAGCGCAGCCAGCCGTGGTCTGCATAGCCTCGTTCGTCGGCACGTCGGACTTCGGTCATGGGACACCTCCAGATGTGTTTTGCAGGTGCTTAGACTGACGCCAATTATTTCGATAAAAAAGCCGAATTTATCGACCTTTATTATCTACATTATCGATCTGATTCAGGCCCAGCCGCCGGCGACCGGAAACACCTGCCCGACGAAACAGTCCGCGGCATCGCTGCAGAGATAGGCGGCGAATGCGGCGTCCTCCTCGGCCGACACCAGCCGGCCGAGCGGCACGTCGCGCTTCAGCCGTTCCTGGAACGCGGGCAGGGCCTGCAACTCCGGCGGAAAGTAGGTCGGGTTGTCCACGAAGTTCTGGGCAATGGCGTTGACCTGTACCCCGAACGGCGCTGCCTCGACGCCGACCGACCGGACGTAGGCAAGCTGCGCGCCGCGGGCCGCGCTGTAGGTCGACGCGCGCTTCTGGCCCCTGAGCGCGGCAGCGCTTCCCATGAGCAGGATCTTCCCGGAGCGCCGCTCGATCATCTGCGGCAGCACGGCCCGCACCAGCCGGGGGAGCGGATCGACGAGGTGCGCGAACACGTACCGCCACTCCTCGTCGCTCGCCTCGGCCGCGGTCGAGCGTGGCGCGGGCAGCGACAGGTGGGCGACGAGCACGTCGATCCGGCCCGCTTCCGCGACGAGCACGGCCGGTCGGCCCGGCTCGTCGAGCAGCCCGGCGTCCGCGATCACGGTGGCGCCGGACCGCTCGAACGCCTGCGCGAGCGCGGGTCCCATGAATTCGCGTGCCTGGGTGAGGAGCACGCGCTTGCCCTGCAGGTCGATCATCGTCCTACCCCCAATGCGGTCCTGCCGCGGAGGATCCCGGCTTTCGGATAAAATGCCATGCTTTTCCGCTACCTGCGCGCCGGACCATGCCCACCTACGACTATCTCTGTCCCGCAAACGGCCGCGTCGTCGAAGTGAGCCACAAGATGGCCGACCAGGTGGGCACCTGGGGCGATCTGTGCCGCCGCGCCGGCATCCCGCTCGACGGCACGCCGGGCAACGCCCGCGTCGAGCGCCTGATCACGGGCGGCAACGTGCTCACCGGCTCGCTCGGCAGCAAGTACGAACGGCCCTGCGACACCGGTCCGTGCGGCGCGCCTGCCTGCGGCGGCGGCGGCTGCAGCTTCGAATAGCGCCCTTGCCGCCCCCCCCGCGCATCGGTTTCGTCTCGCTCGGCTGCCCGAAGGCGCTCGTCGACTCGGAACGCATCCTCACGCGGCTGCGCGCCGAGGGCTACGACGTGGTGGGCAGCTACGAGGACGCGAACCTCGTCGTCGTCAACACCTGCGGATTCATCGACGATGCCGTGCACGAGTCGCTCGACGCCATCGGCGAGGCGCTCGCCCGCAACGGCAAGGTGATCGTGACGGGCTGCCTCGGCGCGAAGCCGGAGACGATCACGGACCGTCACCCGAGCGTGCTCAAGGTCACGGGCCCGCACGCCTATGAAGAAGTCGTGGCGGCCGTGCACGAGCAGCTGCCGCCGCTGCACGACCCGTTCGTCGACCTCGTGCCGCCGCAGGGCATCCGGCTCACGCCGCGGCACTATGCGTACCTAAAGATTTCCGAAGGCTGCAACCACCGCTGCACGTTCTGCATCATCCCCTCGATGCGCGGCGACCTCGCGAGCCGGCCCATCGGCGAGGTGATGCTCGAGGCCGAGCGCCTCGTGAAGGCCGGCGTGAAGGAACTCCTCGTGATCTCCCAGGACACGAGTGCGTACGGCGCCGATCTCCGGTACGCGACGGGCTTCTGGGGCGGCAAGCCCGTGAAGGCGAAGTTCGTCGATCTTGCGCGCGCGCTCGGCTCGCTCGGCGCGTGGGTGCGCCTGCACTACGTGTATCCGTATCCGCACGTCGACGACGTCATTCCGCTGATGGCGGACGGCAAGGTACTGCCCTACCTCGACATCCCCTTCCAGCACGGCAGCCCGCGCGTGCTCAAGCTGATGAAGCGCCCGGCGCACGCCGAGAACACGCTCGAGCGCATCCGTCGCTGGCGCGAGGCCTGCCCCGAGCTCGCGATCCGCAGCACGTTCATCGTCGGCTTCCCGGGCGAGACCGAGGCCGATTTCCAGGTGCTGCTCGACTGGCTTGCGGAGGCGCAGCTCGACCGCGTCGGCTGCTTCAAGTACTCGCCGGTGGAAGGCGCCGCCGCCAACGCGCTGCCTGACCCGGTGCCCGACGAGGTGAAGCAGGAGCGCTACGAGCGCTTCATGCAGCTCGCCTCGCAGGTGAGCGCCGCGAAGCTCGCCGCGAAAGTGGGCCGTCGACTGCGCGTGCTCGTCGACGAGGTCGATGCGGACGGAGCGATCGCGCGCTCCGCCGCCGATGCACCCGAGATCGACGGCACCGTGCGGATCCCGAAGCCCGGCAAGCTGCGGCCCGGCGACTGGGCCGACGTCACCGTCACGGCCGCGACCGATTACGACCTGACCGCGCGCATCGCTCGCGCGAACTGAGCAACCCATGAACCCGAAGTCTCTCCGCCTGGCGCTCGCCGGCGTCGCACTCGCCTGCTCGTGGGTCGTTGCGGCCCAGCCCCTCCCGGACGCACCGGAGGCCGCGCCCGCGAAGCCGCAGGTGAATCCGCCGCCGCCTGCCGTGGCTCCGCCCGTCACGCCGCTCACCGAAGCGATACGCGAGCGCGTCGACCACCTGCGCTACGTGCACGAGCACGACGCGCACGACCACTCGATCCGCGGCGCGAACATCGTCGTGGGCGAAGGCGTCGCGCGGCTGTACGAGACCGAGCAGTTCCAGCCGCGCTGGCTCGACGCGAGCCGTCTCGACGAGCTGATCGCCGCGGTCGGCGACCTCCGCTACGACGGCCTCGACCCCGCCGACTACCACATCGACGCGCTGATCTCGTTCCGCACCGACCTGCGTGCGGGCGCGCTCGCGCCCGGCGACCAGGCGGACCTCGAGCTCGTGGCCACCGACGCGATGATGCTCGCGCTCTACCACCTGTACGTCGGCAAGGTGGACCCGGTGAAGCTGAGTTCGCAGTGGAACTACTCGACCCGGCCGTTCGACCCAAAGGTCGGATTCGAGCAGTTCCGGCGCGCGCTCGCCTCGGCCTCGATCGCGGACACGTTCCAGGCCGCCCGCCCGCAGCACGTCTGGTACCAGCGGGGCCGCGAGCGGCTGAAGGAGTACATCGGGCTCGCCGCGGCGGGCGGGTGGTCGCCGGTGCCGGACGGCCCGACGCTCGAGCCGGGGGCCGAGGATCCACGCGTGCCGGCGCTGCGGCAGCGGCTGCGGGTCACGCGCGACTACGACGGCGCGCCGGACCCCTACCCGCCGTCGAGTCTCTACGACCCCGCGCTCGAGACCGCGGTCAGGCACTTCCAGGAGCGCCACGGGCTCACGGCCGACGGCGTCATCGGGCCCGCGACGCGCGCGGCGCTCAACGTACCGGTGTCGGCGCGCATCGACCAGATCCGCATCAACCTCGAGCGCGCGCGCTGGGTGATGCACGAGATCAAGGGCGAGTTCGTGCTCGTCAACGTCGCGGGCTTCGAGGTCGCCTACTTCCGGGACGACGAGCCGATCTGGAGCTCGAGGGTGATCGTCGGCAAGCCCTACCGCGAGACACCGATCTTCCGCTCGCTGATCACCTACGTCGTGTTGAACCCGACGTGGACGATCCCGCCGACGATCCTCGTGAAGGACAAGCTGCCGGTCATCAAGCGCGACCCGGGCTATCTCAAGCGCAACAACATCCGGGTGATCGACTCGAGCGGACGCGAGGTGAACCCGTACTCGGTGAACTGGAGTCGCTATGGCGCGGGCAACCTGCCGCCGTACCAGCTGCGCCAGGACCCGGGCGAGGACAACGCGCTCGGGCTCGTGAAGATCATGTTCCCGAATCCGCACATGGTCTACCTGCACGACACGCCGACGAAGTCGCTCTTCGACAAGGACGAGCGCACGTTCAGCTCGGGCTGCATCCGCGTACAGAAGGCGTTCGAACTCGCCGAGCTGGTCCTGAACGACCCGGCGCGCTGGAACCGGCCGGCGATGGACGCCGTGGTCGCCACGAAGAAGATGCAGACCGTGAATCTCGCGAAGCCGGTGCCGGTGCTCATCCTCTACTGGACGGCACAGCCGCGCGCGGATGGCCAGGTGATCTTCCGCAACGACGTGTACGGCCGCGATCCGGCGACGCTCGCGGCACTGGACAGCGACTTCCGGCTGCCCCGCTGAGAAGCGAAAAAAACCGGCGGGAGCTTGCGCTGGCCGCCGGTCAGACTTTCACGCAGGAGGAAAACTGGTTGTAGTTTCCCTGCCCTGCAGCCCGGCCGCAGCCGTGGAAGTCGCGGAGCGTCCTACGTAGGACTGCGGATTCCGGGATCAGTCGTGATGGTGATGGCCGCCCGGGCCGTGCACGTGGCCGTGCTCGAGCTCCTCGGCCGAAGCCTCGCGCACGTCAGTGACCTCGACGTCGAAGTTCAGGTTCTCGCCGGCGAGCGGGTGGTTGCCGTCGACGGTGACCATGTCGCCGGTGATGCGCACCACCGTCACGACGCGTGCGTGGCCGCCCGAGGGCTGGGCGTGGAACTGCATGCCGGGCTGCACGTTGGCCCCGCCGAACTGTCGGCGCGGCACCTGCTGCAGGAGGCCGTCGTCACGCACGCCGTAACCGTCGGCCGGCTCGACCCGCACGCTCAGCTTGTCGCCGGCCTGCCGGCCCTCGAGCGCCTTCTCGAGGCCGGAAACGAGGTTCCCCTGACCGTGCAGGTACGCGAGCGGGTCGCCGCCCGACGAGCTGTCGAGCACCTCGCCGGCGTCGTTCTTGAGCGTGTAGTGGATCGAGACGACCTTGTCCTGGGCAATCTGCATCGGAGACTCCGGGAATGTTGGAAGGCGGGGCGCGCCGTCAGATCGGACGGCCGTCCTTGAGCGCGAGCCAGCCGCGCACCACCCGGTAGACGACCCACAGGCCGACGATGGTGATGCCGAGGATCCACGTCAGGATGCCGAGCCCGAGCGCGAGCACGAGCGGCGCGGAGAAGAGCCCGACCAGCACGATCCACAGCGCGGCGAACCAGAACGTCCGGAGCTGCCAGCCGAAGTGGCTGTCGAGCCACGTGCCGCGGACCTCGCCGCGCTTCACGTAGTTCATGATCACCGCCACGATCGACGGGATGCCGAACACGAACGCGGTCGCCACCGCCGCGGACGTCAGGATGCCGAGGATCGCGCTCGCCGCGTGCAGCGCGTACATCCAGTGCGTGTAGCTCACCAGGTTCGGTGCAACCGTGCGGGCAGCGGCAGTGTCGGTCACGGGCGGGACCCTCCTCGGGGCTCGGGCACGAAGGCCGCAAGTATCTCAGATCGGGATCCGCTCGCCCAACGGGGGCACCCGCCTGCGGGCGGTGACCTCGATCTCGATGCGCATCCGGCGGTCGGCCAGGCCGACCTGCATCATCGTCGCGGCCGGGCGCACCTTGCCGAACGCCCGCCGCAGCACGGGCCAGCACTTCGGGAAGTCGTCGGCCGAGGGCAGCAGGTAGGTGACCCGGACGACGTCGTCGAGCGAGGCGCCGGCCTGCGCGAGCGCAGCCTCGATGTTGCGCAGGCACTGCTCCGCCTGCTCGACGACGTCGTCCACGATCGTCATCGTCGCGTAGTCGAAGCCCGTCGTGCCGGACACGAACACCCAGTCGCCGTCGACGACGGCGCGCGAATACCCGATCTCGCGCTCGAACGAGGAGCCCGAGGAAACGAGGCGGCGAGTCACGGCGGCCCGCCGGCGGTGCGATGGCGCAGCATCACTGCCGCAGAAGGTGGTCGGCCACCGCGCGATACGACGGCAGCGAGATCGGGTCGAGGTGCACGTTGCTCGCCTTCGGGTGCGACGCGAACCGCGCGATCACCATGCGCGCCTTCGGGTCGATGTAGATGGCCTGCCCGTGGATGCCGCGCGCCATCCAGGCGCCGTGGTCGTCGTGCGAGATCCACCACTGGTCGTTGTAGCTCCAACCGGGCAGCGTCGGATATCCGCCGTACACGAACGCCTCCCGGCTCGCGCCGCGCCGGATCTGCCCGACCACGGCCTCGGGCACGACCTGCTGGCCGTTCCAGCGACCGCCGAGCCGCATCATCTCGCCGAAGCGCGCCATGTCGCGCAGCGTGGCGTTGAAGCCGCCCGCGGCGAGCGGCGTGCCGCGCGAATCGAGCGCGAAGTAGGCGTCGCCCTCCGCGCCGATCCGTCGCCAGATGCGCTCCTCGAGCACCTGGTCCACGGGCTGGCCGGAAACCCGAGCCACCAGCCAGCCGGCGACGTCCGTGTTGGGCGAGCTGTAGTGGAATTCCTTGCCGTGCTCGCCGTTCTTCGCGATGGCCTTCGCGAAGTCGAGGATCGTCGTCGGGCCCGTGTCGCCCGGCGGGCGCGGCAGCATGCCGGCGGCGCGCGCATAACCCACGAAGCGGGCCCGCGGGTCCGTGTAATCCTCCGAGTAATCGAGCGCCGTCGTCATGTCGAGCACCTGCTCGACGGTGGCGTCGCCGAACGCACTGCCGGCGAGTTCGGGGACGTATTTCGTGACGGGCGCGCCCCGATCGAGCCGGCCTTCGGCGACGAGCATCGCTGCGAGCGTGCCGACGAACGACTTCGTGACCGAGAACGCGATGTGCGGCCCGGCCTCGCCGAGCGCACCGGAGTAGCGCTCGTAGACGATGCGGCCGTCGTGCAGCACGACGATGCCGTCCGTGTAGTTCGCAGCCAGGGACTCGGACCAGGTGATGGTCTCCGTGCCGCCGATCGGCGTGAACGTGAGCCCGTCGAGGTCCGCCTCGCGCTCCGCCCGGGGCAGCGGGCTCACCGGACCCGTGCCGCGGGAGACGAGCCGCGTCGGGAACAGCTCGCGCCAGTGCGAGAGCGACCAGCGCAGCTGCGGAAACCGATAATGGCTTCCGTCGGCGACTCGGATCGTCCGGTCGGCAGGCGGCGGCGTGCCCACCATCCAGCCGAGCGCCACGGGATCGGTGGCGGCCGCGTCCGGAACCTCGGAAGCCGAGGCCAGCGCGGGCAGGCAGGCGCAGGCGACGGTGACGGACAGCCAGCCCGCGAGTGGCGCGCGTGGAGAAATAGCCATGGATCCCCCGATCGTGAATTCCGGAAGAGCATAGCCGAGCGCGCGTCCGGACGGAGCCGGGTGGGACGGGCTCCGGCCAGTCCGGAAGCCCGTCCTGCCACGTCAGTGCGGGATGCCGGGCTGCGAGATGTCCTTGAGCGACTCGCCGGTCTCGGCCGGGCGTGCCGTCCGGCTGAGATCGCCGAGCGAGACGATGCCGACCAGGTGCATGTTCTCGTCGACCACGGGCAGCCGCCTCACCTGCAGCTCGCCCATGTCCTTCAGCACGTCGTCGACCGCCTGGTCCTCGCGGCAATAGTGCACCTGCCCGGACATCACGTCGCGCGCGCGGGCGCCCTCCGCGCGGCCATCCGCGACGCAGCGGATCACGATGTCGCGGTCGGTGACCATCCCGATCAGCCGCTCACCCTCCGCGACTGGGACCGATCCGATGTCCTCGTCGCGCATCATCCGGGCGACGTCCGCGAGCGGCGCGTCGGGCGGCACGGTGGTGACGTGTTCCGTCATGACGTCTCTTACGTGGGTCATGGCCTGCTCCTGTTCCCGAGGTGAACTTCCAGCATACGGCGCCCGCGGCCGGGTGCCGGTCGGCGGCGGCAGGACGAATGCGGTCGGTGGAGTCTTGCAGCGCGCGGGTACCGCGCGCCGGATCAGGGCGCGGGCGTGCTTCAGTTCAGGTCGCGCCGCAGCACTTCGCGCTCGCCGACCTCGACGTCGACGACGCTGCAGAATCCGAGATCGTCGCTCGCGCCCCGTTCGTCCTCGTTGCCGCGGCAGGTCAGCGCGAGCGTGTATCGCCCGGCCTGGAGCAGGCCCAGCGCGTAGGAAGGTGCTGCCCCGTCCACCCGGACGCGGGTCGTGGCGTACGGCTCGGCCTCGGCGCCGTCGACGTCGTCCGGGGTCACGCCGTTGCCGGCGTAGAGATAGACCGCGCCGCCGTCGGCCAGCGACGTGCCGGTCGGGCAGGCCGCCGCGACGGTGCCCTCGATCCGCGCCGCGGCGCCCGTCGGGACTGCCCGCAGGGCCGGCGTCAGCGTGTACTCGTCGGCCGCATCCTCGTAGCTCAGCGACTGGCGCAGGTCGAGCACGAGCGATATCGACTCGTCGCTGCTCTCGTCGTCCTCGACCTGGAAGTCGACGGCCGCATAGGCGCCTTCCTGCAGCAGCAACGGGGACTCCACCACCCCGCGCGCCACGACGTTGTCGTCCTCCGCTTCGTCGAACAGGAGCCGCACGCCAGTGTAGCGCCCCGCGGGCAGCGTCTCGTCGGTGAAGAGGCGGAACGTGCCGGCGTCCTGCAGGTCGAGCAGGTCCACGAGCTCGCCCGCGCGGAACTCGAGCGTGTCCGAGCTGCCATCTGCTTTGCGGAAATCCAGTCCCCGCAGGCTCGCGTCGACGCGAGTGATTGCGGGGTCGGCCGGCGGATTCGTATTGAGGTCCACCGTCAACCGGGCGTCGCAGCCGCCGAGCAGCAGGACCGCGGCAGGAAGGAGGACGGCTTTGCGGAAGCTTGTGTTCATCGCTGGGATTCCATGCTAGACGAATCGACCTTGGCTTGCGACGCCCGAGGCCCGGACCGCCAGGGCTCACTCGTGCCGCAGCGCCTCGATCGGGTTGAGCGCCGCGGCGCGCCGGGCCGGGAAGTAGCCGAAGACCACGCCGATCAGCGCCGAGAAGAGGAAGGCGATCACGTTGATGCGCGGGTCGAACATGAACGGCACGTTCAGGACGGGCGCGAGCGCCCAGCTCGCCACGAACGCGAGCGCGAGCCCGACGAGTCCGCCGAGGCAGGAGAGCACGATCGCCTCGACGAGGAACTGCTGCAGCACCTCGCGCCCGACCGCGCCGATCGCGAGCCGGATGCCGATCTCGCGGGTCCGCTCGGTGACCGAGACCAGCATGATGTTCATGATGCCGATGCCGCCCACGAGCAGGCTCACGGCCGCGACCGCGCCGAGGAGTGCCGTCAGGATCCGCGTCGTCCCCTGCAGCGTCTGCGAGATCTGTGCGGTGTCGAAGATGTTGAAGTCGTCCTGCCGCGCGCCCGAGATGTTGCGCCGCTCGCGCAGCAACGCCTGGATCGAGGCCGTCACGGTCACCGTGTCGTAGGCGGGGTCCACCTGCACGGTGATGATCCGCAGGTTGCGGTTGCCGGTGAACCGGCGCTGCACGGTCTTGATCGGCATCAGGACGACGTCGTCCTGGCTCTGCCCGAAGGTGCCCTGCCCGCGCGTGACCAGCGTGCCGATCACCTCGCACGAAACGTCGCGGATCCGGAACCGCTCGCCGAGCGGGTCCTCGGTGCGGAACAGGTTCTGCTGCACCGTCGAGCCGATCACGCACACCGCCTTGCCGGCCTGCTCCTCGGCGGGCGTGAAGACGCGCCCCGTCGCGAGCGTCCACTGCTGCGCCGTGAAGTACTCGGCGGTCGTCCCCGTGATCGTCGTCGACCAGTTCGCGGCGTTGCGCACCACCGTGCCCGAGGACTGCGCGACCGGCACGACCGCGACCACGCCCGCGACCTGCGTGCGGATGGCCTCGACGTCGTCCATCTGGAAATCCGGCGGCGCCGGCCCGCCGCCGCCCCGTCCGAATCCCTGGCCGGGACGGACCTGCAGCAGGTTCGCGCCGAGGCCCGAGATCTGCTCCTGAACCGCGGCCGTCGCGCCGTTGCCGAGCGTCACCATCGTGACCACGGCCGCGACGCCGATCACGATCCCGAGCACGGTCAGGAACGAACGCAGCAGGTGCCGGCGGATTTCCCGGAACGCGAGGGCGAGCGTGGGACCGAGCGCGCTCACGGATCACGCCTCTCGACGCTCGCGACGACGCCGTCGCGGATGTGGACGACGCTGCGCGCATAGGCCGCCATCTCGGCCTCGTGGGTGACCATCAGGATCGTGATGCCGCGCGCGTTGAAGCCGCGCAGCAGTTCCATGATCTCGATGGACCGCGCGGTGTCGAGGTTGCCGGTGGGCTCGTCCGCGAACAGCACCCGGGGCATCGTGACGATCGCGCGCGCGATGGCGACGCGCTGCTGCTGGCCGCCCGAGAGCTCGGCCGGCGTATGGTCCCACCACTCGGCGAGCCCCACCTGCGCGAGCGCGGCGAGCGCCGCCTCGCGCCGGGCCCGCGGCGGCTCGCCGCGGTAGAGCAGCGGCAGCTCGACGTTCTCGAGCGCGCTCGTCCGGGCGAGCAGGTTGAACCCCTGGAAGACGAAGCCGAGGTAGCGACGCCGCAGCAGCGCGCGCTCGTCGCCGTCGAGCCGCTCGACGTGGAATCCCTGGAACAGGTACTCGCCCGAGGTGGGCGTGTCGAGGCAGCCGAGGATGTTCATCATCGTCGACTTGCCGGAGCCCGACGGCCCCATCACGGCGACGAACTCGCCGGCCTCGATGTCGAGGTCGACGCCGCGCAGCGCCTGGAAGGCGCCCGCGCCGCTGCCGAACGTCTTGGTGACGCCGCGCAGCCGGATGAGTGGCTCAGCCGCCACGGGCAGTCGACCCCGACGCGCCGCCCGCGGCCAGCCGCCCGGTCACCACGGCCGCACCTTCCTCGAGGCCCTCGCCCGTCACCTCCGTGTGGCTGCCGTTCGTATCGCCGGTCCGCACCGGGACCGCGACGAGCTCGCTGTCCGGGCCGAGCACGTACACGCGCTGTTCGCTGCCGCGGCCGATGCCGACCTCGCGACGCTGGCTGCTCGCAGTGCCGCGCGGTGGCCCGGGCAGCAGCACGCCGGTGACGCCCGAGCGCCCGCCCTCGGCCGCGGTCGCGTCGGGCGAGAAGCGGAGCGCCGCGTTCGGGACGAGCAGCACGCCCTGTTTCTCGCTCGTGACGATCTCGGCCGTCGCCGTCATGCCCGGACGCAGCAGGCCTTCGGCGTTGTCGACCGTGAGCGCCGCGGTGTAGGAGACGACGGTGTTCGACGAGCCGCTGCCCGAGGACGTGCTCGTACCCGAGCCGCTCAGCGCGCTCGAGCCGAGGTCGACCCGTTCGACGAGGGCGGCGAACTCGCGACCGGGGAACGCGTCGACCTGGAAAGTCGCCTCCTGTCCCGCCGCCACCTGACCGACGTCCGCCTCGTCGACCTTCACCTCGAGCCGCATCTCGTTCAGGTCCTCGGCGATCAGGAACAACACCGGCGCGTTGAACGACGCCGCGACGGTCTGGCCCGGATCGATCTGCCGCGACAGCACGACGCCCGTCACCGGCGAGCGGATCAGGGCCTTCGAGAACTGCGTCTGGTCGGACGAGAGCTGCGCGCGCGCCTGCGACACCGCCGCCTGCGCAGACTGCACCCCGGCCCGCGCGCGCGCGTGCTCGGCCCGCGCGACGTCGAGTTCGGCGGGAGACGGCACCTTGCCGTTCGACAGCCGACGCACTTCCTCGAGCCGGTCGAGCGAGGCCTGCGCCTGCTGCATCGACGCCTCCGCCTGCGCGACGTTGGCCTGCGCCGCCTGCAGCGCCGCCTGTCCCTGCGCGATCGTGTCCTGGAGACGGGACGTGTCGAGCCGCGCGAGCACCTGGCCCTTCGTCACGCGGTCGTTGTTGTCGGCGGTGACCTCGGTGACGAGCCCGGACAGTTCGGAGCCCACTTCGACGACGTTGGTCGGCTGCAGGTTGCCCGTCGCGGAGACGGTCACGCGCAGGTCGCCGCGCTGCACCGTCGCAGTCGCATAGGCCGGGGCATCGTCGCCACGGCCCCGGTACCAGTACACCGCCAGGCCGGCGAGCAGCAGCAGCGCCGCGGCGAGCGCGATGCGACGGAGCAGGCGCGCTCGCGGTGACTGCGAGTGTCGACCCAGGAATTCGTCCAGCCCGGCACGAGGCGAGTCTGGGGCGGTCGCGTCAGGACGGTTCATGGCGAGTTCCCCCGGGCCGCGTCCGACACGGCCGGCAGTGCTTCCGCCGGCGCGACGTTCCAGCCGCCGCCCAGCGCCTTGTAGAGCTGCACTGCCGCGACCGAGCGAGCCGCCCGGACGGACAGACGGCTGTCCTCCGTCGTGAGCAGGCTGCGCTCCGAGTCGAGCAGCGTCTGGAAATCGATCAGGCCCGCCTGGTACTGGTTGCGCGCGAGCAGCACGGCGTTGCGGGCGGCTTCGAGCGCGACCACGAGCTCGACTTCGCGCCGGGCCGCGACGTCCGCCGCGACGAGCGCGTTCTCGGTTTCCTCGATGGCGGCGAGCACGGTGCCGTGGTAGTTCGCGAGCGACGCGTCCGCCGCTGCGCGCTGCTGCTCGACCGCGGCGCGCAGGCGGCCACCCTCGAAGATCGGCGCCGTCAGCCCCGCGGCGAGCGCTCCGACCGCCGCATCCAGGGTATTGCCGAGCGAGGTGCCGGCGCCGCCGAAGCTGCCGGTGAGCCGCAGCGCGGGGTAGAGATCCGCCTCGCGGACCCCGATGAGCGCGATGTCCGCTACGAGCGTGCGCTCAGCGGCGAGCACGTCCGGCCGGCGGCGCAGCAGCTCCGCCGGGATACCCGCGTCCGGCACCGCAGCGAGCGGGATCTCGCCGGTGCCGCCGAGCTGCGCCTCGACCGCGGACGATGACTGCACCGTCAGCACCGCGAGCCGGTTGGTCGCCGACGCGAGCGACTGCTCGAAGAGCGGCAGGGCGGCAGCCGTCTGCGCGCGGAGGCGCCGTGCCTGCTCGAGGTCGAGCTGGCCCACGAGCCCCGCCATCACGCGCCACTCGACGATCTGCAGCGTCTCGTCCTGTGCCGCGAGATTCTGGCGGGCGATGTCGAACTGCTGCTGCGCAAGCCTCGCGTCGAGGTAGTTGAGCGCGACTTCGGCAACCACCGAGATGCGGACGCTCTGGCGGGAAGCTTCGACCGCCGCGAGGTCCGCAGTGGAGGCCTCGATCGAGCGGCGCGTGCCGCCGAAGAGGTCGACCTCGTAGGCCGCGTCGAAGCCGGCCGTGTACGTCGTCGCGTCGAGGGAGAACGATCCCGTGTCCGCCTCGCGGACCGCGGCGGTGGCGCCGACCCCGAGCGACGGCCACAGGCCTGCGCGCACGATGACCAGGCTGGCGCGCGCCTGGCGGACACGGGCCGCGGCTGCGTCGAGATCCGTGTTCGCCTCGAGCGAGCGGTCGACGAGCCGGGCAAGCGTGGGGTCGTCGAAGGTCGTCCACCACGTGGCGAGGTCAGCCGTGACGGGACCCGCCGGCTGAGGCGACCCGGCGAGATACGCGGACGGCAGGCCGAGTTCCTCGGCCGACGGGCTGCGGGGCTCCGGGCCCAGTGCGCAGGCCGGAAGCAGCAGGATCACGGGCAGGAGGAGGGCGAGCCGGTGCGGCAGGATCATGCGATCGGTGGGCAGGGCGCGGACAGGCCCCGCAAGCCGCCGGAGTCTAACCTACGGCCGGACGTTCGACCGCGACACGTCGCGGTGCAGGCGACTCTCGCCGCGGCCGTCAGTCCTCGAGGGCGAAACCGACCTTGATCGTGACCTGCCAGTGGGTCACCGCGCCCTCGTCGATCGAGCCGCGAACCTCCTGCACCTGGAACCACCGCATGTTGCGGACCGATTCGGCCGCCTTGGCGAGTGCCGCCCGGACGGCGTCATCGCTGCCCGTCGTGGAGCTGCCGGTGAGCTCGAGGACCTTGTAGACGCGGTTGGTCATTGCTGCATCCCCTGATGTGATGCCGGGCACGATAGGCCGGTCGAACCCGGACCACAACGGTGCGCACGGCCCGGCGGGCGCTCATCGCGGCCGTCGCGCCCCAGTCTTCCGGTTGCGGACCGGTTTCCCGCTCCGCGCGCTGCTGCGCGACCGCAGTTCCTGCTTGACGCGCGCACCGCGAGCCTCGAGCACGGGCCTCAGCAGATCCTGCACCCAGGGGAACGTCGAGACCAGTTTCGCGAGCGCGAGCGACTGCGCCGGGATCGCGCGTTCGCGCGTGCGATCGAGTGCGCACGCCACGACCGCCTCGGCCACCTCCTCCGCGGATAGTATCGGCTGCGAGAACACGAGGTCCGGCACGTGATCGAGGTCGTCGAGGACGAACGGCGTCGAGATGGGTCCCGGCGAGACCACGCACGATCCGACCCCGGCGTCCTGGAGCTCGCCGCGCAACGCGAACGTGAATCCGCGCAGCCCCCACTTCGACGCACAGTAGGACGCCTCGTCCGGCAGGGGCACGTGGCCCGCGATCGACGCCACGTTGACGACCACGCCGCGCGACTCGCGCAGGTGCGGCAGCGCGAGCCGCGTGAGCAGCATCGGAGCCTTGAGGTTCGTGTCGATGACCATCGCGATGTCGGCGGGGTCGAGCGTGTCGAGCGGGCCGCGATGGTTCGCGGCGGCGTTGTTCACGAGCACGTCGATGCGCCCGTACTTCGCGACCGTCGCGTCGATCAGCCTCTCGAGCTGCGAGAGATCCGCGACGTCGGTCGGCACCGCAAGACCGCCGAGTTCGCGGGCGAGCTTGCGTATCCTGGCCGCCGAGCGCGCCGCGAGCACGACGCGGGCGCCGCGCCTCGCGAACGCGCGTGCAGCCGCAGCGCCGACGCCCGACGAGGCGCCCGTGACGATGACGACCTGGTCCTTGAATGACTTCTTCACAGCGTGGTCCATCCGCCATCGACGCAATAGACCGATCCGGTCACGAACGAGGCTTCGTCCGAGGCCAGGAACAGCGCCGCGTTCGCGATCTCCGCGGGCTGGGCGAGCCGGCGCATCGGGTGCATCGACTCGATCATCTGCTGTCCTTCGGGGGTCGAGCAGGTCGTCGCCCGGATGAGCGGCGTGTCGACGCCGCCCGGGGCGATCGCGTTCACGCGGATCCCGTCCTGCGCGTAGTCGATCGCACAGGTGCGCGTGAGGCCCACGACGCCGTGCTTGGCCGCCGTGTAGGCGGCCGCCGAAGGGAACCCGACGACGCCCGCGGCCGAGGCGATGTTGACGATGCTGCCCCGCCCGTTCGCGGCGAGGGCGGCCAGCTCGTGCTTCATGCTGTAGAAGATGCCGTCGAGGTTGTTGTCCATCAGCTCGCGATAGGCGGCCGAGTCCGTCTCGTGCAGCTTCCCGACGGGCCCGAGGATGCCGGCGCAGTTGACGGCTGCATCGAGCCGGCCCCAGCGCGCGGTCGTCGTGCGGATCGCGTCCGCGACGTCGGCTTCGTGGCGGACGTCGATCGCGAACTGCGCGACGCGGTCCGGATGCTTCTCCGCGAACGTGGCCCCGACGCGCGCGAGCCGGGGCCCGTCACGGTCGATCATGGCGACGCGGGCGCCCTCCGCGAGCAACCGGTCCACGACCGCCTCGCCGATCCCGGAGGCGGCACCCGTCACGCAACACACCTTGTCCTTCATTCGCATCGAAAATCCCTCGGTCGCTGGCCAACGCCGCGTCCATTGTACGGCGGCGCCGATCACCACGGACCGTGCGCGCCGCGGTCGGCGTCGGTCACGGACGGCTCCGCGGGGGCGCCCAGCGGATGCGAGCCCGGCGGCCGCACCACCAGGCGTCGCACGCGCAGGTGGTCGTCCTCGACGAGCCGCAGCAGGCGCTCGCGCACGGCGAAATCGGACTGGGTGGTCCGCGTGCGCCAGCGCAGGTAGTCGAGCCAGGTGGGGCATTCGAAGCGTTCGATCCACAGGTTCACGGCGTCGACGTCCTGGCTGATTGACCACGCGCGCGCGCCGTCGCGCCGCCGGATGCGGCCGACTTCGTTGATGACCGCGACGAACTCGACCGCGTTCTCGGGCCGGACGTGGTACTCGATGGCGACGACGACCGGCCCGGAGGTCGAGTGGATGTCGACGCTCGGCGGGACGAGATCGGCGCGGGACCGCGGATCGAGCGCACCGAGCGGCGCTACCGAGACCGGCAGCCATCGGGCGACGGCAAGCGACCCGAGTGCGGCGATGCCCGCCATCGTCAGGGCCTCGCGCAGCCCGGCGGCGTCCGCGAACTCGCCCCATCCCCAGCTGCCGAGGGCCATGCTCGCGAACGCGACGGTCTGGTAGATCGCGAGCATGCGCCCCGTCACCCAGCGCGGCGAGGAGAGCTGCACGGCGATGTTGAAGTTCGCGAAGGCGAGCGTCCACGCGGACCCCGCGAGCACCATCGCGAGCAGCGTCACCGGCATCCAGTGGCTCCGCCCGATGCCCACGATCGCGACGCAGGCGAGTGCCGAAAGCGCCCGGAACAGCGCATCGCTCGAGCAGCGCTGTCGCAGCGCGGCGCTCGAAAGCGCGCCGAGCATCGCGCCCACGCCGAAACCGCCCATCAGCACGCCGTACGTCGCGGCCCCGCCGCCCAGCAGGTCGCGGGCCACGACGGGCATCAGGGAGGGCACCGCAACGATCGGGATCGTGTAGAGCGCGCACCGCAGCAGGATCGCGATGAGGTGCGGCGACAGGCTGACGTAGCGCACGCCGGCCGCGAGCGCCGTGCCGAGCGGCTCGGGCGGCAGCTCGCTGCGCGCCCGCTGCGGCCGCCACCAGGCGAGCGTCGCGAGGATGCCGAGGTACGAGAACGCATTCACGACGAAGGCGATCGCGGCACCGGCCGCCGCGACGATCACGCCGCCGATCGCGGGGCCCACGCTGCGCGCGAGGTTGAACCCGACGGCGTTGGCCATCACGGCCGGCGCGATGAGCGCGCGTGGCACCTGGTCGCCGATGGATGCCTGCCAGGCGGGTGCGAAGATCGCCGCGCCGCAGCCGATCAGGAACGTGAAGCCGAGGAGCAGCGACGGGGTGATGGCGCCGGCGTACACCACGATCGCGAGTCCGACCGAGGCCGAGAGCGCGAGCACCTGCGAGAACAGCATGATCGCGCGACGATCACGCGTGTCGGCGTACGCACCCGCGGCCAGCGAGAGGAAGAAGAACGGCAGCGAGCCCGCCGTCTGCACGAGCGCGACCATGCCGGCGGACGGCGCGATCGTGGCCATGAGCCACGAGGCGCCGACCGTCTGGATCATGCTGCCGAAGGACGAGGCGAGCGAGGCCCACCAGAAGAGCGCGAATGC
>RPQJ01000032.1 GCA_003819815.1 Lysobacterales bacterium
AGAGCGGGCTGCCCTTCGCGAGCTCGGCGAGCTGGTAGACGATCTGGCCGCCGTCGAGGATGGGTATCGGCAGGAGGTTCAGCACGAAGAGGCTCACGCTCACGATGGCGAGGAACGAGAGGAACGAGAGGACGCCCTGGCGCGCGGAGAATCCGGCGTACTCTGCGATGTTGATGGGTCCGCTCAGGTTCTTGACCGAGACGTCGCCCGTGACGACGTTCCAGAGCATCCGCACCGTGAGCACCGACATGTCCCACGTCCGGTCGACGCCGCGCGCGAGCGCGCCGACCGGTCCGTGCCGCTCGACCGTCCGCATCGCCTCAGGCCACTCTCCCGGAGATGCCGGCTGCACCCCGATGCGGCCGACCATGCGGTCGCCCTCGCGCTGCGATTCCACCTCGACCGGCACTTCGAGCCGGTCGCCGCCCCGCTGCACGGTGAACGCGAGCTTCTGGCCCGGTCGGGGCTGGACCTTTCCGACCAGCGCCGGGAAGTCGGGCACCGGCTCGCCGTCGACGGCGATCAGTTCGTCGCCTTCCTGCAGTCCGGCCCGCTCGGCCGGGCTGCCCGGCATGATCTTGCCGACCTTCGCAGGCACGGTGGGGAACCAGAAGTCGAATCCGAGGCCCGGCAGCAGTGCACCCGGCTCGGTGAGCGCGCGCGTGCCGCCCTCGATCGCCAGTGCCGCTTCGCGAGTGGAGCCGTCCTCTCCCCGCAGGCGGAGCGCGATCGGCCCGTCGTTCATCAGCTGGTCGAGGATCGCGAGCACCGCGGACTCCCGCGTCGCCGTCTCCCGGTTGCCGACCGAGAGGATCTCGTCGCCCGTGCGGAGTCCGGCGCGCCCGGCGTAGGAGTCGGGCGTGACTTCTCCCACGACGGCCTTGAGCGCGGGCACGCCGGCCACGAACAGCACCGCGTACGCGACGACCGCGAACAGGAAATTCGCGAACGGCCCGGCGAGCAGCACCAGGACGCGCCGCCAGACGGGCTTGCGGTTGTAAGCCTCCGACAGGCGCGCCGGGTCCACGGGTCCCTCGCGCTCGTCGAGCAGCTTCACGTAGCCGCCGAGCGGGATCGCGGAGATCGCGTACTCCGTGCCGTCGGCGCCGCGCCGGGACCACAGAGCCCGACCGAAGCCGATCGAGAACTTGAGCACGCGGATGCCCATGCGCCGGGCCATCCAGAAATGGCCGTACTCGTGGACCGCGACCAGCAGGCCGATCGCCACGAGGAACGCGAGGACGTAGCTCAATATGGTCATGCCCCTGCCATGGCCGCGCCGGCCAGCATCGAATCCGCCAAATCCCGCGCCCAGCGATCCGTGTCGAGCACTTCCTCGAGCGTGGCCGCGGGCCGGCCGCGATGACGCTCGAGTACCGCCTCGATCACCCGGGGAATCTCGACGAAGCCGAGGCGACCCGCGAGAAACGCCCCGACCGCGACCTCGTTGGCCGCATTGAGCGCCGCCGGGGCGGTGCCGCCTGCCTCCGCCGCCGACCGGGCCAGCCCGAGGGCGGGGAACCGGGCGCCGTCCGGTGCCTCGAAGTCGAGGCGCCCGGCGGTCACGAGATCGAGCGATTGTACACCGGAGGCGATCCGATCCGGCCAGCCGAGCGCGTGGGCGATCGGCGTCCGCATGTCCGGGTTCCCGAGCTGGGCCAGGATGGACCCGTCCACATACTCCACCAGCGAGTGCACGATGCTCTGCGGATGTACGACCACCTCGACGTCCCGGGGTTCCATCCCGAACAGCACGCAGGCCTCGATCAGCTCGAGGCCCTTGTTCATGAGCGTCGCCGAGTCGACCGAGATCTTCCGGCCCATGCGCCAGCGCGGGTGCGCGCAGGCCTCGTCCGGCGTCGCGCGGGCCATCCGCTCGAGCGGAGTCCTGAGGAACGGCCCGCCGGACGCGGTGAGCAGGATGCGGCGGACGCCAGCCACGGACCGGCCCGTGTCGATACCCGGCGGCATACACTGGAAGATCGCGTTGTGCTCGCTGTCGATCGGCACCAGGGTCGCACCGCCCGCGCGGGCAGCCTCGACGAGCAGCGGGCCCGCCACGACGAGCGACTCCTTGTTCGCGAGCAGCACCTGCTTGCCGGCCCGTGCGGCGGCAAGCGTGGACGGCAGCCCGGCCGCGCCGACGATCGCCGCCATGACGACGTCGACGTCGGCCGACGAGGCGCACTCGGCGAGCGCATCGGGCCCGGACCGCACGACCGTCGGCAGCCGCCCGGCACGGAGCGCCGACTCGAGGCGCGCGGCCGCTTCGCCTGATTCCAGGATCGCGACCGCAGGCCGGAACTGCCGGCACTGCTCGAGCAGGAGCTGGTCGTTCGTCGCGGCGGCAAGGGCCGCGACCTCGAAGCGATCGGGGTGGCGGCCGAGCACGTCGAGCGTGCTGGTGCCGATGCTGCCCGTGGAGCCGAGCACCGCGACGCGTCTCACGTCGGCACTCCGAATGCGATGAGGCCGAGCAGGAATACAGGCCCAGCGGCCGTGAGGCTGTCGATGCGGTCGAGCACGCCGCCGTGACCCGGCAGCAGCGCGCTGCTGTCCTTGAGCCCGACCTGCCGCTTGAACATGCTCTCCGCGAGATCGCCGACGACCGAGAACAGCGCGACCGCGAGGCAGACCAGCACCCACCGTCCGACCGGCTCCTGGAACAGCCACGCGCCGGCGAGCGCCGCGAGCAGCGCCGCCCCCATGCCGCACAGCAGCCCTTCCCAGGTCTTGTTGGGACTCACGCGCGGGGCGAGCTTGCGACGGCCGAATGCGCGCCCGCCGAAATACGCGCCGACGTCCGCCGCCGCGATCAGCACGATCAGGAACAGGAAGAGCTCCTGGCCACGGGGCTCGAGCAGCAGCAGCCGGCCGATCCCGACGGCGGCCGGCACGAGCACGGCCAGTCCGGCGAGCGCCGCGGCACGGCCGCCGCCGCGCTCGGGCGAATTCACGACCCACCAGAACGCCGCGAGCCACCAGGAAGCCGCGAGCGCCAGCAGCGCCACGAGAGCGGTCGGCTGCTCCGTCACCCACCATGCGAGCGAGACCAGCACCAGGACGAGCCCCGCGTAGCCCGCGCGCCCGCGAACGCTGTGCAGGTGCGCGAAGCCTGCCCACTCCCAGGCGCCCAGGACGACGCCGGCGAACACGATCGTGACGGCGACCGGCGGCGGAGTGAACGCGAGGATCGCGAGCAGCGCGACCGCTAGCAGCAGCGCGGTCACCACGCGCTGGCGCAGGCCGCTAGACACGGGCGACCTGCTCCGAGGTGAGCCCGTAGCGTCGCTGGCGTCCCGCGAAGTGCCGGCACGCGCGCTCGAGCTCGTCGTCGTCGAAGTCCGGCCAGAGCACGTCGCAGAAGTAGAGCTCGGTGTAGGCGAGGCTCCAGAGCAGGAAATTGCTCAGGCGCTGCTCGCCGCCCGTGCGGATGAAGAGATCGGGTTCGGGGCTGCCCGCGAGTTCGAGCTCCGCGGCGATCGAGGCCTCGTCGACGGAGTCGGGCGTGATTTCGCCTCGCGCGACGCGCTCGGCGAGCCGGCGCGCTGCCCGTGCGATGTCCCATCGGCCCCCGTAGGACAGGGCCACGTTGAGCGTCATGCGCGTGTTCGAGGCGGTCCGCTCCTCGGTGGCCGCGATGCGCTCCCGCACCTCCGCCTTCAGCGTTCCGAGGTCGCCGATGAAGCGCAGGCGGATGCCGTTGCGGTCGAGTTCTTCGACCTCGCGCTCCATGGCCTCGACGAAGAGTTGCATCAGCCGCGCGACTTCCTCCGCGGGCCGGCCCCAGTTCTCGCTCGAGAACGCGAAGAGCGTCAGCGCCTCGACGCCGCGGCGCGCGCAACCCTCGACGGTGGAGCGGACCGCCTTCACGCCCGCGCGGTGGCCCAGGTGCCTCGGGAGCGCGCGCCTCGACGCCCACCGACCGTTGCCGTCCATGATGACGGCGACGTGCCGGGGCGTGCCTGGATCGCGCGTGTGCGTGGACGCCACCGGGTTCAGACCTGCAGGAGTTCCTTTTCCTTGTCGGCGACGACGTGGTCCACCTCGGCGACGTACTTGTCCGTGAGCTTCTGGATCTCGTCGTGGGCCCGGCGGTCGTCGTCCTCGGAGATCATCTTCTCCTTCAGCATCTCCTTGAGTTCCTGCATCACGTCGCGGCGCACGTTGCGGATCGCGACGCGCGCGTTCTCGCCTTCGTGGCGCACGACCTTGCCGAGGTCGCGGCGCCGCTCCTCGGTGAGCGACGGCAGCGGCACCCGGATCACGCTGCCGGCCGTCGCGGGCATCAGTCCCAGGTCCGACTTCATGATGGCCTTCTCGATGACCGGGACCATCTGCTTCTCCCACGGCACCACCGTGAGCGTGCGGGCGTCCTCGACCGCGACGTTGGCGACCTGCTGCAGCGGCACCTCGTTGCCGTAGTAGTCGACGCGCAGGTGCTCGAGCAGCGTCGTGCTGGCGCGGCCGGTGCGGAGCTTCTTGAGCTCGTTGCGGAGCGAGGCCACGCACTTGCCCATGCGCTCGGCGGCATCCTTCTTCACGTCCTCGATCATCGTCGCTCTCCGTGGCGCCGGGGTCGGCGCGTCAGTTCGTCACCAGGGTACCGATGTCCTCGCCGCGCCCGACGCGCACCAGGGCGCCGGGCTCGTTGAGATCGATCACCCGGAGCGGCAGGCGGTGGTCGCGGCAGAGCACGATCGCGGTCGCATCCATGACGTTCAGGCGCTGATCGAGCACCTGGTCGTAGGTGAGACGCGCGTAGCGCCGCGCGGACGGGTTCACCATCGGATCCGAGTCGTACACGCCGTCCACCTTGGTCGCCTTCACGAGCAGGTCGGCCTCGATCTCGATCGCGCGCAGGCTCGCGGCCGAGTCGGTGGTGAAGAACGGGTTGCCGGTGCCGGCCGCGAAGATGGTCACCCGGCCCTTCTCGAGGTGGCGCACGGCGCGCCGGCGGATGTAGTCCTCGCACACCTGGTTGATGCGGATCGCGGACATCACGCGCACGACCACGGCGATCGACTCGAGCGCGTCCTGGAGCGCGAGCGAGTTCATCACGGTGGCGAGCATGCCCATGTGGTCGGCCGTCACCCGGTCCATGCCGGCACGCGCGAGGCCCGCCCCGCGGAACAGGTTGCCGCCGCCGATCACGATGGCGACCTCGGCACCGTCCTCGCGCATCGCCTTGATCTCGCCGGCCAGCCGCTTGATGAACGACGGATCGATGCCGTAGTCGCCGTCGCCCATCAGGGCTTCGCCCGAGAGCTTGACGAGGATCCGCTTCGACGAACGGGGGCTGGGATCGGACGCTGGCATGTGTACTCCGCCGGTTGACGGGCCGCCATTATAAGGAACCCCGCTTGCGCGGGGTTCGGTGATGCTGCGTTGACCGGTCCGGGGCGGGCTCAGCCGCCCCGGACCGTCGCCATGACTTCGGCCGCGAAGTTCTCCTGCTTCTTCTCGATGCCCGCGCCGACCTCGTAGCGGACGAAGCGCACGACCTTGGCACCGGCCTGCTTCAGCACCTGCGCAACCGTCTGCTTGTCGTCCTTCACGAACGGCTGGCCCAGCAGCGTGATCTCGCCGAGGAACTTGCGGAGTTTGCCCTCGGAGGCCTTCACGAGCACGTCCTTCGGCTTGCCCTGAAGCTTGGGGTCCGTAGCGGCCTGCGCGACGAAGATCTCGCGCTCCTTCTCGACCTGGTCCGCGGGCACCTCGTCCGCGGAGAGGTACTGCGGGTTGATCGCCGCGACGTGCATCGCGAGATCCCGGCCGAGCGCCTCGTCGCCGCCCTCGATCACGACCACGGTGCCGATCCGGACGCCGTGCAGGTAGGTCGCGAGCGGCGCACTGCTCGTGACGATCTCGAAGCGACGCACGCCGATGTTCTCGCCGATGCGGGCGATCAGCGCGCGACGGGCCTCCTCGACGGTCTGGCCCGACGGCAGCCTGGCCGCGAGGAGCCCTTCGAGGTCGGTCGGCTTCGAGGCGAGCGCGACGCGTGCCACGTCGGCCGCGTAGGCCTGGAAATCCTTCTCGCGGGCGACGAAATCCGTCTCGGAGTTGACCTCGACGACGGCGGCAGACCGGCCGTCCGCCGAGCGTTCGATGACGACGACGCCCTCGGCCGCGATGCGGCCGGCCTTCTTGTCGGCCTTGGCGAGGCCGGACTTGCGCATGGCTTCGGCGGCGACCTCGAGGTCGCCGTTCGCTTCGACGAGCGCCTTCTTGCACTCCATCATCCCGGCGCCGGTGCGCTCACGCAGCGCCTTCACTGCCTCGGCGGTGACGCTCATGGTCACTCTCCCTCCGCGACCGGTGCCACGGGCTCGGCGGCCGCGGCCGCCTCGACCGCAGGCGCCGCGGCGGCCGGAGCCTTCTTGCGGGCCGCCTCGCGCCGGGCCATGAACGCCTCCGGGCTCTCCTCCGGGTCGGCCTCGGCGAGCTCCGCGGCGGCGTCGCCGGTCGCCTCCGTCTCGACCGCCGGGCGGCGGCGGGCCGGAGTCTTCTTCTTGACCGGCGCCGAGCGGCGCTTCGGCGCGCCCGTGCGGGCCCGCGGCTTGCCTTCCTCGTCGAGCTCGACGAACTCGTCCTCACCGACCGGCACGTCCGGGATCGTCGAGCGGCCTTCGATCACCGCGTCGGCGATGCCGGCCGCGTAGAGCTCGATCGCGCGCATGGCGTCGTCGTTGCCGGGGATGACGTAGCTGATGCCGTCCGGCGCGCAGTTCGTGTCGACGACCGCGACCACCGGGATGCCGAGCTTCTGCGCCTCGTGGATCGCGATCTTCTCGTGGCCCACGTCGACGACGAAGAGCGCGTCCGGCAGGCCCTCCATGTCTTTGATGCCGCCGAGGCTGCGCTCGAGCTTCTCGCGCTCGCGGCGCACCATCTGCGCCTCGCGCTTGCTGCGCTGCTCGAGGAGGCCGTTCGCGGCCATCTCGTCGATCTCGGCGAGCCGGCGGATCGACTGCCGGATCGTCTTGAAGTTCGTGAGCATGCCGCCGAGCCAGCGGTGGCTCACGTAGGGCATGCCGCAGCGGGCGGCCTCGCGGGCGACCGCCTCGCGGGCCGAGCGCTTCGTCCCGACGAACAGCACGCGGCCGCCGTCCGCGACGACGTGCTTCACGAAGTCCGCCGCCTCGATGTAGAGGGGCAGCGTCTTCTCGAGGTTGATGATGTGGATCCGGTTGCGCTCGCCGAAGATGAAGGGGGCCATCTTCGGGTTCCAGAAGCGGGTCTGATGTCCGAAATGAACACCCGCCTCCAGCATCTGCCGCATGGACATGCTGGTCATCGATCTGTCTCCTTTTGGGGTTGAGCCTCCACGCACCCCATGCGGCAACCTGGCTGAACCTTCCGGTTCGCCGGGCACCCGGCCGCATGTGACGATGCGTGTGCGGATTTCGTTGTCAAAAACGGGCGCGCTTTATACCATAACTTTACGTTCGTTCAAATACTTGGCCCCTTCCGCACCCGCGGGGGGGCAGGATCCACCCGCCCATGCAGCACGAGCCGGCCACCACTCCCTGGCGATCCGACAGCGCCGGCAACGTCCGCGTCAAGTCCCTGCCGGAGCAGGACGCGATGCGGCTCGCGGGCCGCCTCGCGGCCGAGGCGCTCGACATGATCGAGCCGCACGTCGTGCCCGGCGTCACGACGGAGGAGCTCGACCGCATCTGCCACGACTACATCGTCGACGTGCAGCGGGCCGTGCCCGCCCCGCTTGGCTACCGCGGCTACCCGAAGTCGATCTGCACCTCCGTGAACCACGTCGTCTGCCACGGCATCCCGGGCGACCGGCGGCTCAAGCAGGGCGACGTCGTCAACGTGGACGTGACGGTGATCAAGGACGGCTTCCACGGCGACTCGAGCCGCATGTACGCGGTCGGGAAGATCGCGCCGCACGTCGAGCGCCTGGTCGAGGTCACGTACCGCGCGATGTGGCTCGGCATCCGCGCCGTGCGCCCGGGCGCCCGCCTCGGCGACATCGGCGCCGTGATCCAGCGCTACGTCGAGGACAACCACTACTCCGTCGTCCGCGAGTACTGCGGCCACGGCATCGGCCGCGGCTTCCACGAAGACCCGCAGGTGCTGCACTACGGCACGGCGGGAACCGGCATCGAGCTGGTGCCCGGCATGACCTTCACGATCGAGCCGATGGTGAACGCTGGCCGGCGCGAAGTCCGCCTGCTCCCGGACGGCTGGACCGTCGTGACGCGCGACCACTCGCTTTCCGCCCAGTGGGAACACACCATCCTCGTGACCCCGGCCGGTTTCGACGTGCTGACTCTGGGCGCGGCCGAGCAGCCGCCGGCCTGAGCGCGCCGCCATGTCCGCCACCCCCGTCGACGGCCTGGAATCCGGCCTGGCCAGGGCCGCCCTGCCGCCCTGGCCATTCCTCGAGTCGCTGCCTGCCGCGCTGCGCTCCGGCGACGACCGCGTCGGCGCGTTCCGCGGGGCGCTCGCCGCTGGCGACGCGAGCCTGCGGCAGCGCTTCGAGGAGGACGAGCCGATCGAGGCGCTCGTGCGGGACCGCGCGAGGATGGTGGACGTCGTGCTCTGCGAGGCGTGGGCCGCGCACGCAGGCCCCGCCGAGAAGGATGTCGCCCTGGTCGCCGTGGGTGGCTACGGCCGCGGCGAGCTGCATCCTTGCTCGGACATCGACGTCCTGATCCTGCTGCCGAAGAGCCTCGTCTTCGACGACCACGCCGCCATCGAGCGCTTCCTGACGTTCCTCTGGGACATCGGACTCGAGATCGGCCACAGCGTCCGCACCATCGACGACTGCCAGCGCGAGAGCGCGGCGGACGTGAGCGTCGCTTCCTCGCTGATCGAGGCGCGGCGCCTCGCAGGCCCGGACTTCCTGCTGCAGGCGATGCGCCGTGCCCTCGCGCAGGACAACGTCTGGTCGTCGCAGGCGTTCTTCGAGGCGAAGGTCGCCGAGCAGCAGGCGCGACACCACCGCTACCACGACACCGCCTACAACCTCGAGCCGAACGTCAAGGCGAGCCCGGGCGGGCTCCGCGACGTGCAGACGATCGGCTGGGTCGCGAAGCGCCACTTCGGTGCCGAGACGCTGGACGAGCTCGTCGGGCACGGCTTCCTGACCGCGGCCGAGCTGCGCAAGCTCCGCACGGCGCAGGCGTTCCTCTGGAAGGTGCGTTTCGCGCTGCACACGCTCACCGGGCGCCGCGAGGACCGCCTGCTCTTCGACCACCAGGTCCGCATCGCGAAGATGTTCGGGTACGAGGACGCGACCTACACCCTCGCGGTCGAGCAGTTCATGCAGCGGTACTACCGCACCGTGATGGATGTGAGCCTGCTGAACGAGATGCTGCTGCAGCTCTTCCGCGAGGCGATCCTCGGCCACGGCGAGGCCACGATCGTGCCGCTCAATGCGCGCTTCCAGGTGCGCGACGACTACCTCGAGGTCACCGCGGACGACGTCTTCGCGCGCCACCCGTCGGCGATCCTCGAGCTGTTCCGGCTGATGCAGGAACAGCCGCAGCTGCGCGGCGTCCGGGCGACCACGATCCGCGCGCTCGGCCGGCACCTCTGGCTCATCGACGAGGAGTTCCGGCAGAACCCGCGCCACCACCGCCTGTTCCTCGACTTCATGCGCGCCCCGGCGGGCGTGACGCACGAACTCCGCCGCATGAACCTCTACGGCGTGCTCGGCCGCTACATTCCTGCATTCGGCCGCATCGTGGGCCGCATGCAGTACGACCTGTTCCACGCGTACACGGTCGACGCCCACACGCTGTTCGTGGTTCGGAACCTCCGCCGCCTCGCGCTGCCCCGCTTCGCGCACGAATTCCCCGACCTCACGCGGCTCATGGAGCAGATCCCGAAGCCCGAGCTCGCCTACCTCGCCGCGCTGTTCCACGACATCGCGAAGGGCCGGGGCGGCGACCACTCCGAGCTCGGCGCGGTCGACGCCGAGGCGTTCTGCCTCGAGCAGGGGCTTTCGCGCTACGACGCGCGTCTCGTCGCGTGGCTGGTGCGCAACCACCTGCTGCTGTCGGTCACGGCCCAGAAGAAGGACATCTCGGACCCGAAGGTCATCCAGGAGTTCGCGCATCGCGTCGGCGACCAGACGCACCTCGATTACCTCTACCTGCTCACCGTCGCCGACGTGCGGGGCACGAACCCGAAGCTGTGGAACTCCTGGAAGTCCTCGCTGTTCCACGATTTCTACGAGCGCACCAAGCGCGCGCTGCGCCGCGGGCTCGAGGCGCCCGTCGACCGGGAGGAACTCGTCGCGGAGACGCGGGCCGCCGCCGCGGAGCTCCTCGTGCGCGACGGCGTCGACCGCGCGCACGCCGAATCGGTCTGGACCCGCATGAACGACCGCTATTTCCTCGGCCACACGCCGGCCGAGATCGCCTGGCACACGCGACTCCTCGCGGAGCGCGAGGCGGGCGACGTCTCGCCGGTCGTCGCGGTGCGCGAGGTCGCCGAGCGCGGCGGCAACGCGGTCGTCACCTACCTGCCGCATCGCCGCCACAATTTCGCGCGCACGACGGCGCTGCTCGACCAGATGGGCCTCAACATCCTCGACGCACGGATCACGCCGCTCGAGGGCGGGCTGAGCCTCGACACGTACCTCGTGCTCGAGGACACGGGCGCGCCGATCGGCGACCGCCACCGTGCGGCCGCGATCGAGCAGCAGCTCTGGCGTGTGCTGCAGCTGCCCGAGGATGCCACTCCGCCCGCCGTCACGCGCCGCGCGCCGCGGCAGGCACGGATGTTCTCGACGCCGACGCAGATCACCTTCACCGAGGATCCGCTGCACCAGCACACGATCATCGAGCTGATCGCGGGCGACCGGCCGGGACTGCTGTCCGAGGTCGGCAAGGTGCTGCTCTCGGCGCACGCGGACGTGGTGATGGCGCGCATCATGACGATCGGCGAGCGGGCCGAGGACGTCTTCCACGTCACGGGCGAGAACGGCGGCCCGCTCTCCGACGAGTCCCGCCGGCTGCTCGAAGACCGGCTGCACGAGGCCCTCGATCGGCGCGATCCGACGCGCGCGGCGTGAGCCGCCGGCGATGAACCCGCGCCTCGCGCTGCTGCGCCCCTACCCTTTCGAGCGCTTGCGCAGCCTCCTCGCAGGCGCCCAGCCGCCGCGGGGCCTCCGGCCGATCCCTCTATCGATCGGCGAACCGAAGCATGAGCCTCCGGCGTTCGTCGCGCAGGCGCTGACGGCAGCCCTCGGCACGCTCGGCACCTACCCCACCTCGGCCGGCCTCCCGGAACTGCGCTCCGCGATCGCCCGCTGGCTCGAGCGTCGCTACGGGCTGCCGCAGGTCCAGGTGCGCGACGACACGCAGGTGCTGCCCGTGAACGGCACGCGGGAGGGGCTCTTCTCGTTCGTGCAGGCCGTCGTCGATCCCGGCGCGCCCAGCCCGGCCGTGCTGATGCCGAATCCCTTCTACCAGATCTATGAAGGCGCCACGCTGCTCGCCGGCGCCGAGCCCGTGTACCTCGACTGCAGCGCGTCGAACGGGTATCTGCCCGATCTCGACGCCGTGCCGGACTCGACGTGGGCACGCTGCCAGGTGCTGTTCCTCTGCAGCCCCGGCAACCCGACGGGCGCCGTGATGCCGGAGTCCCTCCTGCGCCGGGCACTCGATCTCGCCTCGCGACACGATTTCATCGTGGCGGCGGACGAGTGCTACTCCGAGATCTACGCCGACGACGCCCGCCCGCCCTGCGGTCTGCTGCAGGCGGCCTACCGCGCCGGCAACGCCTCCTTCGAGCGCTGCGTCGCGTTCCACAGCCTCTCGAAGCGCTCCAGCGTGCCCGGCCTGCGCTCCGGATTCGTGGCCGGCGACGCGAAGGTGCTCGAAGCCTTCCGGCTCTACCGCACGTACCACGGCTGCGCGCTGCCGGTGCACACGCAGCTCGCGAGCGTTCCCGCCTGGAACGACGAGCGTCACGTCGAGGAAAACCGACGGCTGTACCGCGAGAAATTCGACCGCGTCGTGCCGATCCTCGCGCAGGCGCTGCCGGTCGAGCGTCCCGATGGCGCGTTCTACCTCTGGCTCGACACGGGCGACGACGAGGCCTTCGCGCGCGGCCTCTACGAGCAGGCCCACGTCACCGTGCTGCCAGGAACTTACCTCGGGCGCGACGGCGGCGCCGGCAACCCGGGCCGAGGCCGGGTTCGCATTTCGCTCGTGGCCAGCGTCGCCGACACGGTCGAAGCCGCGCACCGGATTGCAGGCTTCGCGCGCCGGCGCTAGCTCCTCACCGGGCATCCGCCCGGCGGGCCTGCGATCGGCAAACCGCCGGGATGCGGTATTCTGGCCTCAGCGAACCGCAGGCCGACGTCCCGGACCCATGACCCAGCACGACCGACTCGCCGCGACCGTCTCCGCCGCCTTCGAGGAGCGGATGAACTACACGCCGGGCAACGCACCGGCCGACGTGCTCGCCGCGGTCGACGCGGCCATCGAACTGCTCGACAGCGGCGCGGCACGAGTGGCCGAGAAGACCGCCGAAGGCTGGCGGGTCCACCAATGGCTCAAGAAGGCCGTGCTGCTCTCCTTCCGCCTGTACGACAACCGCACGGTCGAGGCCGGCTATACGAACTACTACGACAAGGTTCCCCTCAAGTACTCGACCTACGACGACGGACGCTTCCGCGCCGACGGCGTCCGGGTCGTCCCACCGGCGACCGTGCGCCGCGGGGCCTTCGTCGCGCGCAACGTGGTGCTGATGCCGAGCTACGTGAACATCGGCGCTTACGTCGGCGAAGGCACGATGGTCGACACCTGGGCCACGGTCGGGTCCTGCGCGCAGATCGGGCGCAACGTGCACCTCTCGGGCGGCGTCGGCATCGGGGGCGTGCTCGAGCCGCTGCAGGCGGGGCCGACGATCATCGAGGACGGCTGCTTCGTCGGCGCCCGCTCCGAAGTAGTCGAGGGTGTCGTCGTCGAGGAAGGCGCCGTGCTGTCCATGGGCGTCTACATCGGGCAGAGCACGCGCATCTACGACCGCGAGCACGACACGGTCACCTACGGCCGGGTGCCTGCCGGCGCCGTGGTCGTCCCGGGCTCGCTGCCGTCGGCGGACGGCCGCTACAGCCTCGCGTGCGCGGTGATCGTGAAACGCGTCGACGCGCAGACGCGTGCCAAGGTCGGCATCAACGAGCTGCTGCGCGGCGTGGACTGAGCCACCGCGGGGCGGTGCCCCGGGATCAGGCCCCGCCGGCGCTCGCCTTCTTGCGCGGCGCCTCGCCCTCGACCATGTAGAGCACCTGCTCCGCGACGTTCTTCGCGTGGTCGCCGATCCGCTCGAGACCCTTGAGCGCGAAGACCGTGTCGATCGTCGCCCCCAGGAACTGGTGGTCCTGCATGACGAACGACATCAGCTGTCGCAGCGCGGTGGCGAATTCCTGGTCGATCTCGCGGTCCATCGCGAGCACGTCGCGGGCGAGCGCGGGATCCGACTCGTCGAGTGCGCGGACGGCGCCACGGAGCATCGCCGAGGAGAGCGTGGCCATGTGCCGCAGGTAGCGCGCGACGGCCACGACCGGGTCGTTCTGGCCGAGCGCGCCGGCACGAGCCGCGAACCGCGCGATCTTCTTCGACTCGTCGCCGACGCGCTCGAGCTCGAGGCCCACGCGGGCGATCGCACGGGCGGCGCGCAGGTCGTTCGCGACGGGCTGCTGCAGCGCGATGAAGGTGAGGCTGTCGCGATCGAGCCGGGTCTCGTAATCGTTCACCACCGGCTCACGCGACAGCACGAGCTCGGCGAGGCGGACGTCGCGCTCCGTGAGCGCCTGCACGGCGCTGCCGACCTGGTCGATCACGAGCCCGCCCATCTGGACCGCGTGGATGCGCAGGTCGGAGAGGGACTGGTCGACGGTCTTCGAAATGTGTCCCTCGAGCGGGTCGCCGCCGTGGGTCGCGGCGGCCGGCTGCACGCGGGGAGCGGACGCCGCTCCCGGGGCCGCCGGAACCTGATGCTCCGCTTCCATCGAGCCTCCCTCAACCATAGCGGCCGGTGATGTAGTCCTCGGTCGCCTTCTTGGCCGGGTTCGTGAAGATCTTCGAGGTCGCGTCGACCTCGACGAGTTCGCCCAGGTACATGAACGCCGTGAAGTCCGACACGCGCGCCGCCTGCTGCATGTTGTGCGTGACGATGAGCACCGTGACGCGCTGGCGCAGCTCGGTGATGAGCTCCTCGATCTTCGCCGTGGCGATCGGATCGAGCGCCGAGGTCGGCTCGTCGAACAGCAGGATCTCGGGCTCGGTCGCGAGCGCGCGCGAGATGCAGACGCGCTGCATCTGGCCACCGGAGAGCGCCAGCGCCGAGTCGTTCAGCCGGTCCTTGACCTCGTCCCAGATCGCGGCGCCGCGCAGCGCCTTCTCGACCCGCTCCGCGAGCTCCGTCTTGTTGTTGATGCCGCGCAGCCTGAGGCCATAGGCGACGTTCTCGAACACCGACTTCGGGAACGGGTTCGGCTTCTGGAACACCATGCCGATGCGCATGCGCACCTCGATGGGGTCCGTTTCGGGTCCCACGAGGTTCACGTTGTCGGGGCGCAGCGTGATCGCACCCTCGTACTTCGTGTCCGCCTGCAGGTCGTGCATGCGGTTGAAGCAGCGCAGGAAGGTGCTCTTGCCGCAGCCCGAGGGGCCGATCAGCGCCGTGACCTGGTGCTCCGGAATCACCAGGTTGATGTTCTTGAGGGCCTGGTTGCTGCCGTACCAGAAGTTCAGCTTCTCGGCGGCCGCCTTGGCCGGATTGGCGCGCGTGGTTTTCCGATCCTCCATGACGATCGAGAGCGACGGCGTGTCGGATCCCTGCGCGCGGATTTCGCCTTGCATGGTTGCGGCCTGCCTGGGGTGGGTTGGGGTCTTCGTATCGAGGATCGTGCTCATCGGCCTCACCAGCTGATCTTCTTGCGGAAGCGGTAGCGGATCCAGATCGCCACGGCATTCATGGCGAGCGTCATGCCGAGCAGGATCGCGCCCGCCGCGGCCGCGTTGGCCTGGAAGGCCTGGTCCGGCCGCGATACCCAGTTGAACATCTGGATGGGCATGGCCGTGAACTCGCTGCGCAGCCATTCGAAGTTCAGGAACGGGAACTCTCCCGTGACCGGTGACGGCGGCAGGAAGGCGATGAAGGACAGCGCCCCGATGGTGATGATCGGCGCGGTCTCGCCGATGGCGCGCGACAGCCCGAGGATCAGCCCCGTGAGGATGCCGCCGGTTGAATACGGCAGGACGTGGTCCTTGGTGACTTCCCAGCGCGTGGCCCCGAGGCCGTAGGCCGCCTCGCGGATCGCCTTGGGCACCGCCCGCAGCGACTCGCGGGTCGCCACGATCACGATCGGCAGGATGAGGAGCGCGAGCGTGAGCCCTGCCGTGAGCACGCTCTGGCCGAAGTTGAACTGGTACACGAACAGTCCGAGCGCGAGCAGGCCGTAGATGATCGAGGGCACGCCCGCGAGGTTCGTCACGTTGATCTCGATGATGCCGGTGAACCAGTTCTTCGGCGCGTACTCCTCGAGATAGATGGCCGCCGCGACGCCGACCGGCAGGGCCACGAGCGCGGTCACCACCATGATGAGCATCGTGCCGACAGCCGCCGAGAGTATGCCGGCGTTCTCGGCCTTGCGGGACGGGAAGGACGTAAAGAAATCCCAGCCGAAGCGCGAAGAGCCGTCCCGAACGAGGTCGAAGAACAGGATCGCGAGGATCGCGAGACAGCCGAACAGCAGCGCCATGCCGATCGCGATGAACAGCTTGTCGAGCTGCTTGCGCCAGGAGAGCCCCTTGCGGATCTCCTCGAGGGTCATGTGGGCGGTAGCGGCCATCAGTATGCCTCCCGGAACCGGCGGGTCAGGAAGAACCCGATCACGTTCAGCACCAGCGTCATCAGCATCAGCACGAGCCCGGCGGCGAAGATGCTCTGGTAGCCGATGCTGTCGTGCGGCAGGTCGCCGAGGCTCACCTGCACGATATAGGCCGTGATGGTCGCTGCCGGTTCCGTCGGGTTGAAGGTGAGGTTCGCCATCATGCCGGCCGCGATCGCGACGACCATGGTCTCGCCCACGGCGCGCGAGATGCCGAGGATGTAGGCGGCCGCCAGGCCCGAGAACGCACCGGGCACCACCACACGCAACGCGGTCTGCAGCTTGGTCGCGCCCATGGCGTACGAACCCTCGCGCATGTACTTGGGAACGGCCCGCATCGCGTCTTCGCTCACCGAGGCCACGTAGGGAACGATCATCAGGCCGATGACGAGCCCTGCGCTCAGCATGTTGAACCCAGGCAGGTCCGGCCACACCTTCTGCAGCAGCGGCGTCACTGCGAGCAGCGCGAAGTATCCGTAGACCACCGTCGGCACGGCACCCAGCAGCTCGAGCACAGGCTTGACCGTCTCGCGGAGGCGGTGCGGCGCGAACTCCGAAAGGTAGATCGCGACGATGGTGCCAACCGGAATCGCCACCAGGATCGCGACGCCCGTGACGGTCAATGTACCGGACACGAGCGGCAGGATGCCGTAGCGCGCATCGGCGAACAGCGGCGTCCACATCGTGTCGGTAAGGAAATCCTTGACCGAGACGTGCTCGAAGAAATAGCTCGACTCGTAGAAGAGAATGAAGACGATCGCGACGGTGGTGAACACCGCGACGAGACCGGCCGAGAGCAGGATCGCCTCGATGATGCGGTCACGCGTCTTGCGATAATGCAGCGACGCGAACGCGCCCTGCGCCATCTGGGTCTTGCCTTGAGTCATGGGGTGATTCCCCTTCCCCTGGTGAGCGCCCGGGCCACACTGTACCCGGCACTGCGGCGGATTTCGACTCTGCCCCAGCGGCGCGGCGGGGAGCGGATCCAGCGACCCCTTCCCCGCCGCGACGATCAGGCCAGTCCGGGTTGGATCAGAGCTTGGCTTCCATGGCCAGCAGCTGTTCGATGGTGATGCCGACCTGGTTGTGGCCACCGAACACGGTGCCGAGCTTCTTGTTGTCGAAGTGCTTCCAGGCGAGGTCATACGCACTCTGCGGGAGCGGCACGTAGCCCACTTCACTCACGAGGGCCCCGCCCTGCTTCATCATGAACTGCACGAACTCCCGGACCTCCGGGCGGTTGGCCGAAGACTCGCGGACGTACACGAACAGCGGCCGCGACAGCGGCGTGTAGGTGCCGTTGATCACGTTTTCAACGCTGGGCAGCACCGGACCCTTGCCCCCGTCGATCGCCACCGCGCGCAGCTTGTCCTTGTGCGCGGCGTAATAGGCGAAACCGAAGTAGCCGAGGGCCGACTTGTTGTTCTCGACGCCCTGCACCAGCGTGTTGTCGTCCTCGCTGGCCGTGAAATCGCCGCGACTCGACTTGGCCTTGCCCATCACCGCCTCGGTGAAATAGTCGAAGGTGCCCGAGTCGGCGCCCGGCCCGAACAGCATGAGCTTCTCGGCTGGCCACTCGCCGCGAACCTGCTTCCACTGGCTGATGCGGCCCTGCGCCGCCGGCTCCCACATCTTCCTGAGGTCGGCGATGGTCATGACATTGCCCTTGACCCAGTCGTTCTTCGGATTGATGACGACCGTCAGTGCATCGAAGGCAACCGGCAGCTCGATATACTTGATGCCGGCCTTGCGGCAGGCTTCCATCTCCTCGACCGATATCGGACGCGACGCGTTCGACATGTCCGTCTCGCCGCGGCAGAACTTCTTGAAGCCGCCGCCGGTGCCGGACATGCCTACCGTCACGCGGACCTTGCCGCGCTTCGAGATCTGGAACTCCTCGGCGAACGCCTCGGAGACCGGAAACACCGTGCTCGAGCCGTCGATCTTGATGGCGGCCTGCGCCAGTGCGCGCTCCGGAGCCCCGGCGGCGACGACGCCGACGAACAGTGCCGGGACGACCATTTTCTGCCACAACTTCATGGACTTGTCCTCTGCAAAGGAACGGGAAGGGTACGGGCGTAAAGCCGAGGACCCGAAGTTTGCCGAGGCCGTGTGACAGCCGTGTTACAGGCGGACGGCCGGGATTCCCCGGCTGAGGCCCACGGTTGCACCACACCGCGCCCTGCGCCAACGGCGCCGCTTGATATCGCCGGCCACGGTCCGCTATACACCGCGGGCCTTCTTGCATCTTGCGCCTCGCGCAGTCCTAACCAGCCAAGGTTACAGCGGCATGTCAGCCACGATCGCCCTGACCCACGAGCTCCTGCGCCGGCCCTCGGTGAGCCCGGAAGACCACGGCTGCCTCGATGTGATCGCGGGCCGGCTGGAGCCGCTGGGATTCAGGACCGAGCGGTTCACCTACCCCCCCGTGGACAACCTTTGGGCGGTCCACGGGCACGGCGGGCCGGTGCTGTGCCTCGCGGGCCACACGGACGTCGTACCCACGGGCCCGCTCGAGGAATGGGCCACCGACCCGTTCGAGCCCGTCACGCGGGACGGCGTGCTGTACGGCCGCGGCGCCGCCGACATGAAGAGCGGGCTCGCCGCGATGGTCACCGCCACCGAGCGCTTTATTGCACGCGTGCCGCGGCATGCGGGCACCCTCGCCTTCCTCCTCACGAGCGACGAGGAAGGCCCCTCGGTCGACGGTACCCGACGCGTCATGCAGGCGCTCACGGAGCGTGGCGAGAAGATCGACTGGTGCGTGGTCGGCGAGCCGACGAGCCACGCCGAGCTCGGCGACACGGTGAAAATCGGGCGGCGCGGCTCGCTGTCCGGCCGGCTCACGGTCCACGGCGTGCAGGGTCACATCGCGTATCCACACCTCGCGGACAACCCCGTGCACGCGTTCGCGCCGGCGCTCGCGGAGCTCGTGGCGCGTCGCTGGGACGAAGGCAATGCGTACTTCCAGCCGACGACTTTCCAGGTCTCGAACATCGGCGCGGGCACCGGCGCGCCGAACGTCGTCCCGGGGGAGCTCAAGGTGCGGTTCAACCTGCGCTTCTCGACCGAGCAGACGGTCGAGAGCCTGCAGCGCACGGTGCTCGGCGTCCTCGACCGGCATCGCGTCAAGTACACACTCGAGTGGTTCGTCTCGGGCCTGCCGTTCCTGACCGCGCCCGGCCGGCTCACGGAAGTGGTCTCGGGTGCGGTGCGCGACGTCACGGGCCGAACTCCGGAGTTTTCGACCTCGGGCGGCACGTCGGACGGGCGCTTCATCGCGCCCACGGGCGCGCAGGTGGTGGAGATCGGCGTCGGGAACGCGACGATCCACAAGGTGAACGAGTGCGTGCGGGTCGCGGACGTCGACCGGCTGAGCGAGATCTACGAGCGCATCATGGACAGGCTGCTCGGCCCGGACGCCTGAGCGGGCCTCGCGGCCTCAGCGGCGTTTCGCGACGAGATTGACGAGCACGCCCCAGGCGCCGAGGCCCACCAGCGCAACCAGCACCCAGGCGGGCATCGTGAGCCCGAGGAATTCCCAGTCGACCTTCGCGCACTCGCCGGAGCCCGCGAGCACTTTCGCGAGCACTTCGTGCAGCGGCAGGACGTCCATCATGTAGTCGAGGCTCGCGCCGCACTCGGCCACCGAGCCCGCGGGCTGGGCCAGGATCCAAAGGTGACGCACCGCGACGAGGATGCCCGCGAGCGCCGCGAGGTCGATGAGGATCGCGTAGACGGGCGCGCCGCGGTCCGAAGGGTCGTGCAGCGCCGCGAGCAGGAACAGCGCGCCGACCGCCATGACTGCCACGCGCTGCAGGATGCAGAGCGGACACGGCTCGAGGCCGAGGACGTACTGCACGTAGAGGGCGTACGCGATCAGCGCCGCGCTGGCAGCGAAGCCGAGCAGGTTGCCCCTGCGCCGCGTGAGCGCGGCCGGCAGGCGCCCTGCGCCGGTCGTCACGCTCGCCATCGGTCAGGCCGCACCGGCCCGGCTCGCGCGGATCTCGGCGATCTGCTTCTCGACGTCCTCGATCGACGTGTGGCGGACGTCCTTGCCGAGCACCATGTAGATCACGTACTCGCAGATGTTCTTCGCGTGGTCGCCGATCCGCTCGAGCGCGCGCGCGACCCACAGCACGTCCAGGGTTCGCCGGATTGCCCGCGGATCCTCCATCATGAACGTGATGCACTGGCGCTGTATCGCCTCGTACTCCTCGTCGACCATCCGGTCCCGGCGCGCGACCGAGAGGGCTGCGTCGGTGTCGAGGCGTGCGAAGGCGTCCAGTGCGCCGTGGACCATGTCGGCGACCAGGTCGCCGATGTGCTTGATCTCACGGTAGCGGTCGGTCGGCCGCTCGAGCCCGCCGAGGCGCGATGCAACGTGCCCTAGCTTCTCGGCTTCGTCGCCGATGCGCTCGAGGTCGGTGATGGTCTTGATGACCGCCACGATCAGGCGCAGGTCGGACGCGGTGGGGCTGCGGGTCGCGAGGACGCGACTGCAGTCGTCGTCGATGGAGACTTCCATCGCGTTGACCTTGTGATCGAGCCGGGCGACTTCCTCGCCGAGCCGGACGTCCCCGCCCGCCACGGCGCGGATGCCGTTCTGCAGCTGCTGCTCGACGAAGCCGCCCATCTGCAGCACGCCGGAGCGCAGGCCCTCGAGCTCGGCGTTGTACCGGCTCAGGATGTGGTGCGAGAGGTCCGAGGTTTCCATGCGCGTGTCTCCAGGGTGCCGTGTTTTTACAGGAGCGCGTCCACGCGGGCAAGGTCGCACCTCGCCCAAAAAAATCCGCCTCCACCCGGACCCCGACCCGGGGGCGGGGTCGAGGTTGCCCGGTCCGTCGGGCGGGTGGAGGCGGACCGCCGCGTCGACGGCGGGATCAGAACCGGTAGTTCAGGTCCAGCTGCAAGCGGTCGTAGTCGAGGTCCTCGCCGATCGCGAAGCCCGTGCCGGTGACCGGCGCGCGGTCCTTGTTGATCGTGTTGAGGAAGTACGTGCCGGTGACGTTGAAGTTGCGCACCGGGGCGTAGGCGCCGCGGAACACGAAGCCCTCGGAATCCGTGCGGCCGTCGCCGAAGTCGGAATCCACGAACTGGCCAAAGAGCGCGTCCGCGTCGCGGTTCTCGTACCAGACGGCGGCAAGCCACGTCTTCGGATTGCTCGCCCGGCCGAGCGAGGCGCCCACCGCGTAGGCGGTGTCGTACTCGACGTCGTCGGCCAGGTTGTTCGCGTAGTGAGCCCAGACCGAGAACGGCAGGTCGAACAGCGTCGTGCCGGTCTCCGCGGCAAGCTCGAGGATCTCGTAGTCGTAGCGGAGGTAGTTGGCCTGCGTCGTGTTCACGACCGTCACCGCCGGCGTGGTGTTCGTCTGTCCCACGGTCGTCGTGACCGGCACGCGGTATGTCGTGTTGCCGTTGCCGTTGTTCGCGTAGAGGATCGAGGTCTGGTCCTGGCAGGCGCCGCAGTCGGAGTAGTTGACCGCCACACGGGTCTCGCCGCCGAGCAGCGGGAACTTGAGGCCGAGCTGCGCGCCGACCACGTTACCGTCGCTGTTCTCGCCCTGGTCGTTCGCGTTCCACTGCTCGGAGAGCCACCACCCGTACGCGGAGCCGAATAGCATGCCCTGCTCGTACTTCACCGAGCCGCCCTCGGGGTTGTAGTCGCCGTCGTAGAACATCGACGTACCAGGGCGCCATTGCGGCCAGGCCTGCTTGCCGAGCACTGCGTTCGCGCCGCTCATGAAGTTCCAGTCGATGTAGCCCATGTCGAGGCCGATCGACTTACGCGAGCTCTGGCTGCCGAGCGTCTGGTTCGACGAGCGCGGGTCATCGCCGCCGGTGGCGAGCAGCAGCGTGGCCTTGACCGTGTCGGTCACCTTGGCGTCGAAGCCGAGGCGCGCCCGTACGCGGTGGCGGTAGCGATCCGCAGCGTCCTCAACGACAGCCGTAGAGCCACTGCCGGCGACTCGTTCGGTCCAGATGTTCTCACTGCGGTAGCGGATGTCGCCCCGAGCCTTGATCTTGGTCGCCCAGTCGGCGCCCTTGACCTTGCCGATCTCGTTCGCGGCGACGGCCCCTTCCTCGCGCAGTTCCTTCGTCTGCGACTTGAGGTAGTCCATCTCCGCATCGCGACGGTCGACCGCGGACTTGAGGGTCTCGTTCTCGGTCTGCAGCGTCGCGTTCTGGGCCTCGAGCCTGCCGAGGCGCTCGGCGAGTGCCTCGAGCTGCGCCTTCATCGCCTGCACTTCCGCCTTCGAGGCGCTCTGGGCGTCGGCTTGTGGCGCGGCCAGGGCCAGCGCTGCAGCGACCGCAGTCGCAAGCACGGTGTTTCTCACGGTAGTCCCCTCACGGTGGTTGTAACAAGACGACAAGCCCGGCATGCCGGAGCTGCGACGCGTTTCTTGCGTGGCTGCTTTATAGGGCGGGAGTGTTACAGTCATATTGCAGGCCGGCGTTGCGCCGTGGAGACAGCTGCCTGCAGGGGGCGGGCCGCGCACCCGGCGCCGCGAGCATTCGTGCTACGAACGTGGACGCGCCCCGGCCGGGACGCCGGCCATCAGGCGGCGTGCCTCCACTGCACGCGCGCCGCGGGAAAATGACAGGTGAACGTGCTGCCCCGTCCCTCGACGCTATGCACGTCGAGCCGCCCGCCGTGCCGCTGCAACGCGTGCTTCACGATCGCGAGCCCGAGGCCCGAGCCGCCGAGCTTGCGGGATCGCCCGGCGTCGACCCGATAGAAGCGCTCCGTGAGCCTCGGCAGGTGCTCCGCGGCGATGCCGATACCCGTGTCGCGCACCTCGACGTGGCCACCCCGCTCGTCGGTCCACCAGCGGATGTCGACCCGGCCCTCCGCCGGCGTGTACTTGACCGCGTTCGAGACCAGGTTCGCGAAGATCGAATGCAGCTCGGTCTCGGACCCGAGCAGCAGCGCGTCGGTGTCGAGCCGTAGCTCGACGATCGCCGGACGCTCCGGGCGCCCGAGGGCGTCCTTGCGGATCAGCGCCAGCATGCCGCCGACGTCGACCGCGCTCCTTTCCGCCTCGCCGCTCTGCGCCTCGAGGCGCGACAGCTCGAGGAGATCCTGCACGATGCCGCGCATGCGGTCGGACTGCCGTCGCATCTCCTGGACCGGCATCTGCCACACGGGGTCGAGCGTCGGGTCCTCGCCGAGCGCGTCGAGGTACCCCGTGATGACCGTGAGCGGAGAGCGAAGCTCGTGCGACGCGTTCGCGACGAAGTCCTTGCGCATCGACTCGAGGCGCGCCTCGCTCGTCACGTCGCGCACGATGAGGAGCTGCTGGCCGGTCGTGTTGGTCGTGACGAGCCGGAAGAGCAGCCAGCGGTCGCCGTCCTTGGTGAGATGGATGCGCGCGGCCGCTGCGCCGCCACGGCGGTCGAGGTACTCGACGAGATCCGGATGGCGGACGAGGTTGTCGATGCGGATGCCGTAGTCGACCTTGCGCTTGAGCCCGAGCCACCGCGCCGCGGTCCGGTTGAACCAGAGGATTTCGCGGTTCTGCCCGAGGAGGATGGCGCCGTCGGGCATCGCCGACGTCATGCGCCGGAACTCGCGCAGCAGCACGAGCACGCGCCGCTTGTGGAACACCTTGCGGCGGTAAATGCGGCTGGTGGTCGCGAGCACCTCGCCCCAGACGCCGTGCAGGTCGGGCGGCGCCGTGACGGCCCGCCTGCGCAGCCATTGCTCGAACCTGACCAGGTTCCAGAACTGCCACGCGAGCAGCCCGGCGAGCGCGAGCGACACGAAAGCGAGTGCGTGACCCGCGATCCAGCCGACGACTGCGGCGGCCGCGACGGCGCCGATCATCCACGCGAGCTGTGTCCATGCGGGTCGCGACAAGTTTCGTCGTCCCCCGCTCGCGTTACTCGGCGCGCGTCGAGAAGCGGTAGCCCGCGCCGCGCACGGTCTGCACCAGGCCTTCCAGCCGGAACGGCTCGAGCGCCTTGCGCAGCCGGCGGATGTGGACGTCGACCGTCCGCTCCTCGACGTAGACGTTGCCGCCCCACACGCGGTCGAGCAGCTGGCTGCGTGAATACACCCGCTCCGGGTGCTCCATGAAGAACTGCAGCAGGCGGTACTCGGTGGGGCCCAGCGGCACCGTCTGGTCGCCCGCCGTTACGCGGTGGCTCGCGGTGTCGAGCGTGAGACCGCCAGCCTCCAGCGATTCCCCGGAACCCACGGGGGAGGCGCGGCGCAGCACCGCGTTGATGCGGGCGAGCAACTCGCGCGGACTGAACGGCTTCGTGACGTAGTCGTCCGCGCCACCTTCGAGGCCGGTGACCTTGTCCTGCTCCTCGGCGCGCGCCGTGAGCAGGATGACGGGCATGTCCTCGGTGTCCTTGTTGCGCTTGATCGCGCGCGTGAGCTCGAGTCCGCTCTGGTCGGGCAGCATCCAGTCGACGAGCAGCAGGTCCGGGCGGTGGTCCGCGATGCTGGCCCGGGCCGTGGAGCAGTCCTCGGCCTCCCGCACCTCGAACCCGGCCCGACGCAGCCCGAACGCGATCATGTCGCGGATCGGCTTCTCGTCCTCGACGATCAGGATCTGCTTGCCCGTCATGACGCCTCGCGGAAAAAGTCAGTTTCGTTGCAGCGTCAGTAGAGAGGGCAATTATGACATCCGCATGACGATGGTGCCCGAGGGGCGGGCGACGTCGTCGCGGACGTAGACCGGCAGGGCCTCGTGGGGCGGCAGTCCGCCGCCGTCTGCGAGGACCCGGGACCCGAGCCGGGCGACGGCATCGGCGCGCGGCCACGTTTCCTTACGAAACTTAAACCCGGCACCGAGCAGCCGCTCGGCGAGCGCAGGGTGGCGAGGAAGGGCATTGCCGGCGACGTGCCGCGCGCCCGACTCGAGCGGCACGCGTTCGGGAGGAGAGACGGCCTCGACACCGACTGTGACGATGCCCGACGGTGATCGCTCGTAGACGCCCCAGTAGATCTCGCCCATCCGGGCGTCGTTGCAGACCAGCACCCGCTCGCCAGGAAGAATTTCCACCTGCTCCGCGACCGCGGCCAGGCTCGAGACGGGGGCCACGGGTTTTCCGGCCCCGAACGCGAGGCCCTGCGTCACCCCCGCGGCGATCCTCAGGCCCGTGAATGCACCCGGTCCGCGCCCGTAGGCGATGCCGTCCAGGTCCGCGAGGACGATGCCGCAGGCCGCCAGCAGTTCGTCGACCATCGGCAGCACGAGCTCCGCATGGCCGCGCTCGGTGATCTCCGAGCGCAACTCCACGCGGTCGCCGACGAGCAGCGCGACCGAGCAGAGCTCAGTGGACGTATCGATGGCCAGGATCTTCATCGGATCGGCAGCCTACGCGGCGCCGCACCCGGCGACCAGCCGCGCGCCCGGCTCACAGACCGAGCGCGCCCAGCCGCTCGCGCAGGAACGACTGGACCTCGGCGATTTCCCGCGTCCGCCGCATCGGCGGCAGGCCTTTGACGAAAGCGCGTCCGTAGCCCTTGGTGACGAGGCGGTTGTCGCAGATCGCGACGACGCCGAAGTCGGCCGAATCGCGGATCAGGCGTCCGACGCCCTGCTTGAGCGCGATGATCGCCTGCGGCACCTGCTCGTCGAAGAACGGATTGCCGCCCTGCTCCCGGATCGCGTCGAGCCGCGCCTTGAGCAGGGGATCGTCGGGCGCCGCGAACGGCAGCTTGTCGATGACGACCACGGACAGCGCTGCGCCCTTGACGTCCACCCCTTCCCAGAAGCTGCCGGTGCCGAGCAGCACCGCATTGCCTGCCTCGCGAAAGCTCCGCAGCAGGTGGTCGCGCGACGCCTCGCCCTGCACCAGCAACGGCAGCGGCGGCACGTCGCCCCACTGGCGGCGCAGCTCCTCGGTCGCCTCGCGCAGGGCACGGTGGCTCGTGAAGAGCAGGAAGGCCCGGCCGCCGCTCGCCTCGAGGATGGGCAGCGTCGCCGCGACGACGGAGCTTGCGTGGCCCGGCGAACCAGGATCGGCGAGCCCGCGCGGCAGGTACAGCAACGCCTGCGTCGCGAAGTCGAACGGGCTCGGGTAGCAGACGCTGTCCGCCTGGCCGAGGCCGGTGCGGCGTTGATAATGAGCAAAGTCGTCGCCGACCGCCAGCGTCGCGGAGGTGAGGATCCACGCGCACGACCGGGCCTCGACGAGCTTCGCTAGCTGCGCCGCGACGTCGATCGGCGCATAGTGGCAGGACACCGTGCGGGCGTTAGTCTCCGCCCAGCGCACGCCGCCTTCTTCGGGCTCGCCGATGAGCGCGCGCAGGCGGGTCTCGACTTCCTGCAGCCGCTCCGCGAGCCGTGCGAAGGCGCCCTGCCCGTCCGCCGCCAGCGGCGCGATGACCTCGGCGAAATCATGCGTGCGCGCTGCGAGCCCGTTGAGCGCCTCGATCAGCCGTTCGGGCCACGCCGCGTGCTCGATGCGGCCTTCGCTCCCGCCACTCGCGGCGACCACGGCCGCGACCTGCGCCTCGAGCGCCGCAATCGCCGCGTCCACGCCGCCCGACATCTGCTGCACCAGCATCAGCTCGCCCGCGGCGTCGCGCGCGATCGCCGATACCTGCCGCGTACTGACCGAGTAGCCGAGGAACTGGGCCGCGACGTCGGGGAGCTGGTGCGCCTCGTCGACCACGATCGCGTCGGCGCCGGGCAGCAGGTCGCCGAACCCCACTTCCTTCAGCACCAGGTCGGCGAGCAGGAGGTGGTGATTGACGACCACTACGTCCGCCGCCTGCGCTTCGCGGCGTGCCGAGAGCACGAAGCATTGGTCGTAATGCGGGCACTCGATGCCGAGGCAGTTCTCGCGCGTCGAGGTGATCCAGGGCAGGACGGGATCGCCCTCCCCGAGCCCCGGCAGTTCGGCGACGTCGCCGCTGCGGGTGAGAAGCGACCAGGCGCGCACGGACGGCAACGCCGTCGCGACTTCGCGCCGCAGGCCGCGTGCGTATGCCTGCTGCTCGGCGAGCTCGAGGCGGTGACGGCACAGGTAGTTCGCGCGTCCCTTGAGCAGCGCGACCTGCACCGGCCGGCCAAGAGCCCCGCTGACGGCGGGCAGGTCGCGGTGATAGAGCTGGTCCTGCAGCGCCCGCGTGCCCGTCGAGACGATCACCCGCCGACCGGAGAGCAGGACCGGGACCAGGTACGCGAAGGTCTTGCCAGTGCCCGTGCCCGCCTCGACGATGAGCGTCTCGTGGCCCTCGAGGGCCGCGGAGACTCTTTCGGCCATCGCGACCTGCTCCGCGCGCACGGCATAGCCGGGCAGCGCCCGCGCCAGGGGGCCGGCCGACCCGAAGATGTCGGCACAACCGCTGGTCACGGCTCAGCGGAACGAGGCACGGAAACGCAGCAGTGCGGTCGCACCAGGCAGCAGCGGGCGATGCAGCGTCCAGCGCAGGTGCGTGAAACCAGGCTCCGGCGCGCGACCGACGAACGTCGCGCCGCCGTCCACGGAGAACTCGACCCGCGCGTCCGGGCCCGCCGCCGAGCCTTCGACATAATGCACGCCGAGCGGCAGTCGCTTCGTCACCTGCACGCGGGTCACCGGCTGAGGTCCCGGGTTGCGGACGCGGATCGTGTAGTGAACGACGTCGCCCTCCGAGAGCCGGCCCGCGGGCACGTAGCGGCCCGGCGCACCGCTGCCCGGTTCCGGTGGCACGAACTGCTCCGCGACAATCTCGGTGACGAGTTCGTCGCTGCCGGTCGCCATCGCCGCGCCGACTGCGCTTGCCTGTGGTTCGGCCCGCGAAGTGCAGCCCGAGCCGCAGGCGCCGTACGCAAGCGCGACGGTCAGTGCCGCAGTTGCGAACGCAGGAGATCGAGGAACCGGGTTCGTCATTCGGCGCCGACTCTGCGCGACGAGGCGACGGGAGGCAAGCCACGGCCGTGCCGGCTTCGCGTCAATACGGACGAGCTCCCCGTGCCGTCTCGCTCCCGGGGCGGGTGCGCTAGGCATTAGCCGAATTTGACAACGGCGGGGGCCTGATCTATTGTGCGCTGCAGCAATTGCTGCGGCGCAGCAGACCATAACCGAAGGGGTGTACAGATGATTAACCAGATGCAGGATTTCGTGGCGGAGCAGACTGCTGCCCTGACGACCCAGGTGCGGAAGCTTCGGAAAGAGTCCGTCGAGACGGTGCGCGAAGTCGCCGCCGGATCGGCCGAAGGCCTCAAGTCGCTCAAGAGCCCCGTGCGCCTGTTCGCCCGCTCGGGCGTGAAGCTCACGTCGGTCTCGCAGAGCGCGGTGGCCAACCTGATCGAGCTGCAGTCGGACATGGTGACGGCGGCTCTGACGGACGCGGCGCTGCGCCTCGAGCGCGCCTCGCGCGCCGACACGATCGTCGACCTCGTCCGCGACCAGGTCGAGCTCGTCCCTGCCACGCGCGAGCGCTTCGTCGGCGACGCGCAGCGCGCGGTGCAGATCCTGAAGCACGCCGGTCGTGACTTCCGTGGCGTCGCCGCGCACGTGTACGAGCGCGTCGTCGAGCCCGTCGAGGAGCGTATCCCCGAAGTGAAGCTCCAGAAGCGCCGGACGAAGACGACCACGCGCAAGGCGAAAGCGAAGACGAAGACGACGCGCGCGCGCAAGACCGCCGCCGCCTGAGGCCGCCCGACGATAGTCGGCCACACCGATCTCCCCCTGATTGCGCCCTCCTCGGAGGGCGCTTTTTTTTGCGCGCGCGGCGCGCAATTGCGCTCAATGCGCACGGCAGCAGATCGCGCCCCGAGGATATAATCGGGCAGGAACCAGCCACGCCCGCCGCCGCCGCGTCTCGCGGACCGTCGCACGGGCACGACGAAGGAAGCTGCCCGATGACGACCACCAACGCCGCGCTCCGCGACTGGGTCGCAGAGACCGCCAAGCTCACCCAACCCGACCACGTTCACTGGTGCACCGGATCGGACACGGAGCGCGACGAGCTCACGGAACTGATGCTGCGTCGAGGCGACCTTATCGAACTCAACCAGTCGACCTTCCCGAACTGCTACCTGCACCGCTCGCACCCGTCCGACGTCGCGCGCGTCGAGCACCTGACCTTCATCTGCACGAAGAGCAAGGACGACGCGGGCCCGAACAACAACTGGATGGAGCCTACGGCGGCGCACGCAAAGATCGATGGACTCTTCGAGGGCTGCATGAAGGGCCGCACGCTGTACGTCGTGCCCTACTGCATGGGCCCGATCACGTCGCCGTACTCTCGCTGCGGCGTCGAGATCACCGACAGCCCGTACGTCGTGCTCAACATGCGGATCATGACGCGCATGGGCAGCGCGGCGCTGCACCGCATCGAGAAGGACGGCTCGTTCGTCAAGGGCCTGCACTCGATCGGCGACCTGAATCCCGACCGCCGCTACATCATGCACTTCCCCGAGGAGCTCTCGATCAAGAGCATCGGCTCGGGCTACGGCGGCAACGCGCTGCTCGGCAAGAAATGCCATGCGCTGCGCATCGCGAGCTGGCAGGCACGCACCGAGGGCTGGCTCGCCGAGCACATGCTGATCGTCGGGCTCGAGAATCCCCGTGGCGAGGTCCACTACGTCGCGGGCGCATTCCCGTCGGCCTGCGGCAAGACGAACCTCGGCATGCTGATCCCGCCCGAAACGATGCCGGGCTGGAAGGTCTGGACGATCGGCGAGGACATCGCCTGGCTGCACGTCGGCGCCGACGGCAGGCTGCGCGCGATCAATCCGGAGGCCGGATTCTTCGGCGTCGTGCCCGGCACGAGCCCGAAGACCAATCGCAACGCCTACGAGATGATCCACCACGACACGATCTACACGAACGTGGCGGTCACCGCGGACAACGAGCCCTGGTGGGAAGGCCGCATCTCGGGGACGCCGGTCACCGACTGGCAGGGCCGGCCCTACGACAAGGCTAACGGCCCGGCGGCGCATGCGAACTCCCGCTTCACGGTGTCCGCGAAGCAGAACCCCGCCTACAACCACCTGATGGAGCATCCCGAAGGCGTGCCGATCTCGGCGATCCTCTTCGGCGGCCGCCGCCGCGAAGTTGCCCCGCTCGTGTACGAGGCCCGCGACTGGACTCACGGCGTGCTCGTGGGTGCCGGCATGGCCTCCGAGACGACGGCGGCTGCGGTCGGGCAGGTGGGCGTCGTGCGGCGCGACTCGATGGCGATGAAGCCGTTCTGCGGCTACAACTTCGCCGACTACTTCGCACACTGGCTCTCGTTCGAGGGGCGCGTCAAGCAATTGCCCAGGATCTTCCACGTCAACTGGTTCCGCCAGGACAAGGACGGCAAGTTCCTGTGGCCGGGCTTCGGCGACAACCTGCGCGTGTTGTCCTGGATCGTCGACCGGTGCGAGGGCCGCGTGAAGAAGCTGCCGAAGCTGTTCCACGTCAACTGGTTCCGCCAGGACAAGGACGGCAGGTTCCTGTGGCCGGGCTTCGGCGACAACCTGCGCGTGCTGTCGTGGGTCATCGACCGCTGC
>RPQJ01000033.1 GCA_003819815.1 Lysobacterales bacterium
CTCGAACATCTGCACGAACCAGGGCCTGCTCGTGACGGCCGCGACGATCTACATGTCGATCGTCGGGCCGCGGGGTCTCGCGCAGGTTGCGGCGGCCTCGATGCAGCGCTCGGCCGAGCTCGTCGAAGCGCTCGTCGCCGTGCCGGGCGTGAGGCTCGCGTTCGACCGGCCGCGCTTCCACGAGGCGGTGCTGCTGCTCGACCGCCCGGTTCGCGGCGTGCTCGAGGCACTGGCGGCGCGCGGCATCATCGGCGGTTGCGACCTCTCCGCCGACTATCCCGCCCTCGCCAACGCGCTGCTCGTCTGCGCGACCGAGACGCGGACGCCGGCGGACATCGCCGCCTATGCCGGCGCGCTTGCAGACGTCATGAAGAACGCGGCCGCGGCCTGAGCCGCGACCAGGAGTACGAGATGCGCGAAAAGCTGATCTTCGAGCACTCCCAGCCGGGCCGCACGGCCGGGGCGCAGTATCCGCAGGCCGACTTTCCGTCCCGCGTGCCGGAGCACCTGAAGCGCAAGTCACCACCTCGGCTGCCCGAGGTATCGGAGCTGCAGGCGGTGCGTCACTACACGCGGCTTTCGCAGCTCAACTTCTCGATCGACACGAACTTCTATCCGCTCGGTTCGTGCACGATGAAATACAACCCGCGTGCCTGCAACCAGTACGCGATGCTGCCGGAGTTCCTGGCGCGGCATCCGCTGTCGCCGGAGTCGACCGGGCAGGGCATCCTGCAGTGCCTGCACGAACTGCAGGAGATGCTGAAGGAAGTGACGGGCATGCGCGGCGTGTCCCTCACGCCGATGGCGGGCGCGCAGGGCGAGTTCGCGGGCGTCGCGATGATCCGCGCCTACCACAAGTCGCGCAACGACCATCTCCGCAGGGAGATCATCGTTCCCGACGCGGCGCACGGCACCAATCCGGCGACCGCGACGATGTGCGGCTGCACGGTGCGCGAGATCGCCTCGCTGCAGAACGGCGACGTCGACGTGGACGCGCTCCGCGCCGTGGTCGGCCCGACCACGGCAGGCATCATGCTCACGAACCCGTCGACGCTCGGCGTCTTCGAGCGGCGCATCGGCGAGGTCGCCGAGATCGTGCACGACGCGGGCGGGCTGCTCTACTACGACGGCGCCAACCTGAACGCCATCCTCGGGAAGGTGCGCCCGGGCGACATGGGATTCGACGTCATCCACATGAACCTGCACAAGACCTTCTCGACGCCCCATGGCGGCGGCGGCCCGGGCTCGGGGGCCGTCGGCGTCAGCGAGCGGCTGCTGCCGTTCCTCCCGGTCCCGGTCGTCGGCCACGACGGCCAGCGCTACCGCTGGCTCGACGAGAACGACCTGCCGCAGACCATCGGCCGGCTGTCCGCGTACACCGGCAACACGGGCGTGCTGCTCCGGGCGTACGTCTACATGCGCATGCTCGGCCGCGAGGGGATGCACCGCGTCTCGGAGTTCGCAGCGCTGAATGCGAACTACCTGATGGCCCGCCTGGCCGCGGCCGGCTTCGAACTCGCGTATCCGGGGCGGCGTGCCGGCCACGAGTTCATCGTCACGGTGCGACGCGAAGCACGCGATTACGGCACGACGGCGATGGACTTCGCGAAGCGCCTGCTCGACTACGGCTTCCACGCCCCGACGACGTACTTCCCGCTGCTGGTGCCCGAGTGCCTGCTGATCGAGCCGACCGAGACGGAGTCGAAGCAGGAGCTCGACGCGTTCGTCGCGGCGATGATCGCGATCCGCGAGGAGGCGCAGTCGGATCCGGCGAAGCTCAAGGGCGCGCCCTACACGCTGCCCGTGCGCCGCCTCGACGACGTCCGGGCGGCCAAGCAGCTCGACCTCGCGTGGAAGGCGGCCTGACGCGAGGCTGCGTGCGGTTGCAAGCGAGACGCCCGTGCACCGCCGCGCGCGTCCCGTCTCGCACCCCAGGGGTGGCCGAACGCTCCCGTGTGGAGCATCATTGCGAACCCGTCGGCGCCAGGGACCCAGGCTCGAGCACGGTGTACATCTCGCCGGGCCTCGTCGTCGCGACGCGGGCCCTCGTCCTCCCTCCCTGACGGCCCGCGGGCCGCTGTGTCCATGAGTGCACTCATCTGCGGCTCCATCGCGTTCGACACCGTCATGGTGTTCGACGGTCGCTTCCGCGACCACATCCTCCCCGACCGCATCCACCTGCTGAACGTCTCGTTCCTGGTGCCGGGGCTCAAGCGCAACTACGGCGGCTGCGCGGGCAACATCGCCTACAACTTGGGCGTGCTCGGGGGGCAGGGCGCCCCGATGGCGACGGTCGGCCGCGATTTCGCGCCGTACGCCGACTGGCTGCGCGAGCGCTCGGTGGACCTGCGCTACGTCCGCGAGGTGCCGGACGAGTACACCGCGCAGGCCTACATCACCACGGATCTCGACGACAACCAGATCACGGCGTTCCATCCGGGCGCCATGAACCACTCTCACCTGAACCGCGTGCCGGTGGGTGACGGTGTGTCGCTCGGCGTCGTCGCGCCGGACGGCCGCGAGGGGATGCTCGAGCACGCGCGGCAGTTCGCGGAGGCCGGCATCCCGTTCCTGTTCGATCCGGGCCAGGGCCTGCCGATGTTCAATGGCGACGAGCTCCTCGCATTCGTCGATCGTGCGACGTGGGTCGCCGTGAACGACTACGAGGGACAGCTGCTGCAGGAGCGCACGGGCGTGCCGCTCGCCGGACTCGCGCGACGCGTCGCGGCGCTCGTCGTGACGCGCGGCGCCGACGGCAGCGTGATTCACGCCGACGGCCGCGAGATCCGCATCCCGGCGGCGCGGCCCGACGCCGTGGTCGATCCCACGGGCTGCGGCGACGCGTACCGGGCGGGCCTCGTCTATGGAATCCAGCACGGCCTCGACTGGGAGACGACCGGGCGCATCGCCTCGCTGATGGGCGCGATCAAGATCGCGCACGCGGGCACGCAGCATCATCGCTGCACGCGGCAGGAGTTCGAGGATCGCTACCGCGCCTCGTTCGGGCGCCCGCTGTGATCAGGCGCATCCTTCACGTACTGGCGCTGGCGCTGGTCCTTGGCGCGTCGTCGATCCCGGCGTCGGCACAGGTGCCGGTGGTCACGGACACGCCCGTCTGGGACCAGACGCTCTCGCGCATCGCGCCGTCCGTCGTCACGATCGAGATCGACCAGGCACGCGCGTTCGACACCGAGTGGAACCAGTCGAGCCAGGCCACGGGGTTCGTCGTCGATGCCGAGCGCGGCCTCATCCTCACGAACCGCCACGTCGTGACGCCGGGACCGGTGATCGCGACGGCCGTGTTCCAGAACCGCGAGGAGGTCGAGCTGCGCGCCGTCTACCGCGACCCGGTTCACGATTTCGGCTTCTATCGCTACGACCCGTCGAAGCTGCGCTACGTCAAGCCGGCCGCGCTGCAGCTGCATCCCGCGGGCGCGCGTGTCGGCACCGAGATCCGCGTGGTCGGCAACGACGCGGGCGAGCAGCTGTCCATCCTCGCAGGGACGCTCGCGCGCCTCGACCGCGAGGCGCCCGAGTACGGCGTCGGCAAGTACAACGACTTCAACACGTTCTACATCCAGGCGGCGTCCGGCACCTCGGGCGGCTCCTCGGGCTCGCCGGTCATCGACATCCGCGGCCGGGTCGTGGGCCTGAACGCGGGCGGCAGCAACGGTGCGGCGTCGAGCTTCTACCTGCCGCTCGGCCGCGTCGAACGGGCGCTCGAACTGCTGCGCGAGGGCAAGCCGATCACCCGGGGGACGCTGCAGGTGGTCTTCTCGTACACGCCGTACGACGAGCTCGTGCGGCTCGGCCTCCGGCCCGAGACGCAGGCTGCGGCCCGCAAGGCCTACCCGGAGCTCACGGGCATGCTGGTCGTCTCGCAGGTGCAGCCGGGTTCGCCGACGGAAAGCCATCTCCAGCCGGGCGACGTGCTCGTGTCGGTGAACGGCCGGCTCGTGACCACCTTCGAGCCCCTGGCCCGGCTGCTCGACGACTCGGTGGGCGGCACGGTCGAAGTCGAGGTGGAGCGGGGCGGCGAGCGGATCGCGCGGACGCTTCCGGTGCAGGACCTGCATTCGATCACGCCCTCGTCCTACCTCGAGTTCGGCGACGCGGTCCTCCACTCGCTGTCGTACCAGATGGCGCGGCACCTCAACGCTCCCGTCGAGGGTGTGTTCGTCGCGAATCCCGGCTACGCGCTCGGGTCCGCCGGCGTACCGCGCGGCGCCGTGATCACGAGCGTGGGCGGCGAGCCCGTCGCGACGCTCGATGCCTTCGAGCGCGCCGTGGCCACGCTGCCCGACGGCGGCCGCGCCACGCTGCGCTACAAGACGCTCGACGACCCGCGGGGCACGCAGACCAGCGTCATGCGCATGGACCGCCGCTGGTTCCCCGCGCGCCACTGCGTGCGCGACGACGCGAGCGGCTACTGGCCCTGCAGGGACCTCGCGCCGCCGCCGCCCGCACAGCCGGAAGCCCCTGCGAAGACGACGTTCGTCGCCACGGGCGAACCGATCGCCGACCGGCTCGCGCCTTCGCTGGTGCTCGTCAACTTCGACATGCCTTTCTCGGTGGCGGGCGTGACCGAGCGCAACTACCACGGCACGGGCCTGATCGTGGACGCCGAGCGTGGCCTCGTTGCGGTCGATCGCAACACCGTGCCTGTCGCCGTGGGCGACGTGCGGATCACGGTCGCAGGCTCGATCGAGGTGCCCGGGCGCGTGGAGTACGTGCATCCGCTGCACAACCTCGCCCTGGTGTCGTTCGATCCGGTGCTGCTCGACGGCACGCAATTCCGGGCGGCCCCGCTCGACACCCGCGAACTCGTGCAGGGCGAGTCGGTGGTCGTCGTCGGGCTCGGTTCCGACTCGCGCGTGCGCTCGATCGCGACGACGGTCGCCTCGGTCGACGACGTGAGCTTCCCTTTGTCCCGGACGCTGCAGTTCCGCGAGGCGAACCTCGAGGTCGCGAGCCTCGTGAACGCGCCCACCGATTTCGACGGCGTCGTCGCCGGTCGCGACGGGCGAGTCCGCGCGCTCTGGTCGAGTTTCGCGGTCGACAACGGCCGCGACCTCGTTCAGGTCAATCGCGCCGTCCCGGTCGATCTGGTCGCGGAACTCGTGGGTGCGCTTCGGGATGCGCGGCCGATCTACTCCCTCGAGGCGGAGTTCGAGGCGATACCGCTCTCGACGGCCCGCAAGCTCGGCCTGCCGGACGCGTGGGTACGCCGGCTCGAGGCCGCGAACGGCACGCACCGCCAGGCGCTCGGAGTAGCGCGCGTCGTCGCCGGCTCGCCGGCCGCGGGCGTGCTGCGCGAGGGCGACCTGCTGCTCGCGGTCGACGGCAAGGTCGTGCATCGGTTCCGCGAGGTCGAGCGCGCGACGCAGGCGCCGCGCGTCGAGGTCACGGTGCTCAGGGACGGCGTCGAGCAGAAATTCGAGGTGCAGACCGCCGCGCTCGGCGGCGCCGACATCGACCGGGTGATGCTATGGGCCGGGGCGGTGCTGCACGCGCCGCACCGTGCCATGGCCGCGCAGCGCGGCATCCCGCCCGACGGCGTCTTCGTCGGGTATTTCTCCTACGGCTCGCCCGCGACGCGCCACAAGCTCTACGCCGGTCGCCGGATCGTCGAAGTCGACGGCCGGGCGACCCCGGACCTGGACGCATTCATCGAGGCCGTGCAGGGGCGCCCCGACCGGTCGTCGCTGCGCCTGCGGACCATCACCTGGAACGGCTCGACCGAGGTGATCACGCTCAAGCTCGACCGCCACTACTGGCCGTCCTACGAGCTGCGCCGAACGCCCGAGGGCTGGGTGCGTCGACCACTCGACTGAGTACCCGGTCCTGATCACGGGTACGCGCGCGAGCGCGGGCGACGCGTGATTTTCGATATCATTGCACGATGGTCACCGCGCGCCTGCCCCAGGACGAGATCGATCGAGCCGTCGTAGCCCTGCGCGAGGGCGAACTCGTCGCGTTCCCGACCGAGACCGTCTACGGCCTCGGAGCCGATGCGCAGAACCCGGACGCCGTGCGCAAGGTGTTCGAGCTCAAGGGCCGGCCCGCAACGCATCCGCTCATCGTCCACATCGACCATCCGCGCCAGCTCGAGCGCTGGGCGCTCTCCGTCCCGCCGGCGGCCCACGCGCTCGCCGAGCGGTTCTGGCCGGGGCCGCTGACGCTCGTCCTGCGCCGGGCGCCCGCGGTCGACCTCGCCATCACCGGCGGCCAGGAGACGGTCGCGGTGCGCGTGCCGTCACATCCGGTCGCTCAGCAGCTGCTCCGGGCATTCGGCGCAGGCATCGCGGCGCCCTCGGCCAACCGCTACGGCCGGGTGAGCCCGACGCGGACCGAGCACGTGCAGGAGGAGTTCGGTGCGGCCGTGCCCGTCGTGCTTGACGGCGGCGACTGCAAGATCGGGCTCGAATCGACGATCGTGTCGTGCGTCGACGCGGTCCCGCGCGTGCTGCGCCCGGGCGCGATCACGCTGAGCCAGCTCCGTGCGGTCGTGCCCGAGATCGTCGACGTGCAGGGCGCGTCCGTGCCGCGCGTGCCCGGCTCGGACGCCAAGCACTACGCGCCGCGCACGCCGCTCAGCATCGTGAACAGCCGTACCCTCGAGGAAGTCGTGCGTCAGCTCACCGCGGACCACGGCAAGGTCGCGGTGCTCGCGATGCGTCCGCCGCGTGCGGCGAACAAGTTCATGACGTGGATCAACGCCGGCCGCCGCGCCGAAATCTACGCGCGAGAGCTGTACGTCAACCTCCGCACGCTCGACAAGTCGGGCGCGCGCGAGATCCTCGTCGAGGAAGTCCCCGCAGGGGAGGCCTGGGACGCGGTGCGGGACCGCCTGCGTCGCGCCGCCACGGCCGAGAACGTCGTCACGGTCGACCCCGACATCGCCGCGCTGCGGGCCGATTTCGGCGAGGACGTGCTGCCCCCATGAGTGTGCGGCCGCGGGCAGGACGGCAACCGGACCTGGCCCGACTGGCCCGTCTCCACGGGACGCCGCTGCTCGTCGTCGATTGCGCCGTGCTGCGGGCGCAGTACCGCCGTCTCGCGGCCGCCCTGCCGGGCGTCCGTCTCTACTATGCGCTGAAGCCGTTGCCGCACCCGAGCGTCGTCCGGACGCTCGGCGTGCTCGGCGCCGGCTTCGACGTGGCGACGACGGGGGAGATCGACGTCGTCCGGGCCGCGGGGCATCCGGGCAGCTGCTGCCTGCACACGCATCCCATCAAGAAGGACGCGGACATCCGCGCGGCGCTGCGACGCGGCGTGCGGCGCTTCGTCGTCGACAACGCCGACGAGATCGTGAAGTTCCGCCCCCATCGGCGCCGGGCCGAGCTCCTGCTGCGCGTCTCGTTCCGCAACCCGACCGCCCTCATCGACCTCTCCCGCAAGTTCGGGTGCGAGCCCGGCGACGCGCCGGTGCTCCTCGGCCTCGCGCGCACGCTCGGGATCCGGGTGCGCGGCCTGAGTTTCCACGTGGGTTCGCAGGTCGCGGACGCCGACACCTACGTCGCCGCCATCGAGTCGTGCGCGGGGATCATGGAGCGGTCGGCCGCGAGCGGCACGGCGCTCGACGTGCTCGACATCGGCGGCGGCTTCCCGATCGCGTACGGCACGCCGGTACCGTCGATCGAGCGCCTCTGTGCCCCGATCCGGCGCAGCCTGCGGCGGCTGCCGGCCGGCATCGACGTCCTCGCCGAGCCGGGACGCTACCTCGCTGGGCCCGCCGGCACGTGCGTCTGCTCGGTCGTCGGCCGGGCGCGCCGCGACGGGCGCTGGTGGTATTACCTCGACGACGGCATCTACGGCACGTTCAGTGGCCAGGTCGTCGACCACGTCCGTTATCCCGTCGACAGCCTCGGAGTCCGCGGCCGGCGCGAGAGCAGCGTGCTCGCGGGCCCGACCTGCGACAGCTACGACATCGTGGGCGAGGACGTGCGCCTGCCGCCCCTCGCGATCGGCGACCTCGTTGTCGGACGCATGATGGGTGCCTATACCGCCGCGTCCGCCACCGACTTCAATTTCGTGCCGCGGGCCCGGATCGTGGCGGTCAACGAGCGCCAGGGAGGCTGAATGCAGATCGACATCCACGACCACGTGGCGGGCGCGCGCGAAGCGCGAGGCACTGCCGTCGTCATCGACGTGTTCCGGGCCTTCTCCGTGGCGGCCTACGCGTTCGACGAAGGCGCAGCGCGGGTATTGCCGGTGGCAGGCATCGAGGAGGCGATCGAGCTCGCGCGTGCCCACCCGGGCTCGCTGCGCGCGGGCGAGCGACACGCGCGACGGCTGCCCGGGTTCGATGCGGGCAACTCGCCGACCGAGATCCGCGCGCTCGACCTGCGCGACCGCATGCTGATCCACACGACCCACGCCGGCACGCAGGGGCTCGTGAACGCGGTGAACGCCGACGAGGTGCTCACCGGCGCATTCGTGAACATCTCCGCCGTCGCGCGCTACCTGGCGGCGAGCGGCGCGCCTCGCGTGTCGCTCGTGCGCATGGGCCACGAGGCGCGGGAGCGTTGCGCCGAGGACGACCTCTACGCCGAGTGCCTGCGCCTGCTGCTGCTCGGACGCCCCGCGCCGCTCGACGAGGTGCGCGAGCGGCTGCGGGGTGCGCCGGCGGCCCTCAAGTTCTTCGACCCGTCCTGCGACTGGGCACCGGAGCCGGACTTCGACTACTGCACCGACGTCGACCGCTTCGACTTCGTGCTGCGGCTGAGGCGCGTCCCCGGGCAGCCGCCGGAACTCGAGCGGGTCGCCGCGCCTCCGGCGTCGGGAGGAGGGCGCGCGTGATCCGCAACGTGGTCTTCGACGTGGGCGGCGTGCTGGTGCACCTGCGGTACCAGCGCTTCATCGGCTACCTGGCCGCAGCGGGCATCGACATGTCAGACCTGCCGGCCTGGCTCGAGCAGGTCGACCTCGCGGCGCACGAGCGCGGCGAGATGACGGGCGACGAGCTCCTCGCGCGCATCGCGGCGATGGCGCGCCGGCCGCTCGACCCCGACGAGCTGCGGGTGCGCTGGCTCGACATGTTCGACCGCGCCGACGCGATGTTCGAGCTCGCGGGCGCGCTGCGCGACGACTACCGCGTGTACCTGCTCTCGAACGTCGGCGACATGCACTGGCGGCACCTCGACGGGCTCTACGGCCTCGAGAACCTCACGCACGGCGCGGTCGCCTCGTTCCGCGTCGGGGCGATCAAGCCCACCGCCGCGATCTACCGCGAGGCGGAACGCCGCCTCGGCCTCGATCCGGCGGCGACGGTGTTCATCGACGATCTCGCGCCCAACGTCGCCGGCGCAGTCTCGTGCGGCTGGACCGCGATCCACCACGCCGACGCCGCGGCGACGCGCCGGAGCCTCGAGGCACTCGGCGTGCGTATCCCCCGGACCGCAGCCGTGGAGTGAGCCGTGGCACAGGCCATACCCGTCAGCATCCTGCTGCTCGCGCTCTCGAACGTCTTCATGACCTTCGCGTGGTACGCCCACCTGAAGAACCTGAGCGGCAGCCCGTGGTACCTGGCCGCGCTCGTGAGCTGGGGCATCGCGTTCTTCGAGTACATGCTGCAGGTGCCGGCGAACCGCATCGGCTACACCGCGATGACGCTGCCGCAGCTGAAGATCGTGCAGGAAGTCGTCACGCTCACCGTCTTCGTGCCGTTCGTCGTGTACTACATGCGCCAGCCGATCAAGCTCGACTACCTCTGGGCGGCGCTCTGCATGCTGGGGGCGGTGTACTTCATCTTCCGAGACGGCCCGGGCGCGTGAGCACGGCGATCCACCGGCGCGTGGCTGCGTGCCGCGAAGGCCGGGATCCCACCTGCATCGCGCGCGTGCCGAGCGGCTGGGCCGTACTCGGGGATCCGCAGGTCCTGCGTGGCTACTGCCTCCTGCTGCCCGACCCGGTCGTGCCGCACCTGAACGCGCTGCCTCCCGCGCTGCAGGCCGGCTTCCTCGCCGACATGGCCCGGATCGGCGATGCGTTGCTCGAGCTCACCGGCGCCGTGCGGATCAACTACGCGCTGTTCGGCAACCTCGAGCCCGCGCTGCACGCGCACGTGTTTCCGCGCCGTGCCGACGAGCCCGAGGCCTTGAGCACCGTCCATCCGTGGAGCTACGACTGGGGCCGGGCGCCACGGCACGATCCGGCGGCTGACGAGCCCCTGCGCGCGGCGCTCGCGGCGCGGCTCGCGGCCGCAAATACGTGACCCGCTGCGGATATCCGGGCATCTGCGGCACTTCTGCCCGTGAGCAGTCCGCCGCGGCGGGGTAGGCTGCGCGCATGACCCCGGGGTTCTGCCGATCCTTGTGCCTCTGCGCCGCGATCGCGGCCTTCGTCGCGCCGTCGCTCGATGCCCAGCAGGTCTATCGCTACAAGGATGCGGAAGGCCGCTGGGTGTACACGGACCGCCCGCCCGCCACGCGCCAGCCCGCGGAGACGATCGCGGTCGCCGCGACCGCGACTTCGCCCCGCATGGTCGTGAAGCCGCGCTCGTCGGAGTCCGGCATCGCGATGGTCGCCGTCAACGAGTGCCGGTGTCCGGTCGAGTTCGGCATCAAGGTGAGCGGCGTCGCCGGCGAGCAGGCTGCCCGCAAGGTTGTCGCGCCGCGCTCGGAACAGGTGCTGCTCGAGCTGCCGGCGCCGCCCGGCACCGGCCAGATCCGCTTCGACTACGGCTACGTCATCGGCGATCCGGCCGCAGTGCACGCGCCGGCGCGTCCCTATCGGGCCCCGTTCGCGACCGCCGCGACCTACGTCGTGAGCCAGGCGCCGCCCGACTCGGTGACGCACGACGACGACGGCAGCCGGAACGCCATCGACATCGCGCTGCCCGAGGGCACGGCGGTGCACGCGGCGCGCGAGGGCCTCGTGATCAACGTCGCGCACCGCTTCTTCCGCGGCGGCACGGCGCAGGAGACGCGCGACGAGGCCAACTTCGTTCAGATCCTGCACGACGACGGAACGACGGCCGTCTACGCGCACCTGCAGATGAACACCGTGCGCGTGCGGCCGGGCCAGCGGGTCGAGCGCGGCGAGTACGTCGCGAACTCCGGCAACACGGGTTACTCGTCCGGCCCGCACCTGCACTTCGTCGTGCTCCGCAATGCGGGCATGCGCAGCGAATCGGTGCCGGTGACGTTCGCGGGCCCGGGCGGCGCCACGGTGGTGCCGCGCACCGGCCAGCCGCTCACCGCCTGGTGATGCGCGTCAGGCCGGCTCCGGCCTGAGCGCGCGCACGAGTTCGCCCAGCGTCCCGAGGGGCGCCGAGCACGTCGGCCCGCGACAGACGTAGGCCACGACGCCGGTACCTGCACGCTTGTCCGCGAGCGCGGGCGGGAGGCTGGTCGCGTCGTCGGGTACCGGGATCACCAAACGGCGCGGCTGGTAGTACTTGTCGAGCTCGGCCTGCCAGACCGCGAGGTCGGCTTCCGCGCCTCTCAGCACGACGATGGTGGGTGGAAGCGTCCACTCGTCGAGCGCGGCGACCAGGGACGCGTGCGCGTGAGGGTAACGCTCGAGCATCGGCCACGCGGCGCGCAGCGTGCGCTCGGCCGCCTCGAGATAGCGCGGCTCCGCGAGCAGGTAGCCGAGCCGGATCAGCAGCCGCGCCGCCACGCCGTTGCCTGCGGGAGTCGCGTCGTCCCCGAAGGTCTTGGGGCGCAGGATCAGCGCCTCGTGGTCCGACGCCGTGAAGTAGAACCCGCCTGCGGCGCGGTCCTCGAAGCGCTCGAGCAGCGCTTCGGCCAGCTCGACCGCCCACTCGAGCCAGGGCCCGTGCCAGCGCGCCTGCAGGAGCTCGAGCAGGCCCCACGCGAGGAAGGCGTGGTCGTCGAGGTATGCGGGGAAGCGCGAGTGGCCGTCCTTGTGCACGGCGAGCAGCCGCCCTTCCTGCCAGCCGTGCTCTCGCAGGAACCCGACGGCGCGGGCCGCCGAGTCGATCAGGTCGGTGCGGCCGAGCGCGCGGGCCGCTGCGGCCATGCCGGCGACCGCAAGCCCGTTCCAGCTCGTCAGGATCTTCTCGTCGCGGCCCGGCCAGATCCGCGCGTTGCGCGCAGCGAGCAGCTTCCCGCGCGCCGAGTCGAGCAGCGCCTGCGCCTCCGCGGGGTCGAGCCCCAGCGCGGCGGCCGTCTGCTCGAGCGGCTCGTACACGTGGAAGTGCCAGCGACCCTCGAAGTTCGGCTCGCGGTCGAGCCCGTAACGCCGCTCGACGACCGGGTACTCTGCAGGATCGACGAGCGCATGCACCTCGTCCGGCGTCCAGACGTAGAAGCGGCCTTCGTGGCCCTCCGAGTCGGCGTCGAGGGTCGAGTAATAGCCGCCCCCGGGGTGTTCCATGTCGCGCCGGATCCAGTCCGCCGTCTCGGCCGTGACGCGGCGGAAGAGCTCGTCGCCCGTCGCGACCGCCGCCTGCGCCGCGACGGCGAGCAGCTGGCCGTTGTCGTAGAGCATCTTCTCGAAGTGCGGGATCATCCAGTACTCGTCGACCGAGTACCGGCAATAGCCGCCGCCGAGCTGGTCGTAGAGGCCGCCCTCCGCCATGCGCGTGAGCGTGAGCGTCGCCATGTAGAGGGCCTGCAGGTCCGGCTTCTCCTCGTCCGCGGTCTCGCGCCACGCGCGCAGGAGCAGCTCGATGCTGGCCGGATGCGGGAACTTCGGCGCGCCGCCGAATCCGCCGTAGCGCCCGTCGAAATCACGCTGCAGCGTCGCGCGGGCGGCCGCGAGCGGCGCACGGGTGAGCTCGGCGTCGCCGGCGGGCGTGGGGAGCAGCTGACCGAATACCTCGACGAGGGCCTCGCCCTGGCTCCGTATCTCCTCCCCGTGCGTGCGGTGGTAGTCGGCCACGCGCTGCAGCACGTCCCGGAAGCCCGGCATGCCGTAGCGCGGTTCCGGCGGGAAATACGTGCCGCCGAAGAACGGACGCTGGTCGGTGGGCGTCAGGAACATCGTGAGCGGCCAGCCGCCGCCGCGCTGGGTCAGCATCTGGTGCGCGGTCTGGTAGATGCGGTCGAGGTCCGGGCGTTCCTCGCGGTCGACCTTGACGTTCACGAACGACTCGTTCATGACGGCCGCCGTCGCCGCGTCCTCGAACGACTCGTGCGCCATCACGTGGCACCAGTGACAGGCGGAGTAGCCGATCGACAGCAGAATGGGCCGGCCGGTGCTGCGGGCGAGTTCGAGCGCCTCCGGGCCCCACGGATACCAGTCCACGGGATTGTCCGCGTGCTGCAGCAGGTAGGGGCTCGTCTCTCCGCCGAGGCGGTTGCGCACGGAGCGGGGCGTGTGAGGCTTCATGGGGCGTGGCCGTCCCGTCGGATAGAATGGCGACTATAACGAAATGGGACTTCCACGATGACGCATGCTGCCGAGGCGACGGCCGACGGGCTCGCCCTGCCCGAACTGCGGCTGAAACCGCACGAGGACCGCCGGCTGTCGGCGGGACACCTCTGGGTGTTCAGCAACGAGGTCGACACCGACCGAACGCCGCTCTCGGGCTTCGAGCCCGGCGCGACGTGCCGCGTCGTGGGCGACCGCGACCGATTCCTCGGCTACGCCTACGTGAACCCGCACGCCCTCATCTGTGCGCGCATCCTCGGGCGAGACGCACGCTACCCGCCCGGCCGCTCGCTGATCGTGCACCGGCTGCAGGTCGCGCTCGCGCTGCGCGAGCGCCTCTACCCGGAACCGTACTACCGCCTCGTCTACGGCGAATCGGACGGGCTGCCCGGCCTCGTCGTCGACCGCTACGGGGACCTGCTGGTCGCACAGGTCGCCACGGCAGGCATGGAGGCGATTAGGGAGAGCGTAGTCGAAGCGCTCGACAAGGTGCTCGCGCCGAAGGCGGTCGTCTGGAAGAACGACTCGGGGGCCCGCGAGCTCGAGGGCCTGCCGTCCTACGTCGACACCGCGCTCGGCGAGGCGCCGCCGTACACGACGGTGACCGAGAACGACGTGCGCTTCCGCGTGCCGATCGGCGGCGGACAGAAGACGGGCTGGTTCTACGACCAGGCTGCGAACCGGCGCGCGTTCCTGCGTCACGTGCGAGGCGCGAGGGTGCTCGACGTGTTCAGCTACCTCGGGGCCTGGGGTCTCGCTGCGGCGCGCGCGGGCGCCACGGACGTGACGTGCGTCGACTCGTCGGCTCCTGCGCTCGAACTCCTCGAAGGCAGCGCGACCGACAACGGGCTCGCCGTGCGGACGTTGAAGGCCGACGCTTTCGACGCGCTCGCTGAACTGCGCGCGGCCGGCGAACGCTACGACGTGATCGTCGTCGACCCGCCCGCCTTCGTGAAGCGCCGCCGCGACCTGCCGAAGGGGCAGGCTGCGTACCGCAAGCTGAACCAGCTCGCGATGCAGCTGCTGCCGCGCGACGGATTGCTCGTCTCGTGCTCCTGCTCGCACCACCTGCCGCAGGAAGAGCTGATGGGCGCGTTGCAGCAGGCCGCGCGGCACCTGGGCCGGTTCGCGCAGATCATCGAGGTGGGAGGGCAGGCGCCGGATCACCCGATCCACCCCGCGATCCCGGAGACGCGGTACCTGAAGGCGCTCACCTGCCGGTCCGTGCTCGACTGAGTAGAATGGAACGAATGTTCGTCTATCCGCATCCGGATCCCGTCGCGATCTCGCTGGGGCCGCTGCACGTGCGGTGGTACGGGCTCATGTACCTGATCGGCTTCCTCGCGGCGTGGTGGCTGGCCCGGCGCCGGGCGGCCCGCCCGGGCTCGACCTGGTCGCCGGCCGACGTCGACGACCTCATCTTCTACGCCGCCGTCGGCGTGATCCTCGGCGGCCGCCTCGGCTGGATGCTTTTCTACGGCACCGAGCGGCTCGTCGCAGACCCGGCGAGCCTGATCCGCATCTGGGAAGGCGGCATGTCCTTCCACGGCGGGCTGGTCGGCGTGCTGCTCGCGCTCGCGCTCTTCGCGAGGCGGCGCGGCAAGGCGCTCGTCGACGTGTTCGACTTCACCGCTCCGCTGCCGGCGATCGGCTTCGGGGCCGGGCGCATCGGCAATTTCGTGAACGGCGAGCTCTGGGGCAAGCCCACCGACGTGCCGTGGGCCGTCGTCGTCGACGGCGTCGCGGTGCACGCCTCGCAGCTCTACGAGGCGCTGCTCGAGGGGCTCGTGCTGTTCCTCGTGCTGTGGTGGTTCACCGCGAGGCCGCGGCCGCGCTGGGCCCCGTCCGGGCTCTTCCTGCTCCTCTACGGCCTGTTCCGCTTCGCGGTCGAGTTCGTCCGCGTCCCGGACGCGAACCGCGGCTACCTGCTGTTCGACTGGATGACGATGGGGCAGATCCTTTCGCTCCCGATGATCGTCGCGGGGCTCGCGATGCTGGCCGTCGCCTATCGACGCCGGGAGCCCTCCGGCAACCAGGCCTGACCATGCGCCCGTACCTCGACCTGATGCGCCACGTGCTCGAGCACGGCGCCCGCAAGACCGACCGGACCGGCACCGGAACGCTCGCGACCTTCGGCTGGCAGATGCGCTTCGACCTCGCGGCGGGTTTCCCGCTCGTGACGACGAAGAAGCTGCACGTGAAGTCGATCATCCACGAGCTTCTGTGGTTCCTGCGCGGCGAGACGAACGTGCGCTACCTGCGCGAGCACGGCGTCACGATCTGGGACGAGTGGGCCGACGCCGAAGGCGAGCTCGGGCCGGTCTACGGCGTGCAGTGGCGGTCGTGGCGCGGCGCGGACGGCCGCACGATCGACCAGATCCAGGCCGCCGTCGACCTGCTGAAGCGCGACCCGCACTCGCGCCGCATCGTCGTCAACGCCTGGAACGTGGGCGAGCTCGACCGCATGGCTCTCACGCCGTGCCACGCGCTCTTCCAGTTCTACGTGGCCGACGGCCGGCTGTCGTGCCAGCTCTACCAGCGCAGCGCCGACATCTTCCTCGGCGTGCCGTTCAACGTCGCCTCCTACGCGCTGCTCACGCACATGATGGCCGAGCAGTGCGGCCTCGTTCCGGGCGAGTTCGTCTGGACCGGGGGCGACTGCCACCTCTACCTGAACCACCTCGAGCAGGCGCGCCTGCAGCTCTCCCGGGAGCCGCATCCGCTGCCGAAGCTCGTCTTGAAGCGCCGGCCCGACTCGATCTTCGACTACCGGTACGAGGATTTCGAGGTGACCGGCTATCAGTCACATCCTGCCATCAAGGCTCCGATCGCCGTATGAAAAAGGCCAAGTCCACCCGCAAGACGTCCCACCACGCGCACATGCGCCACGCCGCCCGCACCGTCGACGCGCCGCGCCGCGCACCGCTGTTCGAGGTGCGCCGCTCGGACATCCACGGGCGCGGCGTGTACGCGGCGCGCCGCATCCGCAAGGGGACTCGCGTCGTCGAGTACCTCGGCGACCGCATCTCGCACGAGCAGGCCGACGCGCGGTACGAGGCCAAGGGCCAGGACGACGGCCACACGTTCCTGTTCGTCGTGAACGACAAGGTCGTGATCGATGCCGGCGTCGGCGGCAACGACGCGCGCTTCATCAACCACTCGTGCGACCCCAACTGCGAGACCGTCATCGAGGGCGCCCGGGTATTCATCGAGGCGATCCGCACGATCCAGCCGGGCGAGGAGCTCGGTTACGAATACGGGCTCACTTGGGAGAGCACGGACGACCCGGCCGAGCTCGCGAACTACGCGTGCCGATGCGGCGCGACGGGGTGCCGCGGCACGATGCTCGATCGGGAGCCGCTCGACCGCAAGCGCGCCCGCGCGGCGGCCCGCAAGCGCAAGGCGGCCGCGCGCAAGCGCAAGAACGCGCGGCGGTGACCTCGGTCTCGATCGTCGTCGCCGCCGACGAGCATGGCGGCATCGGCCGGGAGGGGCAGCTGCCGTGGCACCTGCCCGACGACCTGCGCCGCTTCAAGGCGCTCACGATGGGTCGCACGATCGTGATGGGCCGGCGCACCTGGGACTCCATCGGCCGCCCGTTGCCGGGACGAACGAGCCTCGTCGTCTCGCGCAACCCGCGCCTCGTGCTCCGGGGCGCCACGGTCCATCCGTCTCTCGACGCGGCGCTCGCCGCCGCGGGCGACGTGCCCGAGGCCTGCGTGATCGGCGGCGCCGAGATCTTCCGCGCGGCGCTGCCGCTCGCCGACGTCATCCATCTGACACGCGTGCACGCCTCGGTCGAGGCGGACACCTTCCTGCCGCCGATCGACGTCTCCGAATGGGAAGAGGTCGCGCGTGAAGAGCACCCGGCGGACGAGCGTCACGCCCATGCCATGAGCTTCGTCACGCTGCGGCGCGTGCGCCCGGCCTGATTCAGTCCATCCGGTCGGCGCGCAGGCCGGCAAGTTCGCCGGAGTCGCCGACGTCGACCGTCACCTCGATCGGCTGGCAGCACACCTGGCAGTCCTCCACGTAGCTGCCCGGACCGCCCGTCAGGTCGACGGACGAATCGTAGGATTCCCAGCAGTAAGGACAGCGGATCGACACGGCAGCGAGCGCCTCGTGGCCGCGGCACTCCGCGGGTTCGTACACGGGTTCGAGGCCGTAGAGCTCGTCGATCGTGGCCGCGTCCGGTTCGGCGAGGCGACGGTGCATCTGCTCGACCATGCGGTTCGGGGTGCGCTTCAAGGGGGTCTCCGTCAGAGCCAGCGCCGCACGCGCCCGCGGTACGCGTCGTACTGCGCGCCGAAGATCGACGCGAGCGCGCGTTCCTCCGCCGGGATCTGCAGGCGGTCCATCCACGCGACGAATACCGGCACGCCTGCGAGCGCCCAGGCGTCGTCGAGCCACAGCGCCCACCCGGCGAGCGCCAGCGCGAGGCCCAGGTACATCGGGTTACGGGTGTGGCCGTAGATTCCGTCGACGACGAGCTGCGTCGCGCGTTCGGGGCGCATCGGGTCCGGCGTCGTGTCGACGCGGCGGAACGCGAGCACGCCCGCAAGTGCGACGCCTGCGCCAGCAATGGCCAGCACGATCGCGACGATACGCCCGCCGGGGAGGCGCAGGCTGCCGCCCTCGAGCGCGACGGCCGCGTAACGCATCGCCACGCCCACGACGAGCGCCGCGGCGACCGGCGGGACCCTCACCCGGCCTCCGCGAGGCGGTAGAGCACCGGCCGGCTCGGCGCCGCGTCGGCGACGAAGGCCGCGACCTGCAGGTCGAGCAGGTAAGGGCCGTCGGGCACGTCGTCCGGCACGTAGGCCAGCTCGGTCACGAGCGCGTGCGGACGCTGCGCGAGTCGTGCTTCGCGGGCCCCGGGCGGCAATCCCCAGTACGTTCGATGGGCTGCGAGCTGGCCGCCGTCGTCGGCGCGATCGAGGCTCGGCACGTCGACCACGAGCGACGTGACCCCGCGATCGACGATCCACTGCATCGCCGACGTCGCGAAATAGGGCGCCGGGCTCGCGCCTGCGTAGGCGCGGTGGCGCTTCGACGGCTCGTTCGGCAGCGTTCGCACGACGAGTGCGGTCCACGGCACGTCGTTCCACGGTGCGGCGGCCCGCGCGAGATCGGGAGCCGTGACGACCAGGTCCGATGCGGCCGAGCGCGATCCCGTCTGCCGGGCCGCGTCACCGAGCGGCTGCGGCTTCACGCTCACGAGGAGTGCGACGGCGAGGGCCGCAGGCGTCACGGAGGACACGGAGACCGGCTCGCTCGTCACGTGGCCGACGCACTCGGTATGCGTCCCGTGGCAGTGGGGCGCCAGCGTGTGCACCGAGCAGTTGCAGCTTGCGCCGGATGCGACCTCGCCGGAGAAGGTGCCGGCCCGGAGGGGCTCCGTCCGGGCCGGCTGGACGGCGAAGAAACGGGGCTGGTCTCCCCGGAACTCGAGCGGTATCGCGATGTCCACCGGACACGCGGGATCGCTCCGCCAACGCCGGGTGCCGGCCGTGATCTCCAGCTGGAGCATGTCGAGGGGGTCCGCGCAGCGGCCGCCGACGCGGCCCCACGCAGTATAGTTGCAGTCTCCCCGCACGGGGCAGGAGGAGCCGATGATTCCCCGGTCAGTCATTCTGTCCGCCTCGTTGTGCGTACTCGCACTCGCACCGGCGACCGGCCCCCGGGCGCAGGCGAGCGCTGCCGATGCGGCGTCGCCGGCCCGCAGCGCCGTCTGGGTCCAGCAGGAACTCACGCTCGCGTACATGGGATTCACGAACTACTACTCGTGCGAGGGCCTGCGCGACAAGCTGCGCTGGATCCTCGACGAAGTCGGCGCGCGCCCCGGGTACGAGGTGCGGACGACCGGGTGCATCAACGTGACGGGCCCCGAGCGGATGCCCGGCGCGCGCATCGTGGCCGCCCTGCCGGTCGAGGCGACTCCCGAGGTCCTCGCGCGGCTCGAGAGCGAGGCCGCGAAGCAGGAACTCGTCGCGCGCTCGACGGGCAAGGCCGATGCGGCCGGCGACGCCGCAACGGCGCAGTTCCCTGCGCGACCGCGGCTCGTCGAGTTCCGCGGCCGGCCCGGCGGCCGGCTCCAGGACGGCGACTGCGAGCTCATGGAGCAGGTGCGCGACCGGATCCTGGTGCCGCTCGGCGCACGCGTCGTCGACGACGGGCTGCGCTGTGCGCCCCGGTCGGTATCTCCCGGCTCGCTGAGGCTGACCGTCGAGGTACTGGAGCCGGTGGCCTCGCCATGACCGCGCAGCCCTCGATCTTCATCACGGGCGCCGGCGCCGGAATCGGGGCCGAGACCGCGCGTCTCTTCGCCGCCAACGGCTGGCGCGTGGGCGCCTCGGACGTGAACGCGGCGACGCTCGACGCGCTGGTCTCCGGCCTCGGCGCCGGGCGGGCGAGCGCACACGCGGCGGACGTGCGCGACGCCGTGGCGGTGCAGTCCGCCGTCGACGATTTCGTGCGGCTGGCCGGCGGCCGCCTCGACGCGGTGTTCGCGAACGCGGGCGTACTGTTCATGGGCCCGCACGAGACGATCTCGACCGAGCGGAAGAACCTGCTCGTCGACGTCAACGTGAAGGGCGTGATCCACACCCTGGACGCCGCGTTCCCGCATCTCGCGGCGACACCGGGCGCGCACGCGGTCACGATGTGCTCGACGTCGGCCGAGTACGGATCGCCGCAGCACGCGGTCTACAGCGCGACCAAGTTCTTCGTGCGCGGGCTCACCGAAGCACTCAACGTCGAGTACCGCGAGCACGACATCCAGGTCTCGGCGGTCTTCGTGAGCTACGTGCGGACCGGCATGGTGCTCGACGCGGCCGTGAAGCCCGCCTCGATCGAGCGCATGGGCGTGAAGGTCACACCGGACCAGGTCGCACGCACCGTCTGGCGCGCCGTGCACGGCAACCGCGTGCACTGGAGGGTCGGGCTCGATGCCCGCCTGGTGAATGCCGTCGTGCGCCTGCTCGGCGCGGGCGTCGCGCCGATCTACGCCCGCCTCACGAGGGAGTGATCCGCGGCCTCAGTGGGCGGCCGGCAGCGAGCTCCGCACGGCGACCGGCGGCGAGGAGGGCACGTCGATCCGTCGCGCAGTGAGCGAGCCGCCCCACACGCAACCGGTGTCGAGCGCGAGCACGCCGTCCTCGTCGAGATAACCGAGCGCGGACCAGTGGCCGCAGACGATGCGCCGGCCGGTGCTGCGGCGTCCCGGCGCCCGGAACCACGGGTAGACCCCCGCGGGCAACGCCGACGGAGGTCCCTTGTGCTTCAGCAGCAGTCGGCCGGCACCATCGCACGCGCGCAGCCGCGTAAGCGCGTTGGTGATGAATCGCAGGCGGTCGTCGCCCTCGAGATCGTCGCGCCACAGGTCAGGCCGGCTGCCGTACATGCGCTCGAACAGGCGGCCGCTTTGGTCGCCCCGCAGCGCCGACTCGAGCTCGGCGGCGCAGCGTCGCGCCAGCACCACGTCCCATTGCGGCGGGAGGCCCGCGTGGATCATCGTGACGTCGAGCGCGGGGTCGTGATGCAGCATCGGCCGCGACTGCAGCCAGTCGAGCAGGGGCTCACGGTCGGGCGCGTCGAGGATCCCCTGCAGAGACTCGTCCCCCTCGGCCGGCTCCGCGGCGCCACGCGCGAGCGCGAGCAGGTGCAGGTCGTGATTGCCGAGCACGACGATCGCCGCGTCGCCGAGCGAGCGCACGAGGCGCAGCACTTCGAGCGAGCGCGGTCCGCGGTTCACGAGATCGCCGACGAACCACAGGCGGTCGGAGCGCGCGTCGAACCGGAGTGCGTGGAGGAGGCTTTCGAGTTCGCTTCCGCAGCCCTGGACGTCCCCGACTGCGTAGATCGCCATCGGCTCAGTGCAGCAGTCCGGGCACGGCGAGCGTGAACGCGGCGATCGGCGCGTCGAAGTGCTCGCCGTCGTCGGCGACCATGCGGTACTTGCCCTGCATCGCCCCGACCGGGGTCTCGAGGATCGCGCCGCTCGAGTAGCGGAAGCCCTCGCCCGGCTGCAGGTGCGGCTGCTCGCCGACCACGCCCTCGCCGACGACCTCCTGCACCTTGCCGTTCGCGTCGGTAATGATCCAGTGGCGCGACAGCAGCCGCGCCGGGACCGTGCCTTCGTTCCGGATCGTGATCGTGTACGAGAAGACGAAGCGGCCGTCGGACGGATTCGACTGGTCGGCGACGAAGTTCGTCACGACCTCGACGCGGATGCGATGGTTGGTCGTCTCCATGGGGGGCGGTTCAATCCCTGTGCTGCAGCCGGACTGCCAGCACGTCGCACGGGGCCGCGTGCAGCACGGTGTCCTCGGTGAAGTTGAACAGGATCGACACGCCGTGGCGCTCCCGGCTGCCGATCACGATGAGGTCGATACCGCGGGTCTGCGCGATGCGCACGACCTCGGACTTGATCGTGCCCGTGTGGACGAGCTGCTCGCAGCCCTGCAGGCCGAGCTTCGCCGCGAGTTCGGCGATGCGGACGCGCGCCCGCTCGAGCAGCTCGCCTTCGATCTGCACCGCGGGCAGGAGCGCCTCGCCCATCGGTTCGACCGGGACGTACTCGACGACGTGCAGCAGCGAAAGCTCGGCACCGTAGCGTGCCGCGAGCGATTGCGCCCGAACGGCGATGCGCTCGCTTTCCTCGGTCAGGTCGAGGCAGAGCAGGATCTTCTTGTAGTCGCTCATGGCCGTCTCCCTCGGGCGTCGTCCGTGCCCGCGACCATTATAGGTCGGTGCCGGGGAGCGACAACCCGCGCACCGCCCCGGTCCCCGCACGGCGCGCGAGTGCGGCAAAGCCGGCCGGCGGAATCTGTTCGGGCCGCAGGCCGGGATCGATTCCCGCCGCGGCGAAGTCGTCGGGACCCACGAGGCCGGACAGGGAGTTGCGCAGGGTCTTGCGGCGCTGGGAGAACGCGGCCGCGACCACCTTCGCGTACGCGTCGCGCGGTTCGCGGTCGAACGGCGGCTCCGGCAGCGGATGCAGCCCGAAGAACGTCGAAACGACCCGCGGCGGCGGCGAGAACGCGCCCGTGCCGATGTCGAAAAGCGGCTCGACGCGCGCCCACGGGGCCAGCATCACCGTGAGGCGTCCGTAGTCCTTTCCGCCGGGCCGGGCCGCCATGCGCACGACGACTTCCTTCTGCAGCATGAAATGCATGTCGGCGATCGCGTCGAGCTGCGACAGGAAGCGGAAGAGCAGTGGAGTCGAGACGTTGTACGGCAGGTTGCCCACCAGCCGCAGCCTCGGCCCGTCGCCGCGCAGGGCCCGGAAGTCGAACTCGAGCGCGTCGGCGAGATGGATGCGCAGTTCGCCGCGGCCCGCGCAGCGCGCCTCGAGCAGCGGGACGACGTCCCGGTCGATTTCGACGACGTCGATCGAGCCGGCTGCCTCGAGCAGCGGACCCGTGATCGCGCCGCGGCCGGGGCCGACCTCGACGATGCGGTCGCCGGGCCGGGGCGCGACCGCCTGCACGATCCGCGCGATCACCCCCGGATCGTGCAGGAAGTGCTGCCCGTAACGCTTCTTCGCGCGGCTCACGGACGCCGCGCCGCGCACAGCTCGATCGCCAGCGCCAGCGCGGCGTGCAGGCTGCCGGGGTCGGCGCGGCCCGTGCCGGCGAGATCGAGCGCCGTGCCGTGGTCCACCGACGTGCGCACGATCGGCAGGCCGAGCGTGACGTTGACGGCGTGGCCGAAGCTCGCGTGCTTGAGCACGGGCAGGCCCTGGTCGTGGTACATCGCGAGCACGGCGTCGTGGCCCTGCAGGCGCTCGGGCAGGAACGCCGTGTCGGCCGGGACGGGTCCGGTGAGCGCGAGTCCCTCGTCGCGCAGCCGCGCGAGGCACGGTTCGATCACGTCGATCTCCTCACGGCCGAGGTGGCCGCCTTCGCCCGCGTGGGGGTTGAGGCCGCACACGAGGAGCCGCGGGCGGACGATGCGGAACTTCGAGGCCAGGTCGCGCACGACGACACGCACCACGGCGTCGAGACGCTCGGTCGTGAGCGCGGCGCTCACGCTCGCGAGCGGCAGGTGAGTGGTCGCGAGCGCCACGCGCAGGCCGGCGCCGACCAGCATCATCACGGGCAGCGGCGTGGCGGTGCGCGCCGCGAGGTATTCGGTGTGTCCGGTGAAGGGCACGCCCGCGTCGTTGATGACGCCCTTGTGGACCGGCGCCGTGACGATGGCGTCGTAGCGTCCCGCCGCCGTACCGTCGAGCGCGGCGTCGAGGAGGGCGAGCACGTAGCGGGCATTCGCGGGGTCGAGGCGTCCGGGGCGGCTCGGCGCCGCGAGCGGCACGTGCTCGACGGCGAGGCCCGCGAGAGGCCGGCCTCCTGTCTGCTCGAGCAGTCCGCGATCGCCGATCAGGGTCAGCTCGCACGGCCAGTCGCGCGCCGCGAGCGACGCGCAGAGCTCGGGCCCGATCCCCGCCGGTTCGCCGGTCGTGACGGCGATGCGCGGCCGGGGCGCGGTGCTCACAGCCGGTAGTCGACGAACGCCTCGTCGCGCAGGCGTCGCAACCAGATCTCCGTCTCCTCGTCCGCGCGGGACTCGCGCAACTGCGCGACGCAGCGGTTGCGGATCACGTCGTCGGTCGCGTCGTAGGTGCGCCGGCCGAGCATCTGCACGATGTGCCACCCGTACTGGGTCTTGAACGGCTTGCTGATCTCGCCGTCGGCGAGCGCGGCGAGCTGCTGCTCGAACGCCGGCACGAACGTGCCGGGCCCGACCCAGCCGAGGTCGCCGCCCTTCGCGGCCGAGCCGGGGTCGGCCGAGTTGACCGATGCGAGCGTCTCGAAGCTCTCGCCCTTCAGGATCCGCTCGCGGAACTCCTCGAGCTTCTGGCGCACCGTGTCGTCATCCTCGACCGCGTTGGTCTGCATCAGGATGTGCCGGACGTGCACCTGTGACACCATCGAGCCCGTGTCCGCGCCGCGCTTCTCGATCACTTTGAAAATGTGCAGCCCGCTCGGCGTGCGGATCGGCTCGCTCACCTCGCCCGGCGCGAGCGTCGGGATCACGTCTGCCGCGAAGGAGGGCAGCTGGTTTGCACGGCGCCAGCCGACGGCGCCACCCTCGAGCGCGGTGCCTGAATCGGAGTAGGAGATCGCGAGCTGCGCGAAGTCCTCGCCCCGGCGCGCGCGCTCGTAAACGCCCTGCGCTCGCGCTGCACGCTCGCTCGCCTGTTCGGCGGTCGCCGTCGCGGGCACGGCGACGAGGATGTGGGCGAGGTCGTATTCAACGTCGTCGGCGGGCGATGTCTTGCGCCGCGCGACGCACTGGTCGATCTCGCGCGGCGAGATGTAGATGCGCGAGTAGACGTCGCGCTGCCGCAGGAGATTCAGCATCATCTCCCGGCGCACGTCCTCGCGGTACGAACGGTACTCGAGGCCCTGCGACTCGAGCATCGCGGGCAGGTCGCTGAACTTCACGTTGTTCCGCGTCGCGACCTCGGTGAGCGCCTCGTTGAGCGCCTCGTCCGGCACCTGGATGCCGAGCCGGGTCGCGCGCTGCATCTGCACCTCCTGCACCACGAGACGCTCGAGCACCTGCTGACGCAGGATGTTGCGCGGCGGGAGCTGCTGCCCCTGCTGCTCGAGGCGGTCGGAGATCACCCGCACCTGCTGGTCGAGTTCGCTCCTGAGCACGATGCCGTCGTTCACGACCGCGGCGATGCCGTCGAGCGGCACCCCGGTCGTGGAGAGCTCCGCCGCATGCGACGTCGCCGCGAACCCGGCAAGGAGCGAGGCGGCGAGCAGCAAACCTTTGAAAACAATGGACATTTCAGGGTCGAGAGTCGGGCGGGATCGCGGAGTATCCACGAATCGCATCGCTCAGGAAAGCTTCATAGTCGACTCCGACACTCGACAGGCCCTTCAGTTCCAGCTGCAGGCCGATCGACGTGTCCGAGTCTCCGGTGCGGCTGCTCACGAATCGTCGCGTCACCACCCTGAGCGCCCAGCAGCACGAGCCGTACTCGATGCCGACGAACTGGTCGAGCGTCTTCTCCTCGCTCAGCGAGTACACCCAGCGCCCGAAGCCGCGCCAGCGCTCGTTGATCGGCCACGCGGCCGACACGTCGAACTGCTCCAGCAGGTCGCGGCGGAACCGGTAGCCCGCGTTGATGACCTGGTCGGATGCGGGGCGGTACTGCACGTACGCCTCGGACTTCTCGCTCTGGCCGGCGTCGGGGTCCCACTGGTAGCCGACCCGCGCGTTCCAGTTCTTGAACGCCGACATCTCGACCTCCGCGACGACGTCGGACGCCGAGCGGTCGCTCGCGGGCTCGTCCGGCAAGCGCACGCGCGGATCCTCGAAGTAGAAGGCCTGGCCGAGCGTCGCGCTCAGGAACTGCCTTCCGCCGCGCGCGTCGAGCAGCCGGCTCGTCACTCCGAGACTCAGCTGGTTCGCATCGCCCACGCGGTCTGCGCCGACGTAGCGGTTCGTGCGGAAGAGCTGCACGAGGTTCAGGTCCGGCACGGCCGTGTCGAAGACCGGCAGCTCGTCCTGGTCGCGGTAGGGCACGTAGAGGTACAGCGCACGCGGCTCTAGCGTCTGCAGCCGCTGGCCGCGAGAGCCTGCGTCGCGCTCGAGCAGCAGGCCGCCGTCGAGGCTGAAGGTCGGCAGGTTGCGCACGGGCGAGTCGTCGCCCGTCGGGGAATCGGTGAGCGAGTAGGCCGTCGTGCGGAACGACGTCGCCGCGGCGACGTAGCCGCCGTTCGCGTCGCGCCGCCAGTCGAGGCCCGGCTCGACGTCGACGCGCACGCCCTCGACGCCGACGTCGCGGCCGAAATTGACCGCCTCGGCATGGACGGTGGCCCCGGCGCCGCGCACGAAATCGCGCCACTGTCCGCTCGCGACGAGCTGCGGGAGCCGCGAATACGGCTCCTCGTCGTCGGGCAGCGCCTGGTCGAGCACCTGGAAGCTCTGCACGCGGCCGATCAGTGACCAGTGGTCCGTATCGCTGCGCGCCTCGGCGAGCTGGTCGAGGAACGTGACGCTCGTGCCTTCGAAGCCGACGCCGTAGTCCTCGAAGTACTCGTCGTCGCTCGCGTAGGCCGCGTCGACCAGCAGCCGGGTGAGCGGTTCCAGATGCGTGACGTGGCGCCCGTCGACGAAGGTGCGTGCTTCGTCGGTGACGAGGTCGTTCACCACGTACTCCGCCTCGATCTGGCCGTTGCTGCGCGGGGTCAGGTAGCGGAACTCCGGATCGAGCCGCAGGCCCCGCTTCGAGAAATACCGGGTCGTCAGCGTCGCGTCGCGCTGCGGCGCGATGTTCCAGTAGTAGGGAACGGTAACCTGCGTGCCGGTCTGGCCGCCGCTGCCCACGCTGGGGAACAGGAACCCGCTCTTGCGCGCGTCGCCCACCGGGAACGAGATCCACGGCGTGTATAGGATCGGGACGCCCTTGAAATCCAGGCGCACGTCGCGGCCCGTGCCGACCCGCGATTCCTGGTCGATGGCGATGCTGCTCGCGGCGAGGTGCCAGTCCTCGGAGCCCGGGGGGCACGCCGTGTAGCGCACTCCCTCGAGCTCGAGGATGGACCGGTCGCGCAGGCGCACGTTCGACGCGGATCCGCGGCCCGATTCCTCGAGCAGCTGGAACTCGGCGCCGCGGAACTGGCCGGATTCCGGGGAGAAATTGCCACCCTGGCCCGTCACGCGCAACGTCGGGTCCAGGAATTCGACGTCGCCCTCGAGCTGCACCGTGCGCTGCTCGGCATCGATCTCCGCCGCATCTGCGCTCAGGAGCCGCTGGCCCATGCGGATCTGCACGTTGCCCGAGAGCCGCGCGTCGCCCGCGCGCCCGAGCTCGCCGGTATCGCTCGTGATCTCGATGCGGGGATCGTCGGGATCGAACTTCCGCAGCGCCTCGATGCGCGGGTCGAGCGCCGCTTCGACGGCGCATTCGAGTTCGCCGCCTGACGCGGGTCGCGCCGCGCAGAGTGGCAGCGCGAGCGCGAGCGCGATCCGCCAGCGGCGGGATGAGGTACGCACGGTCGGCTGCATCGTCCGATTATAATTGCCGCTTGCCGTCAAATCCGACTTCCGAGGCCCCCGTGTCCGAAACCTGCCGAGACGATCCCCGGCTCGACCGCCTGCGCCTGTGGCTCGAGCACGGCCTCGGCTGGCGCGACGCGGGATTGGCGCCCGCCTCGGCGGACGCCAGCTTCCGCCGGTACTTCCGCGTCACCCACGGCGGAGAGACCTGCATCGCGATGGACGCGCCACCGGATCGCGAGGACGTGGAACCCTACCTCCGCGTCGCCGCCATGCTGCGCGACACCGGCGTGAACGCACCGCGCGTCGTCGCACGGAATGCCGACGAAGGGTTCCTGCTCCTCACCGACCTCGGCTCGATCACGTATCTCGCCGAGCTCGCGGACCGCTCCCGCGCCGACGTACTGTACGCCGATGCGGTGCGGGCGCTCGTCCGCATCCAGGACGGCGGACGGTCGCACGCGGCCGGGCTGCCTCCCTACGACGAGAAGCTGCTGCGCTTCGAGATGAGCCTCTTCACCGACTGGCTGCTCGGCCGGCACCTCGGCCTCGAGCTCACGGCTGCGGAAAGCGCGGCCCTCTGCCGCATCCTCGATCGGCTCGTCGCGAACGCACTCGAGCAGCCGCGCGTGTTCGTGCACCGCGACTACCACTCGCGCAACCTCATGGTGTGCCCGGATGCGAACCCCGGCATCCTGGACTTCCAGGACGCCGTGCACGGGCCGCTCACCTACGATCTCGTCTCGCTGCTGCGGGACTGCTACGTGTCCTGGCCGCAGTCGAAGGTGCTGGAGTGGGCACGCTCGTTCCTCGAGCAGGCACGTGTGGCGGACGTGGTGCACGGCGTCGACGAGGCGACGTTCCTGCGCTGGTTCGACCTGATGGGCGTGCAGCGGCACCTGAAGGCGAGCGGCATCTTCGCGCGACTCTGGCACCGCGACGGCAAGCCCGGTTACCTGCCCGACGTGCCGCGGACGCTCGGGTACGTCGTCGAGGCCTGCGCCCGCCACGACGAACTCCATCCGCTCGGCGAACTGGTCGGCGAGCGAGTGCTGCCGGCCGTGCGTGCGAGCCTGGGGACGGCATCCGCGTGAAGGCGATGGTCCTCGCCGCCGGGCGCGGCGAACGCATGCGTCCGCTGACGCTGTCGCGGCCCAAGCCGCTGCTCGAGGCAGGCGGCGCGGCGCTCATCGTGCATCACCTGCACGCGCTCGCGGCAGCGGGCTATCGCGACGTCGTCGTGAACGTCTCCTGGCTCGGAGACCAGGTCCGCGCCGGGCTCGGCGACGGCGGCCGGTACGGCGTGCGTCTCGCCTACAGCGACGAAGGGCCGGAGCCGCTCGAGACGGGCGGCGGCATCTTCCGGGCGCTGCCGCTGCTCGGCGAGGATCCGTTCCTGGTCGTGAACGGCGACGTCTGGACCGATTTCGACCGTGCCGCGCTGCGCGGCCGGCTCGGGGCCGGCGACGACGCGCATCTGGTCCTGGTGCCGAACCCGCCGCACAACCCTGGCGGCGATTTCGTGCTCGACGGCGGGCGCGTCGTCGCGGCCGGCGACGAACGGCTGACGTTTTCCGGCATCGGCGTCTATCGCAGCCGGCTGTTCGCAGGTTGCAGCGACGGCGCGTTCAAGCTCGCTCCGCTGCTGCGCTCGGCCATCGCCGCGGGTCGCGTGTCGGGGGAACTGCATTCGGGTGCCTGGCTCGACATCGGCACCCCGGAGCGGCTCGCGGAGCTCGACGCGCGGCTGCGCGGCGTTACGCGCTGAGTAGCCGCGGCGCGGGTTCCGGACAGGCTGCCCGGGACGCCGCAAGTACATCCGTGTAGGCTCCGGGCGCCGCGTCCCTGCGGCGCACGGCCCGGGCAACCTGTCCGGAACCCGCGCCGCGACCGCTATGCGCTCCAAGCCGATTGGCCGCCGCTCCGCCCACGAGCCGCGTACGAGCGCGTCGACCAAGGCGCGTCCGGCCTTTCGGGTGGGTTCGGGGAGGGGTTTCCCGGGCCGTGCGCCGCAGGGACGCGGCGCCCGGAGCCTACAGGGACGTACTCGCGGCGTCCCGGGAAACCCCTCCCCGAACCCACCCGAAGGGTCCGATGCGAACATGGAAGAGCCCGCAACCGTACAATGCGCGCAAGAGGCATCGACCAGCGATGAGCGACTTCAAGGGCATACCCGTCGTCCCCGCCGCCGTGCGCAGCGGCCAGAAGTACGTCACGCCGCAGGGCACGACGGCAATCAAGGACGGCGTCAAGGCGAGCGCCAGAGCGGCGCCGCTTCCGGCGGGGCGCAAACCGTCGTGGCTGCGCGCGCCCATGCCGGGCGGCGAGGGCTTCGACTCGGTGCGCCGCACGGTCCGTGAGCACCGCCTCGCGACCGTCTGCGAGGAAGCGAAGTGCCCGAACATCGGCGAGTGCTGGAACGCGGGCACCGCCACGCTGATGCTGATGGGCGAGGTCTGCACGCGGGCGTGCCGCTTCTGCGCGGTCGACACCGGCAATCCCCAGGGCTGGCTCGACGCGGACGAGCCCGAGAACGCCGCGCGCACGGTCGCGCTCATGGGATTGCACTACGTCGTCCTCACCTCGGTCAATCGCGACGATCTCGACGACGGCGGTGCCGCCCATTTCGCGGCCTGCGTGCGCGCGATCAAGCGTCGTTGCCCGGACACCGCGGTCGAGGCGCTGACGCCGGATTTCCAGGGTGTCCTCGGCGACGTCGAGACGGTGGTCGACAGCGGGCTCGACGTCTACGCGCAGAACGTCGAGACCGTCCGGCGCCTCACGCATCCGGTGCGCGACCCGC